>DATJOR010000207.1:0-18026 GCA_035506875.1 Mycobacterium sp.
CGTCGCCGACCCCGTTGCCGACGGCGCTGGAGATCACCACGTTGCCGGCTCGGGCAGCGTTGAGCAGGCCGGCAACGCCGAGCACCGAATCGGGGCGGAACTGCATCGGATCCAGGAACGCGTCGTCGATGCGCCGGTAGATGACGTCGACCTGACGTTCGCCTTCGGTGGTGCGCATGTAAACCTGGTTGTCGCGGCAGAACAGGTCGCGACCTTCGACCAGCTCGACGCCCATCTGCCGGGCCAACAGCGAGTGCTCGAAGTAAGCCGAGTTGTGCACCCCGGGGGTCAATACGACGACGGTCGGGTCGGCTTCGTTGGTGGCCGCCGACTTGCGAAGCGCGCGCAGCAGGTGCGCCGCATAGTCGTCGACGGCGCGCACCCGGTGGGTGGCGAACAAGTTGGGAAAGACCCGCGCCATCGTGCGCCGGTTCTCCATCACATAGGACACACCCGACGGCGAGCGCAGGTTGTCCTCCAGGACGCGGAAGCTTCCCTTTTCGTCGCGGATCAGGTCGATGCCGGCGACGTGAATGCGCACGCCATTGGGCGGCACGATGCCGGCGGCCTGGCGATAGAAGTGCTCACAGGAGGTGACCAGCCGGCGCGGAATCACTCCGTCGTTGAGGATCTCCTGATCACCGTAGACATCATCGAGGTAGCACTCGAGGGCCTTGACCCGCTGGGTGATGCCACGCTCCAGCCGCGTCCACTCAGCGGCCGAGATCACCCGCGGGACCAGGTCCAGCGGAAACGGCCGCTCCTGACCGGACAGCGAGAACGTGATGCCCTGATCGCTGAAGGCCCGGCTCAGCGCCTCGGCGCGGGCTTCGAGGTCGGAAGCATCCGACGGCGCAAGCTCGGCGTAAATGCCCTTGTACGGACCGCGAACGTTGCCCGCAGCGTCGAACATCTCATCGAAGGCCTCGCCGTAACTGCTGGCTGAGTTGTAGCCGTCGAAGATCGGCTCATAGCGCTGCGTGGGCGAGGATTCGCCGCGCGGCCGCCGCCTCGTCTCGACGGGCACAGTTCGAAGGGCCACCCTCCCATGCTGCATCACACACGCCGTTTCTGCAGGCCAAAGGCCTCCGCTTTGGGGGATTGCACCGCGGACTGATACCCTGAACAGCCGTTGCCTGTGCGCCGAAACGCCAGGGCAAACCGTGACTCCACAAGCCGCTCAAAATTTTACGTCGAAGGAATTAACGCGTGGCCAACATCAAGTCGCAGCAGAAGCGCAACCGTACGAACGAGCGCGCCCGACTGCGCAACAAGTCGGTGAAATCGTCGCTTCGCACGGCTGTCCGCGCATTCCGCGAGGCCGCCGCCGCCGGCGAGAAGGACAAGGCCGCCGAACTGCTGGTCGCCACCAGCCAGAAGTTGGACAAGGCAGCCAGCAAGGGCGTAATCCACAAGAACCAGGCGGCCAACAAGAAGTCAGCGCTGGCGCACGCCCTCAACAAGCTCTGAGCTCTACCGACCCGGGTCGCCGGCTCCACCTCAACTATCCGGCTCCTCCTCGGGCCTTCCGGCCCGCATCGTCACCGGATACTAGCTCGGCGACTTTTCGCACCGCCGCTTCCAGCGCGTAGTCGGCATCGGCGGCTGCGCCCTTCACGTCGGCGTTCAGCGCCGCCACCAACCTCATCGCGGTAGCCACCATGTCGCGGGACCAGCGCCGGGCCTGCTTCTGCGCTTTCTGCACCCGCCAGGGCGGCATCCCGACTTCGGCGGCCAACCGGTAGTGGTCACCGGAAAGTGGGCCCACTCGGCCGATGGCGTGCACGGCCTCAGCCAACGCGTCGGCCAACACCACATGCGGTTCGCCGCGCATCATTGCCCACCGCAGCGCCTCGACCGCGCCTTCGACATCGCCGGCCACCGCCTTGTCGGCGATGTCGAATCCCTTCACTTCAGCCCTGCCACCGTGATAGCGCCGCACCGCGGCGACATCGACCCGGCCACCGGTGTCGGCGACCAATTGCGAACAGGCCGAGGCGAGTTCGCGGATATCAGAGCCCACTGCGTCCAGCAGCGCGCTGACCGTGTCCTCGTCGGACTTGACCTTCAGCGAGCGAAATTCCTTGCGGACGAAGTCAACACGCTCGCTCGCCTTGGTGATACGCGCGCACGGATAAACCTGTGCGCCAAGCGCGCGCAGCTGACTGGCCAGCGCCTTGGCTCGCCCGCCACCTGAATGCACGACCACGAGTTCGGTGCCCGATGGGATGTCCGCGGCGGCGTTGGCGATCAACTCCGCGGCTTCTTTACCCGCCTCCCCCGCGGCTTCCAGGACGACCACCCGCTCGTCGGCGAACAGTGACGGGCTCAGCAATTCGGCCAGCTCGTAGACACCGACTTCGCCGGCACGCAGCCGGTTCACCGGAACATCGTCGGTGCCGGCCCGCTGCCGCGCCGACCGCAGCACGTCCGCGACAGCGCGCTCGACCAGCAGCTCCTCATCACCCAGTACGAGATGCAACGCCGAAACCTGCTGGCTCACGCCTTCGATCGTGTCATGTGCGGCCGACAGTCCCGCCGCCCCCTGCCAACAGACCCGACAGCGACCAGGCGAGTAGCCCGGCGGCAGCGGCCGCCATCCCGACCCGAAACCATCGCCGCCGCCACAACACCGCGGTCAGGATCGCGGCGGCGCCGACCAGCAGAACACCCGAGATCCCAGAAGGAACCGGCATGTTGGCGGCGGGCACACCGGCGGCCCAATGCGCGATCCGCAGCACCCACCACAGTGCGGGCCCGGTGAACCGGATCAGCAGTTGCGCCCCGGTCGGCCAGAACAAGCACAGCGCGCCCGCAGCACTACCCAGCACGGTGATCGGCGCGATCAGCGCCGCCACGGCGAGATTGGCTGCGGCGCCCACCAGGCTCACCCGACCCGAGATCCCGGCAACCAGCGGTGCCGTCACCAACTGCGCGGCACACGCGACGCAGACGGCGTCCGACAATAGCTTCGGCCAGCCGACCGCCACCAGACGCCTCGACCAGATCGGCGCGATCACCACCAGCGCGGCCGTCGCCACCACCGACAGCGCGAGGCCCACGTCGACGGCCAGCTGTGGGGTGACGACCATCAGCACCAGCACCGTTGCGGCGAGAGCCGGAATGGCTTGCCGCCGACGCGAAGACAACACACCCACCAGTGCGATCGCGCCCATCACCGCCGCACGCAGCACGCTGGCCGTCGGCTGCACCACGATGACGAACAACACCAGGGCGACACCGGCCAGCGCCACCGCCACCCGCGGTCCGATCAGCCGCGACGTGAACAGCACCGCTCCGCACACGATCGTCACATTGGCCCCGGAAACCGCTGTGAGATGTGTCAATCCGGCCGCGCGGAATTCTTGGCTGGTCGTCGTGTTCACCGTCGAAGTGTCGCCGAGCACCAGCGCGGGCAGCATCGCCGCTTGGTCCGCGGGCAGCACTCGACGAGCCGTGGCAGCGAATGCGGCGCGGACGGCGTGCGCAGCCCGGTGCACCGGCCCGGCCTGACCCAGCGTCGGCTCCCCGATCGCGGTCACCGCCGCCACCGTCAGGTCGTGTCGGGAGGGGCGAGCGATTCGGGCACGGAAGCGCATCGGCTGACCGACCATCACCGCGCTGAAGTCGCGGGCCGGCGCGAAAACCACCACGCGGCCCGAGATCTGGTCGTCTCGGAGTTGCTGCAATGTGGCACGGAACATCAGCCGGCTGCGACCCACCGCCACTGGGCTTTCAGTGGGTGTGACCATCACCTGCGCCGTCGTTCCGAACGCCGCGGCGACCGGGTGGCGAGCGACTGCGTTGGCGCGCACCGCGATCGCGAACCCGAAGCCCGCACCGACGACGCCAACGGCGATGAGGCCGACACCGATGGCCCGCATCCGCTGGTTTCGCTGTCCGGCCCGCCACAACAGCACGCCGAGCGCACCCCCGGCCGCACACATCGACCCGACCAGGCTGCCGATCGGCCACCAGATGCCCGCCGCCGTGACCACCCAACTGGTCAACGCCGCCGGTACCAGACGTGCATCGAGCCGCGCCGACGACGATGCAGAGCTCAGCGATGAGGAGGAGTGGCGCGTTGACTGAGCCGTCGCGTCGTCGTCACCGGAGGGCTGCTGCACCGGGCTTAGACACGAACCAGCGAACGCAGCTTTTCCAGACGCCCGGGGCCGATGCCGTCGACTTCGGCGAGTTGGTCGACGCTGGTGAACTTGCCGTTGGCATCCCGCCAGGCCACGATCGCAGCCGCCGTCACCGGCCCGACCCCTGGCAGCGCATCCAACTGCTGAACCGTTGCGGTGTTCAGGTTGACCGTCGCGGACCGTCCGGGTTTGTCCGCACGACCCGGACGACCTGGATGAGACCCAGCGCTCGGCGGGCTCGGGCTGGCCGTGCCGGAGCTCACTGAGCTGCCCAACGCCGGCGGCTGTCCCTTGACGGGTGCGATCCCGACCACGATCTGCTCACCGTCATCAACCTGGCGGGCCATATTGAGCCCGACGGTGTCGGCACCGTCGGTCGTGCCGCCGGCGGCTTTCAGCGCGTCAGCAATCCGCGCGCCCGGCGCCAGCGTGACCAGCCCGGGGGTGTGGACCAGGCCCACCACACTGACCACAACCGGTTGGTCCGGCTTGGCCGTCGCACCAGGGCTCGAGCCGCGGCTCGACGACGACACGGCCTCGACCGGCGGCAGTTTCGCCGATCGAACCGGCGCCGGCTGGTCACGCATCAAAGTGAAGATGGCGACCAGCACCGCGATCGCCGCTATCGCGGCCAATGCGACGGCGCCGGCGCGGCCCGGGTCGGCACGCACCTTGGCGATCCAGCCACCCTCGGCGGAGCCGTCCGGGAGCCACCGCGGCAGCAGCGAGTTCGGGTCGGTGTCGGCGTCGTCAGCATCGCTGGCAGGTTGGGCCCCGAGCCGTCGGTGCAGTCGCTCGGCGGGTAGTTCTGTGCGCATGCCGCCGACCGTAGGCGCGCCGACCGTCGCGTCGGGCCCGCCGCGGGGCCCGGCCCGCCCCGGCTGTGGACAGGCTGCCAACTGTGCACAATCGCCTGATCACCGAGCCGCCTGACTGGTTGGTCGGGCCTGCGGATAACGTGCATGCGAGGGACCGTCGGATCCAGCAGAGGAGACTGCCATGCAACTGGCGCTCACACCGGACGAAGCCGCCTTCCGCGACGAGCTGCGCACCTTCTATACGACGAAGATTCCGGCGGAAATCCGCGAGCGGACTCGCTCGGGCGAAGGACTCGGTCGCGACGACATCGCGACCAGCCACAAAATCCTCAATGAGCACGGGCTCGCGGTGCCCGGCTGGCCCGTCGAATGGGGCGGCAAAGACTGGACGCCGGCCCAGCATCAGATCTGGCTGGACGAGATGCAGCTGGCGTGCGTGCCGGAGCCGCTGAACTTCAACGCCAAGATGGTCGGCCCGGTGATCGCCGAGTTCGGCTCACAAGAGATCAAGCAACGGTTCCTCCCGCCGACGGCCAGCCTGGACATCTGGTGGTGCCAGGGGTTCTCCGAGCCGGAAGCCGGCTCGGATTTGGCATCGCTGCGCACCACGGCATTGCGCGACGGCGACAGCTACGTCGTCAATGGGCAGAAGACGTGGACGACGCTTGGCCAATACGCCGACTGGATTTTCTGCCTGGTCCGCACCGACCCCCAGGCACCAAAAAAGCAGGCCGGTATCTCGTTTTTGCTCATCGATCTGGACACCCCCGGCATCACGATGCGCCCGATCAAGTTGATCGACGGCAGCGTTGAAGTCAACGAGGTGTTCTTCGAGGACGTCCGGGTGCCCGCCGATCAGCTTGTCGGAGAAGAGAACCAAGGCTGGAGCTACGCGAAGTTCCTGTTAGGCAACGAGCGCACCGGTATCGCCCAGGTAGGCCGCACCAAGGTCCGGCTTGCCGATGTCAAGCAGCGCGCAGCCGACAGCGGCCTGCTCGACGATCCCCTGTTCGCCGCCCGGGTCGCCGAAGCCGAAAACGACCTGCTGGCACTGGAACTCACCCAGATGCGGGTCGCGTCCGGGTCGAAGGGCGGCAAACCCAACCCGGCGTCCTCGGTGCTCAAACTACGCGGCAGCCAGCTGCAACAGATCGCCACTGAATTGCTTGTCGAAGTCGCCGGCCCGGATGCACTGCCGTTCGATGCCGGTAAGGATATCTCGTCGCCGCAATGGGCCCAGGACAGCGCACCGCGCTACCTGAACTACCGCAAGACGTCGATCTACGGCGGCAGCAACGAAGTTCAGCGCACCATCATCGCGTCGACCATTCTCGGCTTGTAAGACAGGAATAGGCATGGACTTTCAACTGAGCGAAGAACAGACGCTGCTTCGCGACACCACCCGCGACCTGCTGGCGCGGAGCTATGACGCCGAGAGCCGCATCAAGGCCGTCAACTCCGACCTGGGCTGGAGCCGGGAGGTGTGGACTCAGCTGGCCGAAATCGGGATTCTCGGATTGGGATTCGACCCCGACGAGGCCGGGCAGGTCGAGGTGATCACTGTGCTGACCGAGGTCGGTCGCAGACTGGCACCCGAGCCTGTCGTGCATGCGGCGCTGGGGCCCGGCGCGATCATCGCCGAGGTCGGCAACGATGCACAGAAGGAACTGCTCGACGAGGTCGCCGAGGGTCAGCGGCTGCTGGCATTCGCGCATCTGGAGCCCGGCGCTCGCACTGGTATCGCCGAAAATGTCTCGACAACGGCTGTACAGCAAGGTGATTCGTGGGTGCTCAGCGGCCACAAGAACCCGGTGCTGGCCGGCGACTCGGCCGATACCCTGGTGGTCAGCGCAAAGCTGCCCGACGGCGGCGTCGGTCTGTTCCTGGTCGACGGTGAGGCAGTCACCCGCCACGCGTACCGCACCTTCGACGGTCAGCGCGGCGCTCAAGTCGACCTGGACAACGCTCCTGGCGAGCCCCTCGGCGATGCGGTCGACGCCTCGACGGCGATCCGTAATGGCATCGTCCGCATCCAGTCCGCGCTGTGCGCGGAAGCGGTCGGCGCCATGGAAGAAGCGCTGCGCCTGACGACCGATTACCTCAAGCAGCGCAAGCAGTTCGGCGTCACTCTGAACACCTTCCAGACGCTGACCCAGCGTTCGGCTGACATGTACGTGTCGCTGGAGCTGGCTCGCAGCATGAACCTCTACGCCGGTCTGTCGGTGGCGGACGGCAACTTCGACCCGGTGATCGCCGCGCGCGCCAAGCTGCAGATCGGCCGGTCAGGCCGCCACATCGCCCAGGAAGCCATCCAGCTGCATGGCGGCATCGGCATGACGAACGAATACCCGGTGGGCCATTACGCGGCACGGCTGACGGCCATCGATCACACCCTCGGATCGTCGCAGGACCAGTTGCACGTCCTTATCGATCAGGTCGGCGATTACGACGTCGTGATGCTGTAGGCCGAAGGAGGGCCGAACTCTCCGACTGAACCCGCCCGCATCAACTGCGCTCTGAAACGGACTCCGCGTCAGCCGACTCCTGTGCTGCAACTGATTCCCCGTTGGCCAACTCGGGCGCCACAACGGCTTTCCCGTTGGCCGACTCAGGTGCCGCAACCGACTCCGCCTCAGCCGACTCTGAATTCGGATCAGACGTCGCCGCCTCGCCCGACTCCGATTCCGCATCTGGCAGCTGGGCTGCGAGATATTCACCGAGCCCACCGATCGTCGGATAGTCGAACACCGCGGTGGCGTTGATGGTGAACGCGCCACCGAACTGGCTGTGCAACCGGTTGCGGAGTTCGACCGCCATCAGTGAATCGGTACCCAAATCCAGGAACCGACTGGTGGCGGCGGGAGGTTGCGCGAGCCGCAGGAAGCCCTGCACTTCGCGCTGCAGGAATTCGGTGATGAAACTGGCCCGCTGCGCCACCGGGATCTCCTGCAACTGCTTGAGCAACTCGCTGTCGACCACCTCGGTCATGTCGCTCGGCAACACCAGATCCAGGATCGGTGGCCGGGAGCTGCCCAGCACCTTCGCCGCACGCGCCCAGCTGGCCTTGAGGACGGTTGCCTGCCCGGTGCCGTTGGCGACAACTTCGGCAAGCGCACCCAGCGCAGCCGACGGCTCCAGCGGAAGCAGGCCCTGCGCACTGATATTGGCGCTCGCGGCGTCCGACGATGCCATACCGCCGCCACCCCAGGGACCGAAGTTGATCCCGGTCGCCGGCAAGCCGTGCGCCTTACGGTCTGCGACCAGGCCGTCGAGCAACGCATTGGCAGTCGAGTAGTTGGCCTGTCCGGGCGAGCCGAGCAAGCTGGACACCGAGGAGGACACGATGAAGAAGTCGAGCTTGTCATTCCTCGTCAACCGGTCCAGGTACAAGGCGCCGAACGCCTTGGGCGCCAACGTTGTCCGGAACCGGTCTAGGTCCTGCTGCGATAGCAGTGCGTCATCGAGCACACCGGCAAGGTGCGCGACCCCGGCCAGCGGGGGCAACTCCGCACGGATGCGATCCAGCAGCTTCTCTACCTCCGACTCCGCGCCGACATCGGCGGCGAAGGTGTGGATGCGGCACTTGTAGCGCTCGGTGATCTCCTCGATTGCCCGTTGTGCGTCCGCGTCGGGCGTGCGCCGACTGGTCAACACGATGTCGCCGGCCCCCAGCTGAGCCAGATATGACGCCGTGTGCAGGCCGATGGCGCCCAGTCCACCGGTGATCAGATAGCTGCGATCACCGCGCGGCTGTAGCGGGTTCGGCATCTGGCACACGATCTTTCCGATATGCCGTGCTTGCTGCATGCGGCGGAACGCCGTCCTGGCCTCGGTCAGCGGGTAGATCTCGGCGGGTAGTGGCGTCCACTCCCCGTTGGCCAACCCGTCCGAGACTTCGCTGAGCAACGCGCGGATGCGCTCGGGCTCAGTGAACATCACCGTGTCCAACGCGACGATCTCGTAGGCGATGTCGGGTCGGGCCTCGGCCATCTGCTCCGGAGTCCAGATGTCGCGCTTGGCGATCTCGGCGAAACGGCCGTTCTTGGCGGTAGCCCGCAGGGTCGCCTCGATGAAGCCTTCGTTGGTCAGGCTGTTGAGCACCACATCGACGCCGACGCCGTCGGTGTCCGCGAGGATCTGGTCGGCGAAATCGGTTGTCCGCGAGTCGTACACGTGCTTTACGCCGAGCTTACGCAGCGTCGCCCGTTTGAAGGTGCTCGCCGTCGCGTATACCTCTGCACCGTGCTGTTGCGCCATCTGGATGGCGGCCAATCCGACACCACCACTGGCGGCGTGGATGAGCACCTTGTCGCCCGGGTTCAGTTTCGCCCAGTCAAACGAGAGCCGCACCGTCAGTGCCGCGGCCGGAATGGTCGCGGCGTCAACCGCGCTCACCCCGTCCGGGATCGGCGCCAGGAACTGGGCCGGCACGTTGAACCGGCTGGCGAACGCACCCTGCATGGTGCCGTAGACCCGCTGACCGACCTCTAGCCCGGTGACACCCTCACCTAATTGGGTGACGGTGCCGGCGAAGTCGCCACCGACCGGCCCCGGGTCACCCGGGTAAAGGCCCAACACGTTGAGCACATCGCGGAAGTTCAGGCCCGCGGCCTCAACCCGCACCTGCACGTAGCCCTGGTCCGGCGCCGAAACTTCCTTCTCGGTCAGGCGCAGATTGTCGATAGCGCCGCGCTCGGTGGGAAGCAGGGCGTAGTCGTCTGCGCGCGGCACCGTGAGGTGGCCGCTGCGTGACCACTGCAGCAACCGGGACGCCAAGGCTTTTCCTTGGCGCAGCGCGAGTTCCGGCTCGCCGAGGGGAGCACCGAGAAGACCGGTCAGCAATTGCACGGCTTCCGGTGATCCGTCGTGATCGACCAGCTTGCTGCGTAGTGCGGGCTCCTCGTTGAGGATGGTGCGCCCGAGTCCCCACAACGCCGCTTGCACCGGATCGACCGGTTCGCCGGATTCGGTCGCCACCGCTCGTTCGGTGATGATCCACAGCCCGCCGGGAAGTTTCACCGATGCGTTGCTCTGCAGGGTGTGCACGGCGCTGAGCAGTTGGGAGATCTCGGTCTCCAGCCGCGCTGCGGAATCATCGCTCGACTCGTGTGCACCCGGTCCGGTGCTGCGCCACACGATGCCGGAGATCGGCATGCCGCGCTCTTGGGCCTGTGTCAGCAGCTGCCCTAAGAGCTGCGGATCCATAGTCCGGTCAAATGAGATGCAGCCAGGCAACTCGGCCGCCAGTTCGCTGAAGCCGGCGACCAGCCAAGTGCCGAGGACGTTTCCGGTGTCTTCGCTTGCCGGCGGAAGTGGCACCTCGTGCCAGCCAAGGGTGTACAGCAGCCGGGTGGCGTCGCCACCGAGGCCGCGCAGCAACGCCTCTCGGGGCGCCCGCTTCACGGTGAAGCCGCGAATCCCGCCCAGGTTGCGGCCGTCCCGATCGATGTAATCGAGGTCGAACACCTGGGTTTCGCTGTCGAGCTCATTGGTGTGCCACTTGGCCCTGCAGTAGAACCGGCGCGGCATCTTCTCCCGGAGCGTCACCTGCTCATAACGCAGCGGCAGGAACAGGCCGCTGACGCCCTGTTCGGCTGCGCGCAGCGCCGGGAACGCCGGGAAGGCGACACCAGTGCACAGGTCCATCAGGACGGGGTGCATCGGCTCTGTCCCGAGGTTCTCGGACAGTTCTTCGCCGACGGAGATGTCGCCGATCGCCTCACCCTCCCCGAGCCACAGCGACTTCAGCGATCCGGACCAGTTCGGGCCCCATGACAGTTCCATGTCGTCGAAGGTCTCGAACAACTCCTGCGGACGCATCCGCTCCATCCGCTCGATCGCCGCGTCGACAGGATCCGCGGGTTCGGGCGTCGGCTCCTCCTGGACACCGGAGACCGCGGTCCCGTCGGCGTTCAACGACCATTCGGCGTCGCGAACACCGTAGGGGCGGCTGTGCACCTGGAATTTCCAGCCGTCGCCGTGGTCAAGCGGGTGCAGGATCAGCTGCACCTCGCGAGAGGCCTTCTCCGGCAGAATGATCGGCTCGTAGAAGAAGACCTCTTTGACGTGCGCCGGCGTGCCAACGGCGGCCAGCGCCATCGCGGCGTAGGTGGCGCCCGGAACGACGACCGTGCCGTAGATGACGTGATCGGACAGCCACGGCTGCGACTTGACCGACAGCCTGCTGGTGTAGACCGAGTCGCCGGATGCGAGATCCTTTGCGCTACCCAGCAGCCCGGACATGGCCGGACCGTCGACGGTGATAGCCGACGACTTGGGCCAGAAGCGACGCCGCTGGAACGGATAGGTGGGCAGTTCGAGTTTGCGGCACGATTGCTGGTGCAGCGCGGCGAAATTAGGCCGATGGCCGCTGACATACGCTGTCGCAAGCGCATCGGCGATCTGGCGACGGTCGCCGACGCCCTTGCGTAGCGAGACGATCGCACGCGGCGCGGCCAGATGCTCCGGCCACACCTGCACCGCAGCCCCGGTCAGAACCGGCTGCGGGCCGATCTCCATCAACACCGAGCATCCCAGTGCCGCTACCGTGCGCACACTTTCGGCGAACTGCACGGGCTGACGGGAATGCCGCCGCCAATACTGAGCGTTCAGCGGGGTTTCCGCGGTCAGGATGGCGCCGGTCCTGTTACAGACCAGCGGCAACGTCGGCACACCGAACTCCAACCCCGCCGCGTACGCCTCGAACTCACCAAGCACTGGCTCGAGCAACTCCGAGTGGAATGCGTGGCTGGTTTCCAGCCAGGTGCAGCGGATCCCGTCGTCGGCGAATTTGGCGACGATCTGCTCTAGATCCTCGCCCGGACCGGAAAGCACCGTGTTGGGGCCGTTATAGGCACCGACCGACACCCGCGGGAACTCGCCGGCAACCTGCTCGATGTGTTTGGGGTCGGTGAACACCGCCATCATCCGGCCGCCCACGGGCAGACTGCCGAACAGCCGACCACGCTCGGCCATCAACCGTGCGCCGTCATCGAGGCTGAACACGCCGGCCACGCATGCCGCCGCGTACTGGCCCACGCTGTGCCCCAGCACCACGTCGGGCTCGATGCCCCAGGACTGCCACAGCCGGGCCAGGCCCATCTCGATGGCGAACAGCGCCGGCTGCGCAAACGAGGTGTGCTTCAGAGTTTTTCCGGTTTCAACGGCCTCCGCGGCGGTTTCACGGTCGGTGGCGAACAGCACCTCCAGCAACGGGCGCGGCAGGATCTCGCTGACCGCGTCCGCGCAACGCTTCACGGTCTCGGCGAAAACCGGCTCAGCGTCGAACAATTCGCGTGCCATCCCCGGATACTGGCTACCCTGCCCGGTGAACAGCCACGCCGTGGTTGGCCGGTCAGTGCACTCGCCGCGCACCACACCGGGTCGCAGCCGGTTCTCGGCCAGCTCGGCCAAGCCCTCGCTCGCGCTCTGCACCGTGTCCACAACCAGCGCGGCCCGGTGTTCGAAATGCGAACGACCCACCCCGGCCGTCAGGCACACCTCGGCGACGTCGGCCTCCGGGTGGTTGTCCAACCAGACCCCGTAGCGCTGCGCCAATTCCACCAGCGCCTCCGGCGAACGTGCCGACAGCGCAAGCACATTCACTGACTCCTCTGGAGCCGCTGACTCCGGCGCCGCGGGGGCGTCGTCAGCTGGATGTTCGTCGGGAGGCGGCGCCGCCCCTGCCGGCGCCTCCTCGATCAGCACGTGTGCGTTCGTGCCGGTGAACCCGAAGGAACTCACCCCGGCGCGGCGCGGCCGGCCGTTGGCCTCCCAGGGAGTCGACTTGTCGACGACCTTGACCGGCAACGAGTCCCACGGGATATGCGGCGACGGGTTGTCGAAGTGCAGGCTCTCCGGCAGCACTCCGTGCTGCAACGACAACACGACCTTGATCAGACCGGCGGCACCGGATGCCGACTCGAGGTGGCCGATGTTGGTCTTCACCGATCCCATCAGCAGCGGGCGGTCCGCGTCGCGGGCGGCGCCATAGACAGCCCCGGCCGCCTGCACCTCGATCGGGTCGCCCAGCGGGGTACCCGTGCCGTGCGCCTCGAGGTAGTCGACATCCCCGCCGGCCAGAGCGGCGCGGGCCAGTGCGGTGGCGATAAGCCGTTGCTGTGCACCACCATTGGGCACCGTCAAACCGCTGGATGCGCCGTCCTGGTTGACCGCACTGCCCGGGATCACCGCCGCGACACGGTCGCCGTCGCGCTCGGCGTCGCTGAGCCGCTTGAGTACCAGAATCCCGCAGCCCTCACTGCGGACGTAGCCGTCGGCCGACGCGTCAAAGGTCTTGCATCGACCGACCGGCGACAGCATCCGGGCGCGCGAGGCGGCGACCACCGTCACCGGGCTCAGTAGGACGTTGACACCACCGGCCACCGCGAGATCACAGTCACCGGAATGCAATGCCTGCACAGCCTGGTGGACCGCCACCAACGACGAGCTGCACGCGGTGTCGACCGCGACGGCCGGACCTTCGAAGCCGAGCGCGAAGGCAACACGACCGGAAATCGCGTTCAGCGCGTTGCCGGTGATGAAGTACGGCTCGATCTTGTCGATCGACTCGGCGGACAGCAGGTGTGCGTACTCGTTCGCGGCGACGCCGGCGAAGATGCCAGTCCGGGTGCCGCGCAACGCCGCCGGCGAATACCCGGCACGCTCGAGGCCTTCCCAGACGGTTTCGAGCATCAGCCGCTGCTGTGGCTCGATCCAGACGGCCTCACGCGGCGAGATACCGAAGAACTCGGGGTCGAATCCGTCGATGCCGTCCAGGAATCCGCCGAAGCGCGTATAGGTCTTGCCGGCAGCATCTGGATCAGGGTCGTAGAACTCGTCGATGTCGAAACGGTCTTCCGGGACTTCCCGGATCGCATCGACACCGCCCGACAACACTTCCCAGAACGCTTCGGGGTTGGGCGCGCCGGGGAAACGGCACGACACGGCGATGATCGCGATCGGCTCGTCCGTGCGGGCCGTCACCGCGGTCGCCACCGCCGGCCCGGATTTCGCCTCGCTCAGCGCAAGCACATCGGTGAGCAGGTAATCCACCGTGTCCGACAGGCGCGGGTGGTCCATCGCCAGCGTGGCGGGGATCTGCTTACCCACGCCTAGCTCGATGCGCTGCCGCAATTCGACGGCCATCAACGAATCCATGCCGAGGTCGAAGAACCCGGCGTCTTCCCGGATCTCGGAGGGGTCGACCCGGGTCACATCAGCCACCGCGTCGCGCAGGAAGTCCGCCAGGAGCTTGCGGCGCTGCTGCACCGGCGCATTGGTGAGCCGCTCGACCAGCTCGGTCTTTCCCGATGCCGTTGTCACCGGTACCGCGCTGGGCACCTCACGCTCCAACTCAGCCAGGAATGCCCGTCGGCCCGCTTGCTGATACAGCGGAAGGAAACGCGCCCAGTCGATCCGGGCTACAACTCCTTGTCCGTAACCGGGTGCTGCACCCTGCTCACCGGACACCGCAATCAAATCGGCCAGACCGGCCAGAGCATCAGCAGGCGACAGCGTCTTGATTCCGCGCTTGCCCAGCTTGGCGCGAGCCTCCACGTCGGCCATGCCGGCTGACCACGGACCGAAGTTCGCGCTGACGCCGGCGACGCCCTGCTCGCGTAACCGCCAGGTCAGCCCGTCCAGGAAGGCGTTGGCCGCGGCGTAGGCGGTCTGCCCGTATCCACCCCACACCGAGGCGATCGACGAGGTGGTGACGAAGAAGTCCAGCTCAAGGTCAACGGCGGCTTCGCTCAAATGCCATGCGCCCCAGACTTTTCCAGCGAACACGCGATCGACTTCAGCATCGTCGAGGTCACTCAGCGGGGTGGTGCCGATCTCACCCGCGGCGTGCACGATGCCGGCCAGCGGCGGCAGGTCGGCTTTAACGGTGGCCAACAGTCGCGAGACGTCGTGCGCGTCGGCGACGTCGGCTGTGACGACCCGGATGTCGCTCCCGTGCTGTTCGCTAAATGCCTCGATGCGCTTTTGCGCCACCTCGCTGGCGGGACGCCGGCTGGTCAGCACCAGATGCTTCGCACCGCTGGCCGCAAGGTATCCGGCGATTTCCAGACCGATCGAGCCGAGTCCACCTGTCACCAAATAGGTTGCGTCATCACGCAATGCAAGCGGGGTGGCGCTCGGCTGCCCGGCCCGTCGAACCAGCCGGGGCGCATAGACCGCTTGCTCACGCACCGCGAACTGGTCTTCGCGGCGCGGTTCGGCGGTCACCTGGCTGATCAGCCGCGACCACTCGTCGGCGGTACCTTCAGCCAGATCCGCCAACCCGCCCCACAGCTGCGGCAGCTCCAAGGAGGCGGCGCGACCGAATCCCCACAGAGCAGTTTGCTCGGGTGACACGGTGTCGGTGTCGATGACGCGTTGTGCGCCACGGGTTATCACCCAAATCGGTGCACGCAGTTCAGCGGTCGCCGCGGCGCGGAAGAGTCGCCGTATTCCACCCAGAACTTGGTGCTGCACCCGCAACAGCGACCGCATCGTGGGCGCAGTGCCGGCCTCGATCGCCGCGACGTGCAGGATACGCAGCGCCGGCGATTCCTCGGCGGCGGCACGCAGCGCTGCCGTGAGCTGATGCTCGTCTGCGTCACACGCCGGCGGCGCCAGAATCCGGTGCTGGTCACCACCCGCGGTCAGCGCCTCTAGCAGCGGCGCAATGGCGTCGCCGTTGTCGCCGATGAGCAGCCAGGTGGCCGGTTCGGTGGCGTCAGAAGACGCCGCATTGATCGTGTCCCAACGGAACTCGTACCGGGCGTCGGAAATCGACTTGGTCTTGCGGTGCTGATTGTGCTGCGCCGCAAGCTTTGTCAGGACATTCAGCGTCTGACCATCATCACCTGCACCGCCGAGTAGCGCCGCAAGTTCTTCGATGCGGCCGTCTTCGAGAAGCCGAACGGTTTCGCTCGAAGATCCGGTGTGGGAATCCTGGGTGGGAACATGCCGGTTATCGCGGTACCAGTACTGGCGATGCTGGAACGGGTAGGTGGGCAGGTCGAGCTTTTTCGCCGGCGCCTGGCCGACGGCACCGAAGTCGGGCAGGTGGCCCAGGACGTATGCGTCCGCGAGGGCTTCGGTGATCTGGCGGTGGTCGGCGGTGTTCTTCCGCAACGACGCGATGGCGCGCGGTGTGGTAGTCAGGTCGGGCCATGCCCGCAGGGCTGCGGCGGTGAGCACCGGTTGCGGGCCGATTTCCAGCAGTACCTTGCAGTTCAGGTCGGACAACGTCTGCACGCTCTTGGCAAACTCCACCGGCCGGCGCGCGTGACGACGCCAATAGTTGCCGTCCATCTTCTGACTGCGACCGACTACGGCGCCGGTGCGGTTGTCCACTAGAATCAGTTGCGGCGATGCGTATTTGATGCCGTCCGCATACTTTTCGAACTCGTCGAGGATGGGGTCCAGCAGCGCCGAGTGGAACGCATGGCTGGTTTCCAGCCAGTCACACCGCACACCGTCGGCAGTCAGCGTGGACACGGCCTGCTCCAGATCACTTGCGGGACCGGACAATACGGTGTTGGCGCCGTTGTAGGCGGCAACCGACAAGCTCGGGAACCGGTCTGTCAGGCTCTCCACGCGCTCGGCGGCGGTGAATACCGCCACCATCCGCCCGCCAGCGGGCAGGCTGCCGAACAGGCGGCCGCGCTCGGCCATCAGACGTGCGCCGTCCTCCATGGTGAACACACCCGCAACGCAGGCCGCCGAATATTGGCCGACGCTGTGGCCCAGCACGACGTCGGGGTCGAAGCCCCACGACTGCCAGAGCCGAGCCAGGCCCATTTCCACCGCGAACAACGCGGGCTGCGCGTAGGAGGTCTGCCGCAGCGTCTCTTCGCTGTCCGGGCTATCGGCATCGAAAATGACGTCCAGCAACGGCTTTTCGAGTACATCAGCGACGACTGCCGCGCAGCGAGTCAACGTATCGGCGAAAACCGGTTCGGCGTCAAACAACTCCCGGGCCATGCCGGGGTGCTGGCTGCCCTGGCCGGTGAACAGCCACGCCGTCTTCGGCGGGGCATCAGACACTCCCCGCACCAGACCGGGTGCCGGACGGTCGTCCGCGAGTGCACCGAGCAACTCACTGGCCGATTCCTTCGAATTGACCACCAACGCGGCGCGGTGCTCGAAGTGTGCTCGCCCCACTCCGGCGGTCAAGCACACGTCCGCCAAGGAGGCCTCCGGGTGCTCAGCTATCCAGCTGCGGTACTGGTCGGCAATCTGAACCAATGCCTCAGATGTGCGCGCGGATATCGGCAAGATGCTGAACCGGCGGTCGCCGGCCTGGTCGGTCGGCTCCGGTGCCGCCGCAACCGGGGCTGCTGCGGCGGGCGCTTCCTCGAGGATGACGTGCGCATTGGTTCCGGCGAACCCGAACGAGCTGATTCCCGCAATACGCGGCCGACCGTTGCGCTCCCACGGGGTGGCCTCCTGCACAACCCGCAGCGCAAGTCGGTCCCAGGGAATGTGCGGCGATGGGTTTTGGAAGTGCAGATGCGGTGGCAGTAACTCGTTCTCAAGGGACAAGATGACCTTGATGACGCCCGCGATGCCCGCGGCCGCTTCCAGGTGCCCGATGTTCGTCTTTGCCGAGCCGATCAACAGTGGGTCGCCCGCGTCGCGGCCCTCGCCGAGCACCGCACCGGCGGCCTGAGCCTCGATCGGGTCACCCAGCGATGTCCCAGTCCCGTGTGCCTCAAGGTAGTCGACGTCGGCGGGCGCGAGGCCGGAGCGCTTCAGTGCCGCAGTGATAACCCGTTGCTGGGCAATACCATTGGGCACCGTCAATCCACCCGACGCGCCATCTTGGTTGATCGCACTGCCGCGTATCACGGCCCGGATCCGGTCCCCGTCGCGGATCGCGTCCTCGAGCCGCTTGATGACGATGACCCCGCAACCCTCGCCGCGCACGTAACCGTCCGCGGCGGCGTCGAACGTCTTGCATCGCCCGTCCGGCGCCAGCATGTGCGCATGGGAGAAGGTGATCATCGTCGCCGGGGTGAGGATGGCGTTCGCGCCGCCAGCCAGAGCGAGGTCGCATTCGCCCAGT
>DATJOR010000208.1:0-3721 GCA_035506875.1 Mycobacterium sp.
GTTGACCTGAGCGGCCTGCCGAAGGGCGCTTAGTTCCACCGCGTAGCGGGTGGAGAACCGCCAATAGTTCTCGACGTGCCAGCGCACGGCGTCGCGGTCGCTGAAGTTTGCGCGATGTTGGGAGTCCGGCGCGAAAATCGCTGCGTCGCTTTCCGCGAGCGCATCGGTCAGCAGCGCCGTCAACAGTTCTTCCTTGCTGGTGAAGTGGTTGTAGAACGACCCGGCGGCGCGGCCGGCTTCGGCGGTGATGTCGGTGATCTTGGTGTTCAGATAACCCTGCCGCGCGAAAACTCGCCGGGCTGCGTCCTTGAGCGCCGCCTCGGTGCTCGCGGCCTGTTCGATGCGTTTCACCCCGGTCGCCTCCTTGACAGAGAAGCTAACACCGCTCAGACTGAATTATAATTCACTGAATTGATATTCATCGGAGGGCCGACATGGAAACAGACGTGCTCGTCGCCGGCGCGGGGCCGACCGGCCTCACGTTGGCGCTCGACCTGGCCCGCCGGGGCGTCCGAGTGCGAATAGTCGACAAGGCCGATCGCTTCTCCGTCGGATCGCGCGGCGACGGGCTCTCACCCCGAACGCTGGAGGTGTTCGAGGATCTCGGGATTCTCGACGACGTGCTGTCGGCCGGCATGTCGGCGCCGGTGACCCGGATCTATGCCGGCGACCAGGTGGTGTGGGAAGGGCGGATGGCCGAGCCCGTGGAACCGCGCGCCGACGTGCCGTACCCGAACGTGTGGTTTGTGCCGCAGTGGCGCACCGAGGAGATCCTGCGCACGCGGTTGGCTGCTGACGGCGTGCAGGTTGCGCTCGGCATCGAGATGGTCGGGTTCGAGCAGGACGAGGGCAGGGTAACGGCACGACTGGAAAGCGGCGAGATCGTGCGGGCGGCGTATCTGGTCGGCGCCGACGGTGGACGCAGCACCGTGCGCAAACAACTCGCGGTGCCGTTCGTCGGCGAGACCAACGACGACATCTCGCTGCTGTTGGCCGATGTGCGCGTCGACGGCCTGGACCACGATTACGGGCACGGTTGGATGCTCGACGACAACACCTTCGTGTTCACTCCGCTGGCCGGTGGCGACGACTACTATGCCATCACCACGCAGGCGTCCGGCATACCGCCGACGCTGGAGGGTCTGCAGCAGGCGCTCGAGGCCGCATCCGGCCGCACCGATCTCCGGTTGCGCGAACTGACCTGGAGCACGATCTGGCGCCCGAATATCCGCATGGTTCAGCAGTTTCGGGTCGGGCGTGTCTTTATCGCGGGGGACGCCGCGCACGTGCACCCACCCAGCGGCGGCCAGGGACTGAACACCGGCGTGCAGGACGCCTACAACCTGGGCTGGAAACTCCGGGCCGTGCTGCACGGGCAATCCGACGAACTACTCGACAGCTACCAGGCCGAGCGGCTGCCGGTCGCCGCGCGGGTGCTCGGCATCAGCACCACGCTGCTGGAGAAACACCTCGCCCGCGCTGAGGACGCGTTCGAGCGTGGCGAGGAAACCCGGCAACTCGACCTCAGCTATCGAAGTGGGCCACTGACGCTCGACGACGGCTCCAGTTGTGTTGTCGTCGCCGGCGATCGGGCCCCCGACGCGCCATGTCAGGACCGCGACGGCCGGCAGGTGCGGCTGTTCACCTGCTACGCCGGACCGCACTGGACCCTGCTGCGATTCGGCGCAGCCGCGCCGGCCTTGGGTCGTGCAGACGTGCAATCCTATTGCGTCGGTGGCGATCTCGTCGACGTCGGCCGCCACATCCAGGATGCCTACGACGTCAAAGACGGTGCAGCCGTGCTGATTCGGCCCGATGGCTACATCGGGGCCATCACGTCGCGACCGGCCGACTTGGCGGCCTACGCCGCACGGGTTATGCCTTAGCGGGTCACGAACGTCACGACGACGTTGCTGAACGCGTCGTTGTCGTCGCCGGCTGCGGTGTGCCCGGCTTCGGAGAGCTCGACGAACTCCGCGTTCGGCACCGTGTCCAGAAAGTGCCGCACGCCTTCCGGGCTCACCACGTCGGACAACTTGCCGCGGATCAACAGCACCGGGATCGTCAAGTCCGCGGCGGCGTGCTCGAATTTCTCGGTGCGCAGTTGGGGGTCGTCGCCCGGCTTGGTCATGAACGCGGGATCCCAATGCCAGTACCACCGGCCGTCGCGCAGCCGCAGGTTCTTCTTCAAGCCCTCCGGGCTGCGCGGCTTCGTCCGGTGCGGCAGATACGCCGCGACGGCGTCGGCGGCCTCTTCTAGTGAGCCGAACCCATGCAGGCCGCTGAACATGAACTCGCGGATGCGGGCGCTGCCGTTCTTCTCGAACCGCGGCACGACGTCGACCAGCACCAACCGCGTCACCCGGTCCGCCCCGGCCTGATCGGCGACAAGAATGCCGGTCAACCCACCCATGCTGGCCCCGATCAGGTTCACCGGTCGGTCGATCGCAGCGAGCACGTGCATGACATCAGCGGTCAGCGTCTCCACGTCGTAGTCGGCGTCGGGCGCTCGATCACTGTCACCGTGTCCGCGACTGTCCAGCGCAACGACGTGAAATCCCTCGTCGGCCAGCACCTGGCCGGTGTTTTTCCAGGAGAACCGGTTCTGGCCGCCGCCATGCAGCATCAAGATCGTCGGCCGGTCGGCAGCCGAGTCGGCGCCGCGGTTCCACTCGTCCGCGACCAGGGTGAGTCCATTGACGCCCGAATACTCGACAGTCCGCGGAGTGCTGCGCACAGTAGTCATCGGCGTCCTCTCGGTGTAGATCCGCCTGACGTTACCTACAGCTGATCCACCGATGATTTCTGGCCCCGCCGGAGGTCCATCGATGAAAGCGACAAACAAGAAGGAGACAGACATGCCCTCGATCACGCCCTCACTGTGGTTTGACCACAACCTGGAGGAGCGGCGACGTTCTACACCTCAGTGTTTCCGAGCTTGCACATCGAGAGCTTCAACCGGTCTACCGACGCGGGCCCCGGCGAGCCCGGCTCGGTCTTGTCCGGCAGCTTCGTGCTGGACGGCGCCCGGTTCATCGGGATCAATGGCGGCCCGTATTTTTCGTTCAGCGAGGCGGTGTCCTTCACGATTAGCTGCAAGGACCAGAACGAGGTCGACTATTACTGGGATCGGCTGACCGACGGCGGCGAGGAATCGCAGTGCGGCTGGTGCAAAGACCGATTCGGGTTGAGCTGGCAGATCGTTCCCGACCGGCTCTATGAGCTGGTCAGCCATCCCGATCCAGCCCGCGCGGCGGCCGCCACCCAGGCGAGGTACGGCATGCGCAAGATCGTCATCGCCGATCTCGAAGACGCGGTGGCAGCGGTGTAGATGCGCTCGGCCGTCCACACGTACGTTGGACGGTATGCCAGACGATGCTGCTGCCTCCGGGGAGGAGTTGGCCGCGGACGAGTCAGCAGACCCCGTCGACGTCGTTTTTCTTCACCCCGTGCAACCCCCGGCCCAGGTTGACCGGATGGCGTTGGTCGCCGGCCTGGTTGTGGGCGTGGTGTTGGCAGGGCTGGTCGGCTGGCTGGGCTTCCGAGCGTATGAGGCGCACAACCTCGACGCGCAGCGCAGCCTCTTCGTGCATGCGGCCAGCCAGGGCGCGGCGAACCTCCTCACGGTCGACTATCAGCACGCCGACGCTGACGCGCAACGGATCCTGGACTCGGCGACCGGCAAGTTCTACGCCAGCTTCGCCCGCCGCAAGCAGTCCTA
>DATJOR010000209.1:0-12642 GCA_035506875.1 Mycobacterium sp.
TGACGTGATCCTTGACACCGAGGAGCTTTTGGGATTCCTGCGGCAGCGATTGGCAAGTTACAAGGTACCGCGCCAGGTGCTGTTCTTCTCCGGGGAAGAAGTGGCGCTGACGGGCAACGCCAAAATCAAGGTCGGCGAACTCCGGGAACTTGCGGCCGCGCGGCTGTCCGAAAGAGGAGGTTTGCAATGAAGTGTCGTGCCGCTGTAATACGCGGGATCGGCCGGGACTGGGAAATCCGCGAGATCGAGCTTGATCCGCCCCGCAACGGTGAAGTCTTGGTGCGGATGGCCGTCGCCGGAATCTGTCACTCCGACGACCATCTGTTCACCGGCGACGTGGTGCCGACCCCCGAGGTGCTGGCCGCAAGCGGTCA
The DNA here is from genome assembly GCA_035506875.1 of Mycobacterium sp. GTDB lineage: Bacteria > Actinomycetota > Actinomycetes > Mycobacteriales > Mycobacteriaceae > Mycobacterium. The sequence continues at coordinate 375 of DATJOR010000209.1, forward strand.
GCCCGCGCCGGACTGGTTCCCGCTACTCGGCGGTCACGAGGGCGCCGGTGTCGTCGAAGAAGTCGGGCCGGGTGTGACGTCCGTGCAGCCCGGTGATCACGTGGCGACGTCATTCATTCCCGCGTGCGGCAATTGCCGTTTTTGCGTGAACGGTCAGAGCTACATCTGCGATATCGGCGCGAGCCTGTTCGTAAAGGAGATGCCCACCGACGGAACGTGCCGCCGACATCTCGGTGACGAAAACCTCTTGGCCTATGGCCAACTCGGGACGTTCGCCGAGTATGCGGTGCTATCGGAAAGGTCTGTCATCAAGATCGACGACGCGATCCCGTTCCATGCCGCCTCACTCGTGTCGTGCGGAGTTAGTACCGGCTGGGGCTCGGCGACGGTGTCGGCAGGCACCGAACCCGGCGACACCGTGGTCGTCATCGGCGCCGGTGGTGTCGGGATGAATGCCCTACAAGGGGCGCGTGCCGTCGGCGCAAAATATGTCGTCGCAGTGGATCCGGTTGAGTCAAAGCGGGATTCGGCCAAGATCTTCGGTGCCACGCACACCGCCGCCTCCGCCGAGAAAGCGATACCGCTGGTCAGAGACATGACCGACGGCCTCATGGCCGACCGCGTCGTCGTCAGCCCCGGCGTTGTGCACGTAGACTTGATCCCGTTGGCGATGACGTTGCTTCGCAAAGGCGGCATCTGCGTGCTTACCGGGATCACCCCATTCACCGAGCCGCCGGTTCCGATGGTCCTGCAGGAGATGACGCTATCGGCCAAGCAACTTAGAGGAGCGCTCTACGGCGGGATGAATCCACGCACGAGCGTGCCGATGCTGTTGTCGCTGTATCAGGCCGGCGCATTGAAACTCGACGAACTGGTCACCCGGCACTATCAGCTGGATCAGATCAATGAGGCGTTCGTGGATCTGCGCGAAGGGCGCAACATTCGCGGCGTCGTCGATTTCGCCGGCCTCTAAACACGAAGAGACATCAGGCGGATTGGAAGTCATTCCGGCTGTCGCAGCGTCGTGTCTACCGCCGACGCGGTGTTGGCGCACCTAAACTCACGGGTGATCCAGTAGGGAGAGGCATCGACGCATCGGCGGCAACTACCTCACCGACCAGGCAAGCGGTCGGAGCGCTGCAAAAGTCAGCAAGGGACCGGCCGGGGTCTACCCCGCGCCGGTTTACTGTGCTCGGCGCCCGCGATGGGTCGCTCCGCCAGTCCGCCAGAACACCAGCAGGAGTAGCGACGGTGATGGACGGTCTAAGCGCCGTCCCGGTATTCCCGCGCTGGATGGCGTGCGCGCCATTGCCGTAGCGCTGGTGCTTGCCGATCACGGCGGTATTCCCGGCATGGGGGGTGGGTTCCTCGGTGTCGATGTGTTCTTCGTACTCAGCGGTTTCCTGATCACGTCGCTGCTGCTCGACGAACTGGGCCGAAGCGGCCGTATCGATCTGGGCGACTTCTGGATTCGGCGGGCCCGTCGGTTGCTGCCGGCGTTGGTGCTGATGGTGTTGGCCGTCGCCATTGGGCGGCAGTACTTCCCCCGCGAAGCGGTTGCCGGCCTGCGCGATGACGCCGTCGCCGCCTTCTTCTGGGTCGCCAACTGGATGTTTGTCGCCGACAAGACCGACTATTTCAGCCAGGGTGCTCCGCCGTCGCCGTTGCAGCACGCATGGTCGCTTGGTGTCGAGGAGCAGTACTACATCGTCTGGCCTCTGCTGCTGGTCGCGGTGGCGGTGACGCTGGCCGCGTGGGCACGCCGCCGCCAGAGGTGGGCCACCGTGGGCGGAGTTCGCTTGACGGTGTTCCTGTTGGCCGTGCTGGGCGCACTGGGATCCGCCGCGACCGCCATCATGCTGGCATCCGACGGCAGCCGTAACCGGGTCTACTTCGGCACCGATACCCGAGCACAGGCGTTGTTGGTGGGTGCCGCGGCATCAGCGCTGTTGGTTCGCGACTGGTCAGCGCTGAACCGCGGGTGGTCACTGATCCGGTCCCGCTGGGCCAAGTGGATCGCGCGACTGCTGCCGGTGACCGGGTTGGCGTTGTTGGGGTTGGCCACCCATTACGCCACCGGAAGCGCGCGCGAATTCCACGAGGGCCTGTTCACCGCGGTCGCCGTCGCCGCGGTGTTGGTGATCGCGCCGGTGGCGCTGGACCAACGCGGACCCGTAGCCGCCGTCCTGGCATGGCGTCCGCTGGCGTGGCTGGGCACCATCTCCTACGGCGTCTACCTGTGGCACTGGCCGATCTTTCTGGTGGTCAACGGCGAGCGGACCGGCTGGTCGGGACTATCGCTGTTCGGGATCCGGTGTGCCGCCACGCTGGCGGTGTCCATCGTGTCGTGGTGGGCGATCGAGCAGCCGGTCAGGAGATGGCGACCGGTGCTAGTGCCGCTGCTGCCGCTGGCCGGGGCCACGGCCGCGACCGCCGCCGCCGTGACGATGCTGGTGGTTCCGGTCACGCCAAGGCACGGCCACGGGCCCCTGGACAGCAGCTTGCCGCCGGGGGTGTCGCAGGTCGCGGTAGTGTCGCCGTCCCTGCCGAAGGAACCCCGACCGGCGCGCGCCGTCGCGCAGCGCGATCCGCATCGGCCGTTCACGGTGTCGGTCTTCGGCGACTCGATCGGCTGGACGTTGATGCATTTCCTGCCGCCCACGCCGGGCTTCCAGTTCGTCGACCACACCGTCATCGGGTGCAGCCTGGTGCGCGGCGGCCCGTACAGCTATCTCGGCCAGATCTTGGATCAGAAGCGCGAATGTGAGTCGTGGCCGAGCACATGGCGATCGGAGATCGCGATCGACCAGCCCGACGCGATCCTGCTCGTCGTCGGGCGTTGGGAAACGGTGGATCGGGTCAACGAGGGAACGTGGTCCCACATCGGCGACCCGGCCTTCGACTCCTATATCAGCGGTGAATTGGGCCGCGCGGTCGATATTCTCACCGCCAGCGGTGCTCCGCTGACCGTTACCAACCTGCCCTATAGCCGGCGGGGTGAACGCCCGGACGGGAGCTTGTGGCCAGAGGATCAGCCGGAGCGGGTGAAAGAGTGGAACGCGTTGTTGGGCAAAACTATCGGCCACCGCGCGGGCGTGAGGATTCTGGACTTGAATAAAAAGCTGTGCCCGAATGGCGTCTACACCGCCGATGTCGACGGCATCCAGGTGCGCAGCGACGGCGTACACCTGACCGCCGAAGGGGTGCAGTGGCTGACGCCGTGGCTGGAGAAATCGCTCAGATAGTCCCCCGCAAGCGGGAGGTGCCCCCAGCGGCTACGTGCCGACGTGGCAACTGATTTCCATGCTGTCACTCTCGCGGACGGCGAAATTGAAACTCACGTAGCCGTTCTCGGCGTTGCGGACGTAGTGAAGATAGGGCTGCGCATCGGTCGCCTCCGTGTTGTCGGCGACGACCAGAGCTCCCGGTGACAGATGCGGTTCGATCAGCTTGAGCACCGGCAGATACAGCTCCTTCCAACCGTCAAGCAGCACGAAACCGACCGGCCCGTCGACATCGGCGAGCGTCGAAAGCGCGTCACCTTCGAGGATCGTTATCAGGTCGTCCAACCCTGTTTCGACGAATGTCTGCTTCGCAGCCGCGATCTTGTCCGCGCTGAGCTCGGTGGTCACCACACGGCCACTACCGTTGTCGCGCACCGCTGACGCCAGATGCAGCGCCGAAATACCAAAGGACATACCGAATTCCACAATGGTCGCGGGACGAGTCGCCCGTACCAACGAGTACAGCAGCCGGCCGGCCTCCGGCGTTATCGGGATGAAGAAAGTGCTCATCGCGTCGGCGCGCTCTTGTGCGGTCCTCGATTTCGACATCGCGGCGCGCATCTCGCGCAGCTTCGGTGTCTGTGCCCTCGTCTCGGCGTACATCCTGTCGAGGGCGGCAGCAACTCGGTGATCCTGCAATGTGGTGGCCATACGTGAAGCCTAGGCGGCCACGAGTACAAAGTGTCGACTCCCTATTGTCGCCGACCCGCAACCGAGCACCGGCCTGAACTGCACCGATGCGCGGCCGGCCGTAAATACTTTTCCGATTGTGTTTGACCTGCATCGGTTCCGGTGCCAGGATGGACAGGCAAGCACCTCGGTAGGTGAGGCGTCTGCACGGATATAGGCCACTGACCCCGAACGTCGAGAGACGCCCCGGGTCAGGACAGCTCCTCCCGGTCTAAGGGTTGAGCCCAAGTGGCTTCCGGCTGAAAACCCGGATACGCCGTGCAGTGCCGAAGCTCCGACGAGAGGGGTGCGGAGTCGTCCGCCAGCCGGCGGCTCCAAGTCCCCTTAGTGCGTGCACTCGGGTGACACCCCCGTGTGTCCTGGCTGTGAGGAGGTGATGGACGAGATGAGTCCGAGCGACAGTCCGCATCCGTATTCGAAACCCGTTTCGTCCCGAACCGGTCGCGGCATTCGTTCTGCTGCCTGAGGGTTTCTCGGACGCTACTTCGGTTGTGCCTGCCCGTAATTGGGCGTGGGTGACGAAGCGTGCGCGAAATTCTTTGGCGGACGAGCCAGCGGATGGTAGTCGGTCGGGGGTCCCGACAGGAGATGATCATGAAATTCCCTGTCTCACAGGCAGATCGAGGAGGCAGTCATGGCACGGCCTAATCCTGAGCGCCAGATCCACCGCGCCTGCGGAGACATCCGCGCTGCCCTTCTGGAAGCGCTGGAGCTGCTCACTGTAAGTTCAGCCAGCAGCGTCCCCCGTGCCGGCTGCGACGACATGTTCAGGGCTTTCAGCGACCTGGGGAGTGTCCAGCGCCACGTTGCGGTTGCGCTGCACGCCACTAACTTGCTCGACCAGATGGTGGGCACTCCGGAAGAGCAGCGTCCGCCCTGGTCGTATTACCGCAGCCGGATCAGCAAGAAGCGGCTGTTCGTGCTGAACTCCGCTGACGGCGACCACGGCTTCGCCAACCGGGCGTCCGCCTCCTAGCGAACCTCAGGGCAGCAGAACAATTTTGCCGTGGGTGTGGCGCTGCTCGAGTTCTTCGTAAGCGTCGGCGACCCGGTCGAGGGGGTAGGTGGCAGCGACGTCGAAGTCGACTGCGCCGGAAGCGACCAGATCGGCGACTTCGGTCAACACCGCCGGCGTCGACGCCTCGGCACTCCCCTCGGTCTTGGCGCCCACTTCGGCGGCCTTCGCGAACGAAATGATGGTGTCGATGCGCTCGGGCGGTACACCGAGATCGACGGCGAGCTGCACATAATCCGGTCCGAACAGGTCGATGAAGGCATCGATGCCGTCCGGCGCGGCCTCGCGCAGTCGTTCGGCCAACCCGTCGCCATATTCGACCGGGACGACGCCATGAGCACGCAGCCACTCGGCATTATTGGCCGACGCGATGCCCAGCACCCGGACGTCGCGGAGCGCCAGCAGTTGCACGACCAGGCTGCCCACTCCACCGGCCGCGGCAGATACCGCGATCGTCTCGCCCGGCTGCGGGGCCACGGCGCGAACCGCGGCGTATGCCGTGGCCGCGACGACGTAGAGGGAGCCGGCGGCCTCCCAGCTCAGCTTGGCCGGTTTGTGGATCAGCTGGTCGACCGGAACAACGGTATGCGTGGCGTGGCTGGAACGCTGAAAGCTGAATCCGAGTACCTCGTCGCCGACGGCGAAATCACTGACCCCGCTGACCTCACTGCCGATTTGGACGACAACGCCGGCCAGATCGCTGCCCTCGCCGGACGGGAAAGTGGCGGGAAACTGCTCATGCAGCGCGCCGCTGCGGATGGCCGCCTCACCGGGATTGATCCCGGCGGCGCGGACCTCGACGAGCACCTCGCCCGCAGCCGGGGCCGGTACCTCGATATCGTCCACGTACAACACGTCCCGCCCGCCGTATTCGTCGAAACGGACCGCGCGCGCTTTCGTTGCTGTCATGCCGATTTCCCTTCGTGGTTTGCGAGCAGGCCGAGGTGCTTGAGATCGGCGACGTATTTGTCGATCAGCGAAGCTGATAAGTGCGGAATATCTTCGTCTGCTCCGATTTTCGCGGCTCGTACGGCGCCGCGGAATACCTCGGTGGGGGCCGGTGCGCCGAGCAGCGGCTGCTCCGGTTTCTGGTAGGCGCCCAGCAACGGCAGCACCGAATGTTGACGTTGCTTTTCCGGCAACGCACGTAATGCGGTCTCGAAGCGCGCGAGCCATTGGGCGTAGTCGTCGATCCGCCGGATGTGGTGGCCGGCGTCGATGAGCCAATCCACAAACACGTCCAGCGAGATCCCGTCGTCATGTGGGTTCATCACGTCGAAGGATCGAAATCCCCCGGATGGTGTTGTGGCACACTGCTCGCCGAGCGCGGTGATCGATTCCGCGACGAAGTCGACGGGCAGGCCGTCGTAATGTGCCCGGGGCCGGTTGCCCGCCGCGTCGGTTTGATAGAACGAGCGCGGCGCGATGCCCGTCGCCAGCAAGCTGAATATCAGACGGGTGAACGCGTCGGGCACGTTGACCTGGCCGGCATAGCGACTATGCGCGAGGATAAGGTCGGAGCGGAACACCGCCACCGGGAGCCGGCACAGGTCGTGCGCCTCGCGCAGCAGCACCTCGCCGGCCCATTTGCTGTTCGCGTATCCGTTGGCGTACGTGTCGTCGATTGGCCGCACCGGGCTGACCTCGCGGATGTCGCCGTCTTCGACGAAGGCACCCGGATCGACGGACAATGCCACTGCCACGGTCGACAGGTAGGTGACCGGTTTGATTCGGGAGGTGATCGCCAGCCGGATCAGCTCTGCCGTGCCGACGACGTTCGGGCCAAACAACTGGTCGTAGGGCAAGACGTGGTTGACCAGAGCCGCCGGATGCACGATCAAGTCCACCGTTTCCGCTAGCCGCGCCCAAGTCGTTTGATCCAGGCCGAGATTCGGCTCGCCGATATCGCCGACGATGACTTCGAGCCGCTCGGACGCTAATTGCCGGAACCGCGCTAACAGGTCCGCATCGCCGCTGTCGAAGACCGCCTCGAGCCGTCGCGCGGCGGCTTGCGGGTCGCTGCCGCGCACTACGGTGATCAGCTTGCCGTCCGTCTCGGCCAGCCGCTGCAGCCAATCAAGTAACAGGAAACGGCCGAGGTAACCGTTGGCGCCGGTGAGCAAAACGGTCTGCGGTTCACCGGTGACCAACGGCAGCGCCGCCGCATCGGCCAGGGTCCGCGCGTCGATAAACTTATCCAAAGTCAGCTCAGCGGATCGGATTTGGGCGACCCCGGCACCGTGCACGGTTGTGGAGGTCGGACGTTTGATCTCGGCGCCGCGCTCGGCGTCGATGTAGTCGGCGAGCTGACGCAGGTTGCCTGCCGGGTTGATGATCACCCCGACCGGCACCTCGGCGCCGAAGATCTCCTGCAGCAGGTTGGAAAAGGTCAACGCCGACAGCGAATCTCCGCCGAGATCGGTGAAGTGCGCCTCGGGTTCCGGCGCGCCGCTGGTGCCCAGCAGCGCCTGCGCCGCGCGGATCAACGTGTCGAGCACCGGCCGTTGGTCGGCTGCCGCCCGCAGCGCGCGCAGTTCGTCCACCCGGTTGGCGGCCAGGTCGGCGTAGAGCTGCTCGAGCCGTTCACCATAGTGCTCTTTGAGCTTGGGCTGCAGCAGCTTTCCCACCCCGGACAACAGCCCGTTCTCGGTGCTGAACGGCTCCGACTCGACCAGGAAGTCGACCGGCACCTCGTAGGACTGCAGTTCAGCCACTCTGGCCGTCTGGCGCAGCGACTCGCTCAGCGCCGCCTTGAGTCCCGCGTCGTCGCCGGCAAATTTCTGCACCGCGTCCGCGGTGGGGACCACGACGGCCAGCAGGTACGGGCGTTCGCTGTTGCCGTAAACGAAGACCTGACGGACTAACGCTGCGCCCGCGAAAACCGACTCCAGGTGCGCGATGGCCACGAACTCGCCCTGCGCGAGCTTGAGCACGTTGTTGCGCCGGTCGACATAGGCAACCTGGTTCGGCGCGATCTCGGCCATCACGTCGCCAGTCCGGTAGTAGCCGTCATCGTCGAAAACGCCCGCGGTAACCTCGGGGCGCTTGTAATACCCGGGCGTCGCGCTCGCAGACTTCACCAGCAATTCGCCTCGCGGATAAGGTTTGTCGGTCGCGAAATAGCCCAGCTCGGGAACATCGACGAGTTTGTAGTCGATTACCGGTGGACGTTTGATGACGCCGTCCGTGCTCACCATGCCGACCTCGGTCAGGCCATAGCCGTCAAGCAGATGCACGCCCAGACACGACTCGATGAAAGCTTTCATCTCGGCCGCCAGCGGCGCCGTTCCGACGAAGCTAGTGAGCACCCGCCCGCCGAGCACTTGCTGACGCAGTTCGGACTTGGCCTCCGCATCAGCGACCATCGGCTCGACTGCATCGGCCAGGCGACGGTCGACTCCGCTCTGGTAGCGCTGGAACAGCATTTCGACCACCCGCGGTACCAGGCCCATCTCGGTCGGTCGCACCAGATTCCAGTCCTCGAATAGCGTCGACAAATCGCTTTCCGGGACAAAGAAACTGGTGCCGCCGGCTTGAAACGAGGTGGCCAACGGGATCCGTCCGCCGAGATGGTTCAGCGGCATGAAGTTGACGTTGACCACCGGTGCCTCGGTCGTCGGCATCACGTCGGCGGTCCACACCCGTGACACCATGTCCTCCGTGTACATCGCACCCTTGGGCAGCCCGGTGCTGCCCGACGTGTACATGATCATGGCCAGCCGCTGGTCGTCACCGTCGGTGTAGATGGGCTCCGGCGGCAGCGATCGGCCGCGGGCGATCACGTCCTCCAGCGTCTCGACGATCGCGGGCAGACCGGCGGCTTCCAGTTGCGCCCTTGCTCTATCCAGACTTTCGTGTTGGTCGTCGACTTCCGGCAGGTAGTCGAAGACGACGATGCGATGCACCGATTGACTGCCCAACGCAGACTCGACCGCCAGGTCCAGATACGCCGCGCTGACCGCCAATACTCGTGGCTCAACTTCCTCGATGATCGGCCGCAGCCGCGAAACCGGAGCGTTGTGCTGCAACGGCACTGCGACCAAGCCCAGGTATCCGCACACCAGGTCAATGGTCAGATAGTCGGGGCTGGCGAAACCCACCGTCGCGACGAAATCCCCAGGGGTCACAGGATATTCCGGGTCGTGTCGCCAGGCCGCCGCCGCCGCACGCACGTTGGCCCACAGGTCGCGGTAGGTGATGGTCTCGAATCGCGGTAGCAGCCGGCTGGTAGTACGGCCCGTCGCCGGGTCGGTTGTCAGTGTGCGTGCGCGCCACCCGAGCGCCGGACGGTCGGCATACCCTTCGGCGTAGGTTTCCAATACGTGCGGTAACCGAAGCCCTGGTTGGCGCGCGGCTTCGACGACATCGGGCTTCGGGATGGCTGCGCGGATCTGGTCATCGTTGGCGGAGAGCTCTGCGATGCGTTTTTCGAGGTCGGCTCCCGGTGGCGGGCTGTTGCTGTTCTCGTGTCGCGCGTCGCGAGTCATACCGCACCTTCCGTCGATACCGTCTCCCTAGGCGCAAACTCAACGGGCCACCCGTCTCTTCCACGCTCGGGTGTGACCGTCGCCACAACGGCACGACGTCAGGCGAGGGGCCGCTACGCCACCACGTTGATCGGGTCACCGACGTGAACGGTGTTGAAGTACCACTCGGCGTTGTCCGGGCTGAGGTTGATGCACCCGTGGCTGACGTTCGCGTACCCCTGCGAGTCGACCGACCAGGGCGCCGAATGCACGTAGACGCCGCTCCAGGTCACCCGAACCGCCCACGAGGCGACGATGTCGTATCCCTCGGGCGAGCTCAACGGGATCCCGATCGTCCGCGAATCCATCCGGACCGTGCGCTCCTTGGATAGTGCGGTGTAGTTGCCCATCGGCGTGGGGCGACTGGGTTTACCCATCGATGCCGGCATCGTGCGTAGCACCTCGCCGTTTTGGCTGACGGTAAAGGTGTGCGCGGAGATGCTGGCAACGCCCACGACCTGGTCGCCGGTGTCGAAGCCGGTCGACAACGCGTGCACCGAAACACCGATGTGACTGTGGGCGGGCCAGTAGCCGTTCGGAATCCATTGCACGACGTTGTTGTCGACCCAATCGAACCGCCCGGTCATGTGGTTCGGCGCGGTGATCTTGATTGACCGTTCCGCCGCGGCCCGGTCACTGATTGGCCCGGTGAACGTGATGATCACCGGGTGGGCCACACCGACCACCGCGCCGTTCGCCGGCTGGATCGACGCTATGTTCTCTGCGTCGGGCAGCGGGCTGGGAGGAGCGATCGCTGCCATGCTCGGAGCGCTCGATCCCCCCATGGCCAGCACGGCAACCGCTGCCGCCAGCCACGCTTTTCGAATCGCTCTACGCACGGTGTCCACCCTTCGAGATGGTGCAAGCCCGAAGCGCTTACATTCTGTATCTCTAATATGTACCCTATCCGGTGCTCAGCAAACAGATCGCGAAACACGCGGGACGTGATCGGTCCAGTGAAAAATTCGTCAGCCGTCCTGGTCTGCGCCGCAAAGGCACTCCCAACGTGATCTGAAACTCGCCTCGTTACTCGCAAGTTGGCAAGCGCGGATCGTTGTGTTAGACCAAATGCCATGACCGATCCGTACACACGGCCGCTGCCCGGGTCGGCGGCACTCGTGCTGATCGATGTCCAACGCGACTTCTACGCCGACGACGCACCATTTCCCATCGAGGGCACCGCGTCGGCGATTCCGGCTATGGCCCGGTTGGCCACCGAATTTCGCGACCGCGCACTGCCGATCGTGCACGTCGTCCGGCTCTACCGCCCGGACGGGTCGAATGCCGACATCGTGCGCAAGCGTGCGATCGAACAGGGCGTGCGAATTGCCGTCCCAGGCAGCAAGGGATCGCAGATCGCAGCCGAGTTGCTGCCCAATCCTGTTGAACTGGAGCATGATTTGTTGCTCAGTGGTGAACTCCAACAAGTCGGTCGGCGCGAACACGTGATGTATAAGCCGCGGTGGGGTGCCTTCTATCAGACCAAGCTCGAGCAGCACCTGCACGATACCGGCAGCGACACTGTTGTTTTCGCCGGCTGCAACTACCCGAACTGTCCTCGGACATCTATTTATGAGGCCTCTGAGCGGGACTTCCGAACTGTCCTGGTCTCAGATGCGGTGTCCGGGCTTGATGATCGAGGCATCAAGGAGTGCCGGGCGATAGGCGTCAATGTTGCGAACCTATCGACGACACTGGATTGGTTGCGTCAGGAGTAGAACCCGACGCGTCAGTCGGCGGATTTCACCCGGGATGCGGCAGATTCCGGCATGGGTTCGTACCGGGCGAAGGAGCGGGTGAACGAGGCCGCCCCGTGTGAGAGTGAGCGTAAGTCGATGGCGTAACGCGTCAACTCAACCTGCGGCACTTCAGCTTTCACCAAGGTGCGGTCGTTGCCGGCGGTCTCGGTGCCCAGCACCCGGCCGCGCCGCCCGGACAGATCGCCCATCACCGCGCCGACCAGATCGTCGGGTATCAGCACCGAGATCTCGTCGATCGGTTCGAGTAGGCTCACTTTGGTTGCCGCGGCGGCCTCCTTCAGCCCCAGCTGGCCGGCCATCTGGAACGCGTAATCCGACGAGTCGACGCTGTGCGCCTTGCCGTCGAGTAGCGTGACGCGGATGTCGACCACAGGGTAGCCGGCGTGCACGCCCCTCTCCATCTGAGCGCGCACCCCCTTCTCCACGCTCGGGATGAACTGCCGGGGCACTGCGCCGCCGACGACCTTGTCGACGAACTCGAAACCGGACCCCTCCGGCAGCGGTTCGACTTCAATGTCGCAGACCGCGTACTGGCCGTGTCCGCCGGACTGCTTGACATGTCGGCCATGGCCTTTTGCCTTGCCGCCGAACGTCTCTCGCAGTGGCACTCGCAACTCGACGGTGTCGACCGCGACGCCGTACCGGTTCGCCAGCGCGTCGAGTATCACGCCGGCGTGCGCCTCACCCATGCACCACAACACCACCTGGTGCGTCTCCGGATTCTGCTCGATGCGCAGCGTCGGGTCCTCGGCGGCCAACCGGCCCAGCCCGACCGACAGTTTGTCCTCGTCGGTCTTGGCATGTGCCTGGATCGCGACCGGCAGCAGCGATTCCGGCATGACCCACGGCTTGAGCACCAGCGGTTCGGCCTTGTCCGACAGGGTGTCTCCGGTTTCCGCCCGGCTCAGTCGGCCGATCGCGCACATGTCACCGGGCAGCACCACCGACGCGGGCCGCTGCTGCTTGCCCAAGGGGAAGGACAGCGCGCCGATG
>DATJOR010000210.1:0-8334 GCA_035506875.1 Mycobacterium sp.
CGAAAGTCCCGTCCGCAGTAGCGAATTCCTGCGGTCCCGGCTCGGCTACGGCGAACGGCGGAATCCCGCTTATTGCGCCGATGTCGTCGCCGGAAACCGGTACGAAGCCGTAGTCCTGCGTTACAAGCGTCGCTAGATAGCCGACCGGGATTGCGGCCGCGTCGAAGGCCAGGGGGGTCGTGAAGTCGCCGAAAGGCGTCACAAAGGTATCCGAGATCGTGTCCACACCGGATGTCGTGGAGGTCAATGCGGAGTAAACGTCCCCAAAGCCGGTGTCACCGAACATGAAAGTGTCCAACACCGAGCCGACGGGCGGAACGTCCCCAGCCGCCGTGCCTGTGGTACCTGAAACGTCGGCGGTGACGAGGATTTCTGCGGTTGTACCACGGAAGAAGATGCCCGAAGTGGTGCTCACGTCGGCGTCGAATGTGCCGACCACAGTACCGAGGGTCGTGTCGTCGACGTCGAATGTCTGGTATCCCTCAGCGCTACCGTCCAGCGCCGGAAGTGCCGTGTATAGCCCGTAATATCCGGTGACCACTTCGGTGGAACTCGGATCGGGGACGATGTCGTAGTCGTCGGCGAAGGCAGCGGCGGCTGGGAGCAATGCGGCACTCAGCAGCCCGCCGGCAGCCGCACCCACGGCGCGAGTGAGACGTGGCAGATGCATCGCGGCGCTGCAGTCAACGCGGCGGTGAGCTGGCCTGAGGCTAATTCCCGTCCCGAGCCAAAATGTGAAGAAGCAGAGGACCTTCCGCATTCCGGTAATGTCAGCCGGCCTCATTCGAGAGCCCGAACGCGTCGTAGACGAAGCCGAGGTCGGTGCGGATGCGCTCGGAGTCGAGACCGAATTGCTCGGGAGAGTGCTCATGGCGGCTGGTGTAGCCTCGCTGCCGGTCGGCTTGCGCCCGCACCTCCTCCTGGAAGGCTTCGCTGGGCTTGACCTCGATGAAGCTGAGAATCCGTTCCATCGTCGGCTCAAGGTCCTGCAGCAGGTCCTCGTAGCGGACCACGCAGACGTTTCGCTCAGGGACCAGCCCGGCAGCATTGGCGTCGTGGAAGCCGCGGAGCATCGCGCAGGAGGCCTGGTAGAGGTTCTCGATCCACCGCCGCTGGTCCTCTTCCTTCGTGCGGTTCCACACGTCATAGCCGTTCTCGAGCACGCTGGCGAGCAGCGACATACCTGACGGGATGACCTCGACCGGATCACGAACGACGTACACCAACCGGCAGTCGGGGTAGCGGCGCAGCAGCGCGTCGAGCCGGAACGTCAGCATGCTGGACTTGACCAGGATGCGGTTGGCGCGCTTGAGTGTCAGGTTGCGTCGCCAACAGGCCTCGTAGTAGCGGAAGAAGCGCTCGTCCTCGCGCACCGTGACGCCGTCGATCCCGAACTCGCGCCGCGACAGCTCACTCCCCCAAACATCCTGCCAGGCAAGGAAATACGCCCACGCGAATGGACCGTCGAGGGTGCGGAAAAACCAGGCCACGTCGTCGGTCTCGATACCACGGAGGCTGGTGTCGTGCACGTCTGAAGGATGGTAACGCGCCGGCGACAGCCGGTCCAGGCGCGGGACGATGCGGCCAAAAAGCTTGCGGGCCGTGATCGCTGGGAAGAGCATCTCCCACAGCTCGAAGGCGGCCATATCGCCGGCGCCTAACAACAGCCGCTGCAAAAACGTTGTGCCGCTGCGCGGGTTGCCGATAATGAAGATCGGCCGGTCGATCGGCTGACTGCGGTGGCGGGGATAAAAAAGGTGGTCGAGGCCCAGCGTCACCGCCGAGATAGCTTGGCGCACTTGCAGTAGCGTGAACGCCCCCAGCGGCCGTAACCAGAATCCGAACGTCTTGGTGATGACCCGGTAGAGGTGCAGGTAGCGGCCCATTCAGGCGTCCCACACCGCAGCCGCAGCCACGATCGTGAACCCGGCCGCGGCGCTGGCGATGACGATTTTGTCGCCGGCCCGCACGGTGCCGTGCCGCAGGCGATAGTCGAGCGCGAGCGCCCACGAGGTGCTCGCCGTGTTCCCGAACAGCGAGTGGGTGTGCACGCACGCTTGGGGCCGTGCACCAAGCTCGGTCAGTACTCGCTCCAGCACCGCCTCACTCGGCTGATGGAATGCGTAGTGATCCACCTCCTCCGGCGACCATCCGGCACCGGCCACCAAGCGGCGGATCTCCGGCGGTACATGAACCGCCAGCGCGAACAGCTCTTTCGAATGCGACGTGAAGGTTCCGTCGACAGGTGCCCGGCACAGGGCATAGTGCTCGGAAAGTGTCTTGTGCGAAACCCCCACCAGCCGCGCGCTGCCCGCCGGCAGCGGCTCTCGTGAAATCAGCAGCGCGGCAGCGGCGTTCCCGAGCGTCAGGCCGGCCACACCGACCGCGACCTGGTCCAGCGACTGCATGTCGTAGCTGATCCGATCACGCGTCAACTCGCCGGCGCAAATGAGCGCCGTTTGGATGTCGTCGTGCAGCGCGAAATATCCGGCGGCGACATGTAGCGCCTCGATGAGTCCGGCACAGGCACAGGTCACGTCCATGGCGTGCAGGGGCTTCGCGCCCAGCCGGCCTGCGACTTCTGCAGCAGTCGCAGGCTCGAAGGCGTCGCGCGCGATCCCGCCGTAGATGAGGAGATCGATATCGGTTGCCGCTAGGCCGTTCTCACGCAGACAGGCGCGGGCAGCGCGCGACGCGAATTCACCAGGCGATAGCGTGGGGTCCTCGTCGAGGTAGCGCATCTTGGTATTGCATCGGTCGAACACATACCGGATGCTCTGCTCGATCGGCTCCCAGCCCGACGCTGGACCGCGGAACAATTCTCGGACGCGGGCCAACGCGGTTTCGTTGTCAATCGCATCGTCTGGAAGGACGGTTGCAGGTCGCGAGAGGTAAAGGTGTGGAAGGCTCGTACAGTCGCTGGAATCTCCAAACATAAGTCCCCCTGTCTGATGGAGCGTCCCGATCGGCTTATCAATTAGGTTTACAAAAAATACCTCGCCCGTCGCCGCGCAGCGACCCAAACTCAGCAGACTCACACCTCAGTGCACGCCTTCCCACGCCGAGCGACGGTCGGCGTCCGGATCGTCGACGATGAGGTCGGACGCTGACCGGATGACCCGGGTGGCCCGCCGCGCGGTGTCGTAGCACGGCCAGTCCGCACTCCAAGGCTGCCCGCCCGACCAGCCCTCGCTCGCGAAATCCAGCCACGTCCGCTGCATCCGACGGCCCACCGCGGGCGGTAGCCATCTGCCCAGCGGGTGCAGCCGCCGGCCCAGCGCAGAGTCGTAACTGTGCTGGATGTGCACGATCTCGCTGCCGTGCGTAGCGCCCAGACCCAGCGCCCGCAGCGTCCACGGCGCGTGGTCGAACCGGTAGGCGTACGTCGGCGCGTGTGCGCTGTAGGCATCGGCGAATGCCCAGGTCGATGCGACAAACATGGCGTCAGCCCCGACGGCTTCGCGCGCGCGGCGGCGTGGGTAGTGCGGGTATGCGGCCAGCACCCGCGCCCGCGCTTGCGGCGCGTGCCGGCTGAAATAGCCGTCGATGGTGGCCGGTGTCGTCGGCAGCATCGGCGGCTTGTCCCGGGCAAACATCGATGCCTCGTTCCGGTTGCTACCGATGATCAGTGGCACCCGGGCCACCGCCCCCGCCCGTGCGGCCTCGATCGGATGCCGCGGCAGCAGATCGACCCCGTAGGTCAGCCCATGCGCGAGCGTCGGCGTCGTCGCAATACTTTCCATCTGCAGCTCGCCGGCCACGCGGCGCAACTGTCGCTGCGGCAGTTCTTTCAGCTCAGCCGTGCTCACCGAAAGCCGGTCGAGGAACCGCTGCGCCTGCTCGGCGCGCGTCGCGCGGTCAGCGATCAACGTCAACGCCGGACTCTGCGCGATCGCCCGCGTGAACAGCCCGTCGGCGGCCGGGCTGGCCAGCAGTGCCAATACCGAAGTGGCACCGGCGGATTCGCCGAACGCGGTGACCCGGTCCGGGTCGCCGCCGAACCCGGCGATGTTGTCACGCACCCAGGCCAGCGCGGCGAGCTGATCGCGCAGACACAGATTGTCATCGAACCCCTCGCCGAGGTCGCCGAGCTCGAAACCACCGAACACCCCGACCCGATAGGTCACGTTGACGACGACCACGTTTCCGCTGGCGGCCAGCCGCGACCCGTTGTAGTACCGCAACTGTCCTGCGCCGTTGAGGAACGCTCCCCCGGGAATCCACACCATCACCGGCAGCGACCCGGACACATCCGGTGACCACACCGTCAGCGTCAGGCAGGCCTCGTCGCGGATCTTCGGGTCATGACGGTCGCCGGCAACCAACGAACGGCTCTGCAGCGGCAGCGGCCCGTGCTCAACAGCTAGATATTCGGGGCGCACACCCGTCCACGGCAACAGCGGCGCCGGCGCGGCGAATCGACGCTGGCCCACGGGTTGCTGCGCATACGGTACGCCGCGCCACACCGCGACGCCGCCTTCGGCGGTGCCACGAAGATCACCGACCGTCGTGCGCGCAAGAGCAGGAACTTCGGCAACCGCAGGCACGCCTGAATCGTAGTGTGCAAAGCTGATCCCGCCGGGCTGCGGCCCCTTGCGAGCCGTGACATATACGCGACGGAGAATGCGATGACCTTCAACGAGGGTATGCAGATCGACACCAGCACGACGTCGGCATCCGGCAGCGGTGGTGGACGGATAATAGCGATCGGCGGCGGACTGGGCGGGCTGTTATTCCTTGTCGTGGCGCTGCTGCTCGGTGTCGACCCCGGCAAAGTGGCGACCCAGTTGCCGATGAACACCAGCCAGGACGTGGCACCGGGCTTCGACCTGAACCAGTGCCGCACCGGCGCCGACGCCAACAAATACGTGCAGTGCCGGGTGGTGGCCACCGGCAACTCCGTCGACGCGGTCTGGAAGCAGCTGATGCGCGGATACACCCGCCCCCGCGTGCGGCTGTTCAGCGATCAGGTCAACACCGGCTGCGGACCTGCCACCACCGCAGTCGGGCCGTTCTACTGCCCGGTGGACAAGACCGCGTACTTCGACACCGGCTTCTTCCAGGTTTTGGTCGACCAATTCGGTTCCAGCGGTGGGCCATTGGCGCAGGAGTACGTGGTCGCCCATGAGTTCGGCCACCACGTCCAGGATTTGCAGGGAATCCTCGGCCGTGCCCAGCAGGGCGCGCAAGGCGCGGGCGGCAACGGCGTACGCACCGAGTTGCAGGCCGACTGCTATGCCGGTGTATGGGCGCACTACGCGTCGACCGTCAAGCAGGAGAGTACCGGGGTGCCGTATCTGGAACCGCTGAGCGACAAGGACATTGCCGACGCGCTGTCGGCGGCGGCGTCCGTGGGCGACGACCGGATTCAGCGAACGGCGACCGGCCACACCAGCCCCGAGTCGTGGACGCACGGCTCTTCGGAACAGCGGCAGCACTGGTTCACCGTCGGATACCAGACCGGTGACCCCAACCAGTGCGACACTTTCCGCGAACCGAACCTCAATTAGCTCAGAACAGCGTCGGCGGTAGCTTCTCGACGGCAGGCTGCGGCGGGGCGGCATCGAATCGTCGCTGATCGCCACCCAGCCGGTACTTGGCGACCAGCGGCGCCGCCCTCGCCCGTAGCTCCTCTCGGTACGACGGCGGCAAATATGCTCCGCGCCGGTACAACTCGCGATACCGGCCGACAAGCTGCGGATGGGTGCGCGCGAGCCAGGACATGAACCATCCCCGGGTCGATCCGCGCAAATGCAGCCCGAACACCGTGACGCCGGTGGCCCCGGCCAGTGCGATCTGGCGCAGCAGGCCATCGAGATGCTCGACGGAATCGGTCAGGTGCGGCAGCACTGGGGCCACCATCACGTGGCAGTCCAGGCCGGCGTCGCGGATCGCCGAGATCAACCCGAGGCGGGACTGCGGCGTGGGCGTACCGGGCTCGACTTGCTTGTGCAGTTCAGGGTCGCCGACCGCGAGCGAGACGCCGAGGCTGACCGGCACCTGCCCGCTGGCCTCGACGATCAGCGGCAGGTCACGCCGCAGCAGCGTGCCCTTGGTCAGTATCGACAGCGGCGTGCCCGACTCCGCGAGTGCGCCGACGATGCCCGGCATCAATGCATAACGCCCCTCAGCGCGTTGATAGGGGTCGGTGTTGGTACCCAACGCGACGGTCTCGCGACACCAGGATTTCCGCGCCACCTCGCGCCGCAACACATCGACAACGTTTGTCTTGACGACGATGTGGCTGTCGAAATCGTTGCCGCAGTCCAGGTCCAGGTATTCGTGCGTGGGCCGGGCAAAACAGTAGCGGCACGCGTGCGAACAACCGCGATACCCGTTGACCGTGAACTTGAACGGCAGCGCAGCTGCGTCGGGAATCTTGTTCAGCGCGGACTTACACAACACCTCGTGGAACGTGATGCCGTCGAACTGCGGTGTCTGCACGCTGCGGACGAAACCGATGCGCTCCAATCCGGGCAGCGCGCCATCATCGACGTCGATGCCCTGCGCGTCCCATCGCATAGCTTATTCGAACTCTTGTTCGATCAGGTGTCAACCCCTCCGGGGGGTTAGCAGTGGCGGTAATCGCCGACTCGTGTCCTACGAATCTGCCTGCGGCGAGCCGGTTGTCATTTAAGCTGGACCACCGTGACGTCTGATTCCGACGCCCCGGATAACAGCAGCAAGAATCTCAAGTGGGCAATGGCCGCTGTGGGCGCCGTCGCCGTCCTGGCGACAGTCGTAGCGGTGGTGTTGCTCTTTGGCGGCGGCGGTTCGGGGGCGCCGAACGGTACTCAACCGGATAACGGTGCAAGCCAGGAGGCCGCGGCCGTGGCCAGTGCCAAAGATACTGGGCCGGTCACCGTGATCACCGATGATCCGAGCTGCACCGCCTGGACCGCGATCAACAACGATCTGGCGAACAGCGGCACAGGCCTTTGGAATGATCGGGATCGATCGGTTCCGGCTTCGGCGTGGACGCCAAAGCTGCGTGCGCAATTCATAGCTGCCGCGCAGTCGATGCGCGGTGCCGCCGCGCAAGCGGTCGGCTTGGTCAAGTTGACGCCGCATCGGGTGATGCGCGAGCTTTACCAGCAGTTCATCGCCTATGCGCGCGCCTACGCCGAACGCGTTCCCAAATACACGCCGGCCGATAACAACCTGGCGGGTGCGGCGAACAGCGCGTCGTCGGCGTTGGGAGCGATTTGCGCGGCAATCGCCGATGGCCCCGCGGCTGCGCGGGGCCCGTTGGTGCCGCCTTCGGCGCCACCATCGGACATCGCACCGGTGGGCAATCCCGTCAACCCCCAGCCCTTCCTCACCAGCACCAATCCGGTGTGCGATGACTGGAGGGCGGCGTTGGAGCAGTTCGGCCGGGACACCTCCGAATGGCAGAAGATGAACCCCAACGTGCCCGCGATCTACTGGAATCGCGAGCAGAAGGCCGTCAATTACGCGGTTGCGTCGGTGATGAACACCTATGCCAGCAAGCTGGAACAGCTTGGCCGGCAAAGCGATAACGCGGTCTGGCAGGACTTCGCCAACCTCTCCGCCCAGTATCGTCGCGCGTTCGTCACCGCACTGCCCACCTACATCGCGACCGATAATCATTTGGCCAACGCCGCGAATTACGTGTCGACCACAGTCCTCGGCGCTTGCGCAGCGGTGGGCAATTAGTGATCCAAACCGGCCGTGGTGCCGCGTTGAGCTACTGAACGATGTCGACGGCCCGGGGTAGCCGGGAAAAGTTGTGGCCCGCACACCGGTTGGTGTGCGGGCCACGGGGTTTGTCAGGGGTTAGGCCCAGCTGCCGCCGACGGCGCTGTCGGTGGAGTTCATGTTGTTGCCGGCCGTCTGGACTTTTTGGCCGTGTTGGTTGGCTTGTTCGTAGATGACCTGGAAGTTGCGACCCAGCTGGGTGATGAACTCCTGGCAGGCCACCGAACCGGCGCCGCCCCAGAAGTCACCGGCGGCCAGCACATCGCGCACGATGGACTGGTGCTCGGCCTCCAGTGAGGCGGCCTGGGCACGGATGAGGGCGCCGTGGGCATCCACGTCGCCGAACTGGTAACTGATCGACATGAGCGTGTTCTCCTCTAAAAGTCGTGTGACGGTTTGGGTTAGCTCGACAGGATCTGCTGGGAGGCCTGCTCTTGCTGCTCGTAGTTGTTGGCATCCCGAATCAACCCGTCACGCACGCCGTGCAGCATGTTGACGATGTTGCGGAAGGCCTGGTTCATCTGGCCCATGGTGTCATAGGACGTCATCTGCGCCGTCCCACTCCAGCCGGCACCGGCGATGTTTTGGCTCGATGCCCACATCTTGCGGGCCTCG
>DATJOR010000211.1:0-16359 GCA_035506875.1 Mycobacterium sp.
GATGACCAGGAGTGGGACGAGCTCGAAGGAACGTTCGCGCCCACCGTCGGGGTCTGCAATGTGATGGGTACCGCCACCACGATGGCCATCGCCGCCGAGGTTCTCGGCATGGCGTTGCCGGGCTCGGCGGCAGTGCCGGCGGTCGAACAGCGCCGGCGCGACCTCGGGGAGCGCACCGGGGTGCGAGCAGTGGAGCTGGCCCGCGCCGGCACCCGGCCAGACGACCTGATGACTCCGGATGCCTTCGACAACGCCATTCGTGTGCTGTCAGCCACTGGTGGCTCGACCAACGAGTTCATCCACCTCACCGCGATCGCAGGGCGCCTCGGAATCTCGTTGGGGCTCGACCGATTTGAAGAGATCGGCGAAAAGACTCCGCAGGTGCTCGGTGTGCGGCCCTCCGGCGAGTTCGCGCTGGAGGATTTCGACCACGCCGGCGGCGTCCCCGCTCTCCTGGCCGTGCTGGAACCGCTGTTGAACCGCGACGTCGTCTTGGCCGATGGGCGCACGGTGGCCGACGTCGCTGCCGATGTTCGCAGGGCGAAGCCAAAGCCCAGCCCCTGCCTGCGATCGCTCGACAATCCGTTCCTGGACAAGAGCGGCCTGGTTGTGTTGCGGGGCTCGCTTGCTCCCCGAGGTGCGATCTTCAAGCGATCGGCGGCACCGCGCAAGTTCTGGACCCACCGCGGCCCGGCCGTCGTGTTCGACTATCACAACGCTCACGAACGGGCCAAGGACCCCAACCTGAAAGCCTCGCCAGACAGCGTCATTGTCCTTCGCAACGCGGGAATCGTGGGTGCGCCCGGTATGCCCGAAATCGATTTCGTCCCAATACCGGCAGTCCTGATGAAGGCCGGCATCACCGAGCTCGTCTGCGTCACTGACGGACGCATGAGCGGGACCGAAGGCGGGCCGACGGCGTTACACGTCACTCCGGAGGCTGCCGCCGGTGGTCCTATCGGACTCGTCCGCGACGGCGACGAGATCGTGCTCGACGCCATCAACGGGACACTCGACCTGCTGGTCGACGAAGAAGAGCTGGCTCGGCGGGCTGTCGAAGCACCACTACAGGATTTGACACCGGCACGTGGCTACGAGCGCCTCCACGTCCAGCATGTTCTGCAAGCCGATCAGGGCTGCGACTTGGACTTCCTGGTCGATGAGAGCCTGCACCGCCAGGCTGGCGAACGTCAACTAGCCGAGGAGATGCAGCGATGAGCGAGGTTCGGGCGTTGCTGTTCGATACCTTTGGCACCCTGGTGGATTGGCGCACGGGATTGAGCACTCAACTTCAGCAGTGGGGGTCAGCACACAATATCAGCGCCGACTGGAGCGGCCTGGCCCTGGCCTGGCGGCGTGACCACGTGCCCGCATTAGCTGAAGTACGCACCGGCCAACGCGAATGGGCCAATCACGATGTGCTACAAGCCGAAACCATGGGCAAGTTGGCCCCCAGATTCGGGTTACCCACACTCAGCGACGACACTCTCGACCACTTGGCCAGGATGTGGCATGCGCTACCCGGCTGGCCTGATACCGCCGAGGGCATGGCACTGCTGCGTACGAAATACTTTGTCGCACCGCTGTCCAACGGCACTGTCGCCCTGCTGATGTCGCTGGCCCGAACGGCGGGCGTCACGTTTGACGCCGTGTTCGGCTCAGACGTCTTCCACCAATACAAACCCGACCCGAAAACGTATCTGGGTGCGGTCAGCCTGCTCGGCTGCACGCCGGGCGAGGTGATGTTTGTGGCATCTCACCCTTCGGATCTCGAGTCAGCCGCGTCATGCGGGCTGAAAACCTGCTACGTCTCCCGGCCGCTGGAATACGGCGAGGGCGTCGTGGTGGAGCAAGAGCCCGCCGAAGGCGACTTCGATGTGATGGTGGCCGATCTCTTGGAGTTAGCCACTGCCCTTGGATGCGAAGCACTGCAATATCACTGACGACTGTCCTGCTACCCCGAATGGAAGTGACGTGATGACTGAAACCGTCATTCAATATGTGTTGCGGCGGCTCAATGAGATCGGTATCGACGATATCTTCGGCGTCGCAGGTGATTACGCGTTTCCGGTCAACGACGCGATCGCCGAGCACCCAACAATCAACTGGATCGGATGCTGCAATGAGCTCAATGCCGGCTACGCCGCGGACGGGTATGCCCGGATGCGTGGCATCGGCGCGCTGTGCACGACGTATGGAGTCGGCGAATTGGCCGCGATGGGCGCCATCGCGGGTTCCTACGCCGAGCATCTTCCGGTCTTCCACCTGGTGGGCACGCCCAACCTGCCGACGCAAGAGGGCAGGGCGCTGGTGCACCACACGCTGGGCAACGGCGAATTCGACCTGTTCGAAAAAATGGCCGAGCCCATTGTGGGCGCCAGCGCGACCATGACGCCGCAGAACGCGGCCTCGGAGACCGAACGGCTCATAGCCGAGGCGCTCTATCACCGTCGGCCGGTCTACATGGCGATCCCAAGCGACGTCGCAGACATGCCCGTGCTGGGCTCCGCGGCGCCGCCAAGCCCACCGAGCAGCGATCCCGCATCGCTGGCAGCGGCGACCGACGCGGTAAGTGCCGCCTTGAACAATGCCGGTCAGGCATGTGTGCTGCCCGGGGTACTGGTGAGACGGCTGGGCCTGCAGGAATCGGCGGCCGCGTTCGTCGAGGCCTCGGGCTTGGCGTTTGCGACGATGTTCGCCGACAAGTCGGTGCTGGGCGAGGAGCACCCCAACTACATCGGCATGTACGTCGGCCGGCTGATGGGCGAACCCGTTCGCGCCTTTGTCGAATCGTGTGACGCGGTGGTGATGATCGGCACCATGCTGACCGACGGCAACACGGCGGGGCACACCGTCCGGCTAGACCCGGGCAAGACCATCAACATCGACCATCACCACACCACCGTGGGCGGGACCGTCTACCGCAACGTCGAGATGGCCGACATTCTCCAGGCACTTTCGGGTCGCATTACCAAAGGCACCCAGCGGCCAACGGTCACACCCGAAACGCTGGGGCCGATCACCGGCGGCGGCGAGGACCCGATCACAGCCGACACGCTGTATCCCCGGTGGGCGAACTTCTTCCGGCCCGATGACGTCATCCTCACCGACACCGGAACCTCATCGCTGGGTTTGGCGTTCGCGCAACTGCCCCGCGGCGCGGAATTTCACAACCAAACCCTCTGGGCGTCAATCGGATGGGCGACCCCGGCGGCGTTCGGCGCCGCGGTCGGTGCTCCGCATCGTCGGGTGATCTTAATCACCGGCGAAGGCTCACACCAGATGACCGCGCAGGAGATCAGCCAGTTCGATCGGCACGGGCTGCGCCCGATCGTGTTCGTGCTCAACAACTCTGGCTATCTCAGCGAACGCATGCTGTGCAAGGACATGGCGCTGGCCTACAACGACATCGCGGCCTGGAACTATGCCGAGCTTCCTCATGCGCTGGGCTGCCAGGGGTGGTTCACCGCACGGGTTAGCAGCTGCGGTGTGCTCGATGACGCGTTGAAGACAGCCGAACAAGCCGACGGCTCCGTTTACATCGAAGTCATGACCGACGCCTACGAAGCCCCGCCGATGTATAAAAAGCTGCACGAGCACGTCGCATCGTTCTACAACATCCACTAGGCGCCCGGTCAGCCCGACCAGATCACCAAAGATAACCAGGACGTCGCTGAAAGCATTCCGATAACGATTGGTGGTGACCCCCGCTTTTACCTGGGTCTTTCGATTCGGCTCGCGCCGGATGATCAGCGGGAATACCTTATGGTCACGAGTTCGGTCATGATCTCGGCGACGGCTCCCGATGTCGCTGAAGAATCAAACCTGTTGCTGCACTACGACTACGAGCGTGGCAAGGCGATTTATCCTGAGGCGCACCTGCAGGTGTGCGCGTCGTCAGATGCTTAGCGAGAAGCCCTTATGGCTGGGTTGTGCTCTGCGGCAGCGTCTGTCCATCGCGAAAGCGGACGGCGTCGGCGCAGAGTTGTTATTAGCGCAGGTGCATTGATGAGATTGGTGGCATTGCGCTCTTGCGACGCGAAAGTTCGAAGATCTGTCCGCTGATTGCCCAGCCCGGGTCGAGCGGCTCGGGCAGCGCGGCGAGCAGCTCACCGGCATCACACCAGTCGTCGCCCGGGTTCCACTGCACGGCGTCACCTTTTAGCAGGATGACTAGGCGTGGTACGGCGCCGAGCACCGCCCATCGGCGTTCGAGTAGCAAGCGCTCGATCTCTGCGGGCTCTGCGGGGAGGACTTTCGCCAGCCGCACCGCGACCTCTGCGGATGTCGACGTGTCGGTATGGGCCTGGAATGCGCAGACGACGCCGTCGACGACTCCTTTCAACAGTTCGGCAGTCGGGCCGGGCGAATTCTGATGGGGTGGACGGATTTTCACTTTGACGGCGAATGACGTCCTGGCCGCGAGCGGTGGCTGGGGATTCCCGGCACGCCGGCGGGCCAAGGCCAGCCAGACTTGGGCGGGGACTTTATTGCGCCGGAACTCGCCTAGGTCTGTCCAGCCGAACGACGCCACAGTCCGGCCCAGCTCCCAATCGGTGAAGCCGTTCGATCGGAATGCGAGCTCGTAGCGATAGCTCACTTGATACGCCTCCCCGTCCGGCGGCGGCGCTGTCTCGAGTCCATGTTCGAATCGAATGCCGTTGCGGCCAGGCTGTTTAAACGAATAGTGCAGGTTGCAGAGCGCAAGGTTCTCGATGTCCATGCGCGCAGGCTTCTCACCGTAAAAAGTGGCGTGTAAGACTTCATCGGCCGACGGGTTGAGGTTCGCGCAAAGTGAGGTGATCTCGCGACGCAGAGTCTTCTGCCACTCCGGCTCGTTCTCGAAGCGGATGTAGTCGTCGGCCCAAGCCTCGACGACCGAGCTGTGCGGCTCGGGTGGGGGCACGAGGTAACGGCCGGCAGGGGCTGCGCCCGCAGCCGCGGAGGCCGCACCTATGACCCGCGTGTGCGTGGCCCGAGGACGGGCTTGGCAGCTGCCGCATGGCTGAATGGCCCCGCGCAGAGCCGTGATCTCCCACGCCTCCAGTTCCACCAACTGGTCGGCGCACACCTTGATGTACGGGTCGGTCAACGTACCGCGCTGATTGTGCAGCGTGTAGCAGCTGGCGTCGTGAAAACGCGCGCTCCCGAGGTTATAGCTCTTATGGATATTGATCACGAAGCCCGCAGGATGCGCCTCGAGCCAGGACACATAGCCGGCGTCGTTGCCGCGGAATACGTGCATGCTCATGGCCCTCATCCTCGACCATCGTCAGGACTAGAGCTGTCTGGACGTATCTGGCGATTATCGGCGTTAGGTGCTTTCTCGAAGCCGATGGCTTAATCAGGCGGACGCTCAGACGAGCTGACGCTGGCTAGGCCGAACGTATTTGCAGGCCAAGGAACCTCCGGGGCGCAATGCTATTGATGCCATCAACGGCTCCGGCGTATCCGCAAATCATTTCGCGTACTTTCGCGTTGTTTCGCGTAGCCGGAACCAGTATTTCCGCAGGTCAAATGGATTTATGTACCTAGTTCGATTCCCGGCAGTGCTACCCAGAAGCGGCTGTCGCCGCGGGTCCCCGCTTTTCGTGGTGTCACCGAAGATCTCCGCAGCCCCGCGGCGTGGCACGTTTCCCTCCCCTATAAAAGGGGAGGGGGAAACGTGCACGTGAGGCGCGCACCAACCGTGCACCGCACCGTGCACCACTTGACCTGGCATTTCACGGTTTTGCGTGCATCCAGTGCACCCACCGCGCACCCTTAGTGGCCGGAAAGTCACCGAGTACCCACTGACCTGGCGGTTTGCCGCTTTTCGTGCACCTCCGTGCACGGTCATTGCTTACCCTCCCCGGCAAAAAAATAGGCGCTACGTCCGTCGCGCTCCTCAACCGTCAACACCCCATCGGCCTTGAGCTTGTCCAGCTTCCGGCGCGCTTTCTCCTTCTGTGCCCTGCTCGGCTGGCTGGCCTCAAACAGCGCGATGGCCGCATCCCTGGCCGTCAGCCCGTCAACACCCTTGGCCTTCACCAAGTCCACAAGGTTGATTTCGGCCTCCACCCTCAGCTCACCGGCGACCGAGTCGTGGAGAAGTTGCCACGGGCCAACCTCGTTCACCGGGGCCTTCACATGCCGGAATCCAACAATCGGGTCACCAGGTTCTCCGGTCAGCAGAACCACCGAACCACACCCGTTCGTTAGCCACGCGGACCCGTAAATGTCGTTGATGTCCTTGACCGCAGCCCCATTCGGCCCCCGTTTGACGGTATGGTGGGAGTCGCACAGCTGGCGTCCGTCTGCGATCACGTACTGCCGCGCCCGGTTGTACGCTGCACCAACCTCATCCGAAGACAGGCCAAGTGCAGCGTCCTTCACGGAATCCACAAACACCACCTGTGCATCCAGGTCGCGCGCCATCGTCAGTAGCAACTCCGGGCGCTTAGCGATGTCAGCTGATGGTGGACCGGGCCAGACAATCAGCCGCTCCTCCAACAATGGCCGGTCCTTCACCCGGAACTGTCGTATTAGTGAGCGCGCGATCTGGCGCGGTCGGTCCATAGCCAGGTACAAAATCCGCCCGTCAATCGGGGGGACTGGTAGCCCGAGAACTTCCCCGTCACTCAGTCCGAGCAGCGCGCGGACGAGCTGCCCCATCAGCGTGGTTTTGCCAAGCCCCTGTTGGCCCGCAATCATCAGCGATTCCCCTTCAGGCCAAAGAACATCAGTGCCCTTGCCCCACACAGCTGGAACGCCTTGCGGCTGGTCGAAGATGAATGATCCGCCGTCAACCACTTCCCACGTAGCCCTTGGATCGGCTGGGCGCCCCTGGTCCGCGCTGGACTGCTGTTCTTCCGGGTCCGGTGGAGGGTCGTCCACCGGTTCGTTGCCGCACGTGTCAACCCCGTTGGGCGGCGCGGCGCGCAGCTGGCCGTTGCCGTCGTGCCCGTTGCGCTTGGGAACGGGGGCCTTCGGCGCGTACTTGCCCGATTTGGCGATCACTTTGCCCTGTGCCGCCAGCTTGTCGGCGGGCTCCACTACGCTGCCCCCCCACCGCACGCGTCGTGCAAAAGCTCGGCGAGCGCCCGGTCCGCGCCTCCGCGCCCCCAAAGCGCACGCCGCGCCTCAAGCGGCAGTAGCGGGATGTGTCCCGCGCGCAACAGAAGCACGGCGGCGTCGCGCCAGTAATCCACCTGGTGCTCTGTCAGCGGCGGGTCCGTACAGCGGCACGGCCACGGGTCGCGGCAGTGGCATTGAAGGCTAGGCAGCCGCCAGCTGGCGTGCCGACGACGACTTAGCTGAGAAACCGTGTCTGTGCCGCACAGTCGGCCCGGTCGATTAGGATCGGTCGTGGTTAGTGGTGCCTCTGCTAACTTTTGGTTGGACCTGGCGGTTCCCAAGCCGCCAGGTCTTTCCTTCCCAGGCGGCCCTTCGGGGGGCGTCACGATGAACCTGCCTCGCGCCGGACAGGTTTCAGTAGCTCAGCCAGCGCCGCTCTTTGCGCAGATGTGAGAGCGGGCGCCCTGGCTAGCGTCTCCTTGATGTAGTCGGCGAGCCGTGCGGCCTCCAGATCACAAGGGGGGGCGATTCGCGCTTCGCTCATGCCGCACCGCCAGACGATTGCATGGCGGCGTCGATCTCATCGACACGGAGCCGCACAATTCGACGACCGGCTCGGTAAGCGGTAAGCCGGCCATCGGCAATCATCGCGCGGACGGTGCGTTCGGAGACGCCGAGGTACTCGGCAGCCTTCAGGATGGTGATGTATTGATGGCGTAGTGGATCGGGCATGACAACCTCTCAGGGCACGCGAAAATACGCTGGCCCTCCGGGGAGAGGATGTCGCCATCGGACGGGGTTGGGATCGCCAACGCGGCCCGGGATGATCCACACCCTACCGGTTGTGCGCGGCAAGTTCAGGTCTTAGCAGGTGTGTCGCGGAAACTAAGGCCAGGCACGTCGTATCAGTTCTCGCGCGCTGATCTCGGCCTCGTCGCGGTCAGCCAGATCGTCGAAGACTTCCGACAGCGGACTACCGTCGTTTCGTATCTCGTTGAATCCGCAACGCGGGCAATGGAATCGGTACTGCAAACGCACATGAGGTATCCCCGCCTCGCGCAGCCGCCAAGCCTGCGGACCCTTGCGGCGATGCTGCACATGCTCGCGTGCGCGCTTCACCCGCCCCCTGCCGTCAACCCACTTTTGCGAAGGCACCCAATCGCGGCCCTGGGGGAAAGACTCGTCCACTAGCCGCACGTACGTGATCACGATGGTTCGCTCGTGGTCTGCATCGGCAGGGCCGTCGCAGTACACAGTGATGGTGTAGTCACCGCGCCATGTCATGCTCATCGCCAGTTCACCTGCACCCGGTCCGGATTGAACACGCGCCCACTCTTACCCACAGGTGCCACAGTCACAGTCATCAGCACGTCCACCACAGCGCGGAAGCGATCCGGGGACAGCGCGCGTACCGCGTCCACCACCTCCGGGGTGCCCAACGGCAGGTCCCGGAACACCCGCACACGTTCTTGATCCTGTTGGCGCCGCTCAAGCTTCGCGATTTTCTCCGTAATGATGTCGCTGCTGATCTTCACCTGTCGTGCCGTCATCAGGCCCTCGGCACGCTCCACCGCCAGAGCGTCCAATTCCCCATACAGGGCGTTGATTTCAGCGCGGATGGCCTCGGCCTGTTCTTGGTCCTGTATTTCGGCTTTCAGCAGGTCCACGGCATCGTCCATGGCCAGCCGCCCCCCAACGATGTCGTACAGCAGCGGTTCCACGTACTCGGCGCGGACGTTGATCCCGTGGCAGCCTTTACAGATGTAGGTGAGGTGCTTCGCGGTCTTACCTACATACGCACCTGAGAGGTAGCCGCCGCACTTGCCGCACCCCAGCACACCGGTCAACAAGTGCTTGCGTACGCTCTTGCGGCCCGGTGCCCGACCGGGCGCGTCCAGCACCGCCTGGGCCGCCCAGAACGTCTGCTCGTCCACTAACGGCGGCCAATTGCCTTTGCCCACAATGTCGTTACGAGTCACGGCGCCGTAGCGCACCCCGTAGGTCCGCAATCCGGCGTTGCGGGGTTTACGCAGGAACTTCGACACCACGGTCGGTGTCCACGGCTTACCGTTGACGGTCAGCGCGCCGGCCTCGTTGAACAACCGGCACACGTCCCCGAGGCTGGCCCCTGCCAGCACGGCCGCATATGCCTGTTTCACCAGCGGCGCGGTCACCGGGTCCGGCTGGCGGGTGTCGTCGTAGCCGAACGCTTGTGACCAGTTCGGCACCCCCCGTTCGGCAAGCTGGCGGGTCGCGCGCAGCTGGCGGGCTTTGCGGTGCTCACCCTCATGGGCGGCCACGCTGCCTTTCAGTCGCGCCACCAGGCGGCCCTGCGCCGTGGACAGGTCCACATCACCGGACACGGTGGCCAGCGCCAGGTGCTTCTCATCGGCCAGCGCCATGAACGATTCCAGCTCGATCGGGCGGCGATGCAGCCGGTCCAAGTCCCACACCACGACCGCACCAACGCGCCCGTCACGGACATCGGCCAGCATCCGCTCGTAGGCCGGTCGGCGCTCACCGCTGGTCGCGCTGGTGTCGTTGTCGAGGTAGTGGGGCTCGATCGGCTTCCAGCCCTTGGACTGGCATAACGCAAGGCAGTCCTCGCGTTGCCGGGTTATGCCGAGCTGTTCGCCCGACTTGTCGTTGCTGATCCGGAGGTACACGGCGGCGTCCATACTCAAAGGGTACTTCAGAAGCTCGGGGTTGCCCGTGGTCCAGATGCGCAGGCGGGATCCATTCGGTGTCGCCACGCTGATTTTTGCGGGTGGCCCAGCCCTGCTCGACGATCTTGTGCTGAGCGCCGCAGGCTAGCGTCAAGTCGTTGATGTCCGTGGTCTGCGTTTTCGCCCACGGCGTGACATGGTGGACTTCGGTCAAGTATCCCGGGACATCACAGCCTGGCGCCGTGCAGCCACGATCTTTGGCGTACAACACGATTCGCTGGGCAGGCGAAGCCAGCCGCTTGGTGTGATACAGCGCCAGCGCTTTGCCCTTGTCGAAAATGGCGAGGTAGTGATGAGCGTGAGAGGCCAGCCGGATCACGTCGCTCATCGGCAGCAGAGTGCCCCCGCCGGTAAGCCCTCGGCCCGTGGCGGCCTCGAGTTCGCGCAACGTGGTGGTGACAACGATGGACGCTGGTAAACCGTTGTGCTGACCCAATACACCGGCGGCCAACAACGCCCGCGCGCCGGCGTTGAGTGCATCGTGGTTGCGTTGTGCGGCGCTGCGGGTGTCGTGCTCGATGGCTGCCCGCGATGGGGTGCCATCGACACATGGGGCAGCATCGGCGGGGTTGCACATGCCCGGGGCGGCCAGTTTTGCGAAGACGGCGTCGATGGTGGCCCGGGCTTCGGGCGTCAGATACCCGGTGATCGAGGACATGCCGTCGACGTCTTGTTTGCCGATGGTGATGCCGCGCCGCCGGGCACGGTCCTGGTCGGTGAAACTGCCATCGGGGTTGAGGCAGTCGGTGAGCTTGTCTGCCAGCTTGCCCAACTCATCGGGGCGATGCTGACCGCCGAGCCGGGCCAGTTGCGCCTCGGCCTTCTGGCGGGTGTCGACGTCGACGAAGTCGGGCAGTCGATCACAGAAGCCGCGAATCACCGCCACATGGGCTGCCCCGATCTCCCCGGCCCGCTGCGCGGCGGCGGTGGCTTCCAACTTCGGCGGCAGCGGCTCGCCGGTGATCGAATGGCGCGGCCCCAAATCGTCGGCCTCGTGGATGCGTCGGCCGGCTTCCCCGCGGCTGATCCGCAGCCGATTGGCCAGCGCGTGCGACAGTTTGCCGCCCAGCTCGGTGTCACTGGCCTGGCGGGCCAGTTTATTGATCAATGAATGACCCGCGACCGGCAGCCGCCGCGTCTCGGTTTCCAGAAGTTCCAGCAATGCCAGGCATTCGGGCGTGGTCAGCGCGTCGGAGTGCACTTCGATCACGTCAGACACCGCATCGTGTAGCGCGCCGTAGCGCTTGACGATGTCGTCTCGGCAACTCGAATGCATGTTCGAATGATATCGGCGCCGGACGGCCGAATCACGTCGCGAATCCGTATCTGTGGATAAAGGTCAGACTGTGGATACCTGCACGTCCTACGTCAGAAGTTGAGCCCGGAGAACATGACCCGGCCGGGATCGTACTTCTGCCTTACGGAGACCAGCCGCGATGTGTTCGGGCCGAAGTACCGCGACGCCGGCTGGTTCGCCTCGAGGTAGTTCACGTACCCACCGACCGAATACGGTTGCACCGCTTGGTGTGCCGTGTTAAGCCAGCCGGTCGCCGCCGCCGGGTCACCGGTTTCGACGTACCACTGCACCAGCGCGGACTGCTGGCGCCACGGGAACGCCGTCGCGCCCGGCGGCACACTGGCCAGCGCGCCGTCGAGGGCGTGCATGATCGCTAACATGCGGCCCGCGCCACGAGGAAATGCGTTGACCGCCGCGGCGATCCCCTGTGCGGCGGCCGGGGTGATCGTCGTAAAGACGTCGGATCCGCCGACGTATCCCAGCGGTGCCGGGTTGAGGTTCCCGACCGCCAAATAGTTCACCAGGTCCATGTAGTTGAAGGTGTGGTTCTCGACGCCGGTCGGCTGCATGCCGACAGCCGAGACGATGGCGTTCGACACGCTGCCCCCCGACCCGGCCGGACATGTCGCCAGGATGCGACAGTGCGTGCCCATCGGGTCTACGGTCGCATCGGCCAGTGCCCAGCTGCTTCGGTCGGCGGTCCGCAGCCAGTTCTGCCAGCCGACGAGGACCTGCGCGAACGACTGTGGCGGGAAGTTGAGGTTCACTGCGTCGACGTCGCCGGTGGGGAAGGTTGCGAAGGTCAGCGAGGTGGTCACGCCGAAGTTGCCGCCACCGCCGCCGCGTAACGCCCAGAACAGGTCGGGGTTCTCGCCCGCCGATGCGGTGACCGCCTGGCCGCTGGGCAGCACCACCGTTGCCGATCTCAGCGCATCGCACATCAGGCCGGCGTGGCGGGAATGAGCGCCCAGCCCGCCGCCCAGGGCGTGTCCGGCGGCGCCGACCGACGGGCAAGTACCCGTCGGGATGCCGCGGCCGGCCGCGGCCAGGGCCTGGTGCATCGCAAACAAACTGGTCGCCGGTGTCACCGTGACCAGGCCGGTCGAGGCGTTGTAGTCGATTCCCCCGGGCAGCTGACGCAGGTCGAGCACCATGGCTCCGTTGGCCGTGGATGCCCCGATGTAGGAGTGCCCACCACTGCGCGGCGCGACCTTGAGGTTATGCGCAGCGGCGAACGCCATGGCTTTTTGCACGTCTGCAGGCGATGTCGGGACGACCACCACCGCCGGCGTCGAGCCGTTGTAGTTGGTGTTGAAAACCTGCTTGGCCGAACCGAATTGCGGGCCGTCCGGTTGTATCACCTGCCCGCTGATGGCAGACGCGAGCGGGCCCCAGCCGGACGCGATCGGATCGGCCCCGGCTCGGCCCGATACGGCTCGTACCGGTCCGAGGATCACGCCGGCGGCTAACGCTCCGACGGCACCCCGTAGAAACGTCTGGCGCGAGATCTCAGGCGTCACGTCCCGCATTGTCAGCCACCAGAACCGCGTTGCCGCATGACGTGTCGCGGGATAACCGAAACGTGCGCGAACCTTTACATCATCGTGTTGTGAATGTGACAGCGATAAACGAGGGTTTTTAAGGCAGAACTTTTGAGTGCCGCGGTTGCACTCCCCCACGTGAGGAGCAGGACATGGCGACGCTCGAGATCACCCGCAACTGGATGTTGCGCCTGAACAACCAGCCGCTGGCCGTGCGTTTGCTGCTGGGCGCCGGCTGCTTTATCACCGTGGCCGCAATGTTTTCCGCGCCGGTCGAGGCAGACCCGCATGACGACGACTTTATCGACGCGCTGAGCCACGCCGGCATCGAGTACGGCGAACCGGGCAACGCGATGGCCGTGGGCCAGTCGATCTGCCCGATGGTCGCTCAACCTGGCGGCAGCTTCGCCGCCGCCGCGTCACGCGTATCCCAGCGGGGCATGTCGCCGCAGCTGGCCCAAATGTTCACCACCATCGCAATACAGACCTACTGCCCGGAGGAGATGGCAAACATCATGGGCGGCAACGTATCTGGCCTGCAGCAACTTCCCGGTGTGGCCGGCGCGCCTGGCATGCCGGGCGTGGCCCCAGGGGTCTAACGGGTGCCCAGCGGGTCGATCGTCCAGGCAATGTAGACCATCCCCGCCGCGACCAGCGCCATCGTGGTGAAGTCGATTCCCTTGCTGCGCAACACCAGTAGTCCGGCGCGGTCTTCGGTGAGCGTGAGCCGCAACACGGCGGCTACCCCTACCCCGATCCCGATCAGCAGCGCGCCGCGGCGCCAGAAGTTCGCCGCGGCCAGTGTGAACGCGACGGCAAAGATCGCCATCACCGTGATGATCGGCCACTGCGAGCGCACCAGTTGCCGCAAACTCATTGCTGTTCGGCTAATTCCACGACGTTGGTCAACAGGAACGCGCGGGTCAGCGGGCCGACGCCGCCGGGATTCGGTGATACGTGGCCCGCGACGTCCCAGACACCGGGATGCACGTCACCAGTCAGCTTGCCGTCCACCCGGCTGACACCGACGTCGACGACGGCCGCGCCAGGACGAACCATGTCGGCGGTCAGCATGTGCGGCACGCCGACACCCGCCACGATGATGTCCGCTTGCCTGGTCAGCGCGGGAAGGTCACGAGTTCCGGTGTGGCACAACGTGACTGTGGCGTTTTCCGAGCGGCGGGTCAGCAACAGGCCCAACGGACGACCGACCGTCACGCCGCGGCCGAGGATCACCACGTGTGCGCCGGCGATCTCGACGTCGAAGCGGCGCAACAGGTGCACGATGCCGCGCGGCGTGCAGGGCAGCGGAGCAGGGTCCATGAGCACCAGCCGACCCAGGTTGGTCGGGTGCAAGCCGTCGGCATCCTTGGCCGGGTCGACCCGCTCCAACGCGGCGTTCTCGTCCAGCTGCTTGGGCAGCGGCAACTGCACGATGTAGCCAGTGCACTCGGGGTTGGCGTTGAGTTCGTCGATGGTCTCGTTGAGCTTGGCCTGACTGATGTCGGCGGGCAGGTCGCGACGCAGTGAGGTGATGCCGACCTTGGCGCAGTCGGAATGCTTTCCGCGGACGTAAGCCTGCGACCCAGGGTCGTCGCCGACCAGGATGGTGCCCAGCCCGGGTGTCCGACCCGCGGCGGTCAACGCCGCCACCCGTTCCTTCAGGTCGACGAAGATCTCGTCCCGCGTGACCTTGCCGTCCAGCGTGATTGCGCCCACGTCTCACAGTCTGGCACGCTCCCGTTATGTCTAGCCCTCCGGACGTCCTGAGCCCCGCCAAGCTGGGCCCGATCACGCTGCGCAATCGCACTATCAAGTCGGCGACCTTCGAGGCCCGCACACCCGGCGCACTGGTCAGCGACGACCTCATCGAATATCACCGGCTGCCCGCCGCCGGCGGAGTCGGTATGACCACCGTTGCCTACTGCGCGGTCTCCCAGGGTGGCCGCACCGAGGGCAACGGACTCTGGATGCGGCCCGAGGCGGTGCCGGGGTTGCGGCGGCTCACCGACACAATCCACGACGAGGGCGCGGCGGTCAGCGCGCAGATCGGCCACGCCGGTCCGGTGGCCAACGCAAAAACCAACAAAGCCAAGGCCCTGGCGCCGGTGCGGTTCTTCAACCCCATCGGCATGCGTTTCGCCAAGAAGGCCACCCGCGACGACATCGACGACGTGATCGCCGGACACGCCAACGCCGCGCGATTGGCCATCGAGGCAGGCTTCGACGCCGTCGAAATCCATTTGGGCCACAACTATTTCGCGAGTTCCTTCCTGTCTCCGTTGATCAACCGGCGCGACGACGAGTTCGGCGGATCGCTGGAGAACCGGGCCAAGGTCGCCCGCGGAATGGTGATGGCCGTTCGACGCGCGGTGGAGCAAGAGGGAACACCGATCGCCGTCACCGCCAAGCTCAACATGGCCGACGGTGTTCGCGGCGGAATCAGCGTGGAAGAGTCACTGACCACGGCGAAGTGGTTGCAGGACGACGGTGGGCTGGACGCGATCGAACTGACCGCCGGCAGTTCACTGGTCAACCCGATGTACCTCTTCCGCGGCGACGCGCCGCTCAAGGAGTTCGCCGGCGCCTTCAAGCCGCCGCTGCGCTGGGGCATGCGGATGACGGGCAAAAAGTTTCTGCGGGAGTATCCCTACCGCGAGGCGTATCTGCTGCGCGACGCCAAGCAGTTCCGCGCCGAGTTGACGATGCCGCTGATCTTGCTGGGCGGCATCACCAATCGCGAGACGATGGACCTGGCGATGGCGGAGGGATTCGACTTCGTGGCGATGGGCCGGGCCCTGCTGGCCGAGCCCGATCTGATCAACCGGATCGCCGCAGACGGCACCGTGCAGTCGGCGTGCACGCACTGCAACCAGTGCATGCCGACGATCTACACCCGCACCCGCTGCGTCGTCACCGGCGCCCCGGACGCGCTCTGACGATGCGGGCCCGCCGCTCGTGTCGCAGTCGGCGCCCCGAGCCGAGCAGCTAAGGTTGAGGCGATGAGTCAAGCAGCACCGCCCGTGCTGACAGTCCGATACGACGGATCTCAACGCACTTTCGCCGCAGGCCATGACGTGGTGGTCGGGCGTGATCTGCGCGCCGACATGCGCATCACGCACCCGCTGATCTCGCGTGCCCATCTGCTACTGCGTTTCGATCAAGGGCGTTGGCTGGCCATCGACAACGGGTCGCTGAACGGCACCTACGTCAACGGCCGTCGGGTGCCGGTGGTCGACATCCAGGACGGCTCGAGCATCAACATCGGCAACCCGGACGGGCCGCAGCTCGCTTTCGAGGTCGGTCACCACGCGGGGGCGGCCGGCCGGCCGCCGCAAACCGCGTCGATGCGCGCCGTGCAAGCGTCGGCGGCTGCACGGCAGGCGCCACATCCGCCGACGCCGGCACGCCCGGGTGCCGGGCCCCCTGCCGGTGTGCTCCGGCCACCGGCAGGCGCACCATCGCGACCGCATCCCGGCGGCCCGCCGCCACCGCCGCAGCCGGTCTACCAGGGTGGTCAGCGGCCGCAGGCCTACCAACCGCCGCCGCCCCGGCAACCGCCGCCGGCGCCGCCGCCGCCACCGCAACTACAGCCGACACCCCGGCTGGCCCAGCCGAGCGGCAAGCCCGAGACGGGCAACCTCGCCACCAAGATGATCCAGGCGATCCTCCCCGGCTCCGGCCGGATGGATAAGCCGCCGGGATCGGCGACGATCGGTCGTGCCAACGACAACGACAT
>DATJOR010000212.1:0-21263 GCA_035506875.1 Mycobacterium sp.
GGCGCCCAATCTGATGCAAACCCCGCTGAATCCCACTGGCCACCGGCCGATCCCGATGCGTATACGACAAAAACGCGTCATACTCCACCGCCCGACCCACCCCACCAACCAACGGCGCAGGAGCCTGCATCGCATCCGACACGCCTAATCCCCCTTTGCCAAAGCGAGCACAGCGGTGGGCCAGCTAAGTCTGGCACCCCCCTCCACAACGCGTTGGATAACTGCCGAAATCAGTGTGGACCACAGTCAGGTAATTCATTGCACTGCAAGCACTCCCATAGGTAATCACGGCGCGCCGCGACCGCAGGCGCCAGACCTTACGGCGCGAGGCTAGAATCGCCCAACGCTCCGCATGGCAACCGTAAGAGGTCGATGTGCAACACGAATCGTCGAGCCGCTAGCCCGCGCGATTCACGAGCGCTGGCGTCAAGAAGCGATCAGCAAAGGTGAGACCGCGCCGACGTGGCAGGACCTCGACGAGTCCCGCAAGAATTCCAGCCGCGACCAAGCGAACCACATCGCTATCCACTTAGCCAAGATTGGCAGTGACATTGTGCCGTTATGTGGCAGGGAAACAATGGATTTCACCTTCACCGACTCAGAAATCGAACTGCTTGCCGCCGCCGAGCACGACCGCTGGAACCATGAGCGCCTTGCTGATGGCTGGACTCTGGCCGAGAAGAAGAATGTCGAACGCAAGCAAACTCCCTATCTGCCGCCGTGGAAGCACCTCAAGGACCGCTATCCCGACATCGCAGAATTAGACGCTGTGTTAATCAGGGCGATGCCGGCCATTCTCGCTTCGGCGGGCCTGCAGATCATCCGGGTCAGCGACGCCGAATAACGACGGCGCCCTGCATTTCAACCCGATTTAACGGCATCGATGCCATCATCTTTACTGCGCCCCAAGCAGGAAAGAGGGTCCAATGCAGCGCACGACCGCACCTTCCCGGTCGTTGCAAGCCGTGCTCTTGACCGTTGCTCTGGTACTGCTTGTGGGGCTGTGCATCCTGGCGGCGAATCCCACCGCCGCCGACAAGTTGCCCATCTGGTTGAGGTGGCTCGGTCGGCCTGGATCGGCAACCACTATCACGATAGTGACGGCTGTAGTGGTCGCCCTGTGCGTATTGAGCTTTCGCTCGCAGAGTGCCCGCCGGTCAGGCAACGTTCCGGTCGTAGTCGTTGCCGGCCTGGCCGCGACAGGTGCCGTGCTGGGCTTCAGCTCCTATTGGCGATGCCACGACGCAACACATCCGGTCTTCTTCCAGCCGCTGATCTGGACCGTCTCACTGGTCAAAGGCGGCGTGGGCGATTTTTCGCTGGGCGCGCACGTCTGCCCAAGCCCCACCCCAGACGGCCTGTGGGTTGCGCGGCTCACGGCACTGGCGGCCATCTTCTTCGGCCTCGCCGGTGTGGTGATCGCGTTATTTCGGTCACAGGTGGATCGACTGCGCGCCAACCTCGCCACGTCGGTCACCGCGATCGTTGGGATCGACGCCGAAACCCGGTCCATGGTCAGCGCGATCGCGAACACGCTGAACCGCCCGAGCACATTCGTCGTCATCGCCGGCGGCCCCGATGAGCCGGGCGTGCAGGAGGCCAGAATCCACGGCGGCCGAGTGGTCACGGTCGACTTCAACGCCCCGGATGCACTCAAATCGCTAAGGCTGTGGCGCCACCTCGAGCGGCTCTACCTGATGTCGGCCGATCCGACGACCAACCAGTTGTGGCTGGGCACAGTCACCGAGGTCCTAACTGCGGTCGGCCACAAGCGTCGACTGCCGCTCACGGTGCGGATAGATGATCCGTGGCAAGCCGAGGCTTGGCGCGCTGGGCAGCTCGGCGGATCGGACACGAGATGGGCGGCCGACGCCGTTGGCAAATACGAGGTCACCGCTCGCTGGCTGCTGGAGAACATTATCGCGGCCAACGTGGAGCATGTATTCATCTGTGGCACATCAGAATTGACGTTGGCGCTGTGCGCGGATCTCACTCGTCGCAAGCTGGAGAACGACTACTACTCGGCACCGGGCGAGACGGCTTTGCCCGCAATGAATCTGGTCGGCGCGGACGCCGAGGAGTACCGCGAAGACCATGAATTCCATCGCCGGCAGGTCGGGTTCTTGTCGACCGGCCCGACTATTGACGCCACACCGGAGCCACCGACCGTGTCGGTCGTGATGCGTCTGATCGGCGAGAGCGACGCTCCCACCAACGCCGTGATATTCGTCGACGACACACACAAACCGTCCGGCGCAAGGTCGACCGGCACGAGGCTGGCTGCGCGTTATCCGACCATGCCCATTTACATCTGGGACAACGACGCTCAGATGGCCGAAGATCAGCTGCCCATCGTCGGTCGGCTGCGGACATACCGACTGGCCCTCGACATCCCCGAGGGACACGCCCAGGACATGTGGGAACGTGCGGCAAAGCTGATTCACCAGCGCTACATCGCCGGCATCGAACCAGAGCCGAACCCTCCCCCGGCAAGGTTGCCGTGGAAAGATCTTGATCCGTTCTACCGAGAGTCGAATCGACGCCTGGTTCGCAATGCGCTGTGGATGGTGGAGCGGATCGCCGAACACACCTGGAATACCTGGGGCAGCCCGCCGCCGCCACTGAGCGTGCAGGACATGACCGGTCTGACGGCACTGCAACGGCTGGCGCGCATGGGTTTTGACCGCGACGCCGCGATGAAAATGGCCAAGGCGGAACACGAGAGCTGGTGTCGCTACTATCGCCGTCATCACTGGAAGTACGGCGCGGTCCGTGACGATGAGCACCGAATCCACAACAAGCTCGTTGATTGGTCCGTGGTCGAAACCAACGAGGATCTGCTCAACACCGCGCTCGAGAGTTTGGCCACCACCCTGTGGAGTCTGCGCCAGCTCGGTTATCGCTCACGTCCGGTGTGGCAGCAGTTCACCCGGGTCGGAACGGTCAACGCCGAACAGCGAAACACGCCCTGGACGTGGACGTCACGATCGGGTCAGACCATGCGGGCCAATGCCGGAGACTGGCAGGTGCAGGCAGACGGGGCCACCTGGTCGGTGCGCGACGACATCTTCCAGTCCACCTACGAGCATGTCGAGGGCAACCAATGGCGAAGGCGCGGCTATGTTTCCGCTCGACCGGCGCAGCCGGGTGAGACTATCACCACCCTGGAGGGACCGACGATCGCGTCTGACGGCGACTGGGTGGTGCGAGGCAGCGACGGTGAGGAATGGCCGGTTCCCGCCGCCCAGTTCGCAGAACGGTATACCGCTGACTGACCGCGTCGCTACTCCATCGACACCATCATTTGTGCGGCGTCCGGCACCGACGCCTTAAACAGGGCCTGGGTTGGGGCGTAGAAATCCATGAAGCCCGACATGCCGGTCGCGGCGTTAAAGAACGTCACCCATCCGCCATAGAGCTGGTCGGTGCCCTGGTTGGTTTGGACGTTAGCGGTGTAGTCGGACTCGAGAATCCATTGAAAGTTCTTGCCCTGTACTGGCTCCGGCGGCGTGGCGCTCTGCTGGACGTTCGTCAGTCCACCGCCTTGAATTACCTGGTTGATCAGCAAGCTTGATTCTTGTGTGATATCTGAGGTGTCGGCATCACCAGCGAGAACGAACAGAGCCGCGGTTTGGTCGCGATTGCTGAGGCTGGCCGACCCCTGCCCCTGACGGGTGATTTTCCAGCCGGGCGCCACGGTCAGGCTGATTCCGTCCACAAGGTTGACGGTGGCCGCGGCACCGGCAGCCAGTGATGTGCTGGTCGATGCCAAAATCACACTCCCCCAAGGGCTGTTACTGGATTGACCGGGGGCGCGGTGGACGGATCCGCTCGCTGACGCGCGGTGCGGAGAAATCCGGCCACTGCCGCCTTGGCCCGGTGGCGTGGGACGTATCGCCGCACCGCGCATCACCACCGCCAGGCTGGCCGCCGCAGCGACCACGACGACCACCGCAACGATCGCGGCGACCACCCCGGCATGCAACCGATGCTCGGTGTGCCCGGTCTCCGGCGAACCCGCATCCGGTCCAAGCTCGGCGAGCAGCGCCTCATGCAACCCATCGCGTGCCGCAGCCAACCCGGCCCCGGCCAACAGGAACGCCGCCAATGCGGTCAACACGATCCCGCGGGTGCCATACGGCTGCAGCAAGGTGGTCGCCAACTCGTAGGCCAGCACTAACACCAATCCTTCGATAACTCCTGCGACGGGGCCGACTCCCAACCGGCGCAATCCCAAAACGCCCACCATGGCCGCCGTCGACAGCACAATCGGCTGCAAAAAACCCAGCGTCAGGCAAATAAACGCCACGTGCGCGGGATCTCCTGCCGTCGCTTGGATGTGAGTGAACGCACCGTGCTGCACGACTACGCTGAGCCCCAGCGACAACGCCGCACCACTGAGCGAACAGGCCGCCACGACATCCATCGGATGCCGAAACGCCGAGCGCGCGCTGACGACCAGGGGCGCGATAACCACCGCCACAAACGCGGCCACCGGCACCAGCACACCCAACTCGAGAATTCGGTCAACCGGCGGTAGGTGATAGCCGGTCGAACCCGGGGCGACCAGCTTGATGAAATGCGTTTCCAACAGCCCGACGCCGACCCCGAGCAGCAACGAAAGTCCAAAAGCCACAACGATTATCGTGAGCGGCTCGTCGCGCCACAACCGATGATCGTGAATGTAGACCAAAATTGCAGCCGGTAATGCCACCGAGGTCAACACCAACGCGACCGGCAGCGAACCCAGCCCGGCCGCGATCAGCGCTGCCGACAACGCCAACGCGGTGACATTGCGGTACACGTGATGACGCCCCGCTGCCATATGCGGCATCAACGTCCCGATCACTGCTATTTGACGACGCGACCCCGGTGGGATCGGGCTGCTTGGGCTGACCATTTCATACCTCCCATGGGGAATTTGCTCACAGCAACCTACGACCAGAAGCGGTATCGCGTGGCAGAATGACGCCTTTGCCGAAAATCGTAGCCCGACCCGTCCGACTAGATATGTCCCAGATTCGCAGCGGTATTCGGCGTTGGACCTTCGCCGGATTTGGGGTTTCCATAGTGGGCCCACCACGTGTATAGAGCGTTGATGTCCGGGCATACGGTATCACGGCCGCTGTTTGCTGCGTCGACGAATACGCGAACTGGAACTCCAGTCGCGCGGCGTTAAGCCGATCTCCGAAACGGTTTTCAGCCGAGTCGCGACATCCAGCCGTGGGTGTCGGCGAAAGTTCCGCGCTGGATGCCAGTCAGCGTGTCACGCAACGCCATGGTCACCTCGCCGGATTCGCCGTCGCCGATGGTGAATTCGCTTTCTCCGTACTTCACCTGCGAAATCGGGGTGATGACCGCGGCAGTGCCACAGGCGAAAACCTCGGTGATTTCACCGGCGGCAGACTTCTTCTGCCACTCGTCGATATCGATCTTGCGTTCCTCGATAGCGAAACCAGCGTCAGTTGCCAACTGCAGCAACGAATCCCGAGTGATACCCGGCAAAAGCGAACCGGACAGCTCAGGGGTGACCAGCCGCGCCGTTCCGCCGCTGCCGAACACAAAGAAGATGTTCATCCCACCCATCTCTTCGATGTAGCGACGTTCGACGGCATCCAGCCACACCACTTGCTCGCAGCCGTTCTCGGCGGCTTCAGCCTGCGCCACCAACGACGCGGCGTAATTTCCGCCGAACTTCGCCGCACCGGTTCCGCCCGGGCTGGCACGCACGTATTCCGTTGACACCCAGACGCTGACGGGCTTGATGCCGTGCTTGAAATACGCACCGGATGGAGAGGCGATCACCAGGTAGCGGTACCGCTTGGCAGGGCGAACCCCCAACCCCGGTTCGGTGGCGAAGACGAATGGCCGCAGATACAACGACTCCTCGCCGCCGGCCGGCGGAACCCAGGCCTTGTCGACGGCGATCAGTTGCCGCAACGACTCGATGAACAGTTCGTCGGGCAGTTCGGGGATCGCGATCCGCCGCGCCGATGACCGCATCCGCGCGGCGTTGGCCTCGGCGCGGAACGACACGATCGATCCATCCGGCCAGCGGTAGGCCTTCAGTCCTTCGAATATCTCCTGCGCGTAATGCAGCACGATCGCCGACGGATCCAGTTCGATCGGGCCGTAGCCGATGACCTTCGCATCGTGCCAACCCTGCCCGTCGGTGTAATCGATAGACACCATGTGGTCGGTGTGATACGTGCCGAAACCGGGGTCGGCCAGTATCTTTTCGCGCGCGTCGTCGCTCGTCGGGTTTGCGGTGTGCGAAACCGTGAACTCGAGGGGGCGGCCGATCATCATGCGATTGTATAACCGGGCGCTAGCGCGTTTTCGGCTCGACGAATGGTGGACGCACGACTTCGCATTCGATCGCCCGACCCCGAACATCGACGTTGACGTGCTGGCCGTCCTCGACGCCCGCGTCGGTATCGATCAACGCAAGTGCAATACCGATTTTCAGCGTCGGAGAAAATGTGCCCGACGTGGTGACCCCGACCTTGGTGTCGCCGTCGAGCACGGTCAACTCCGGCCGCAGCACACCGCGGCCCACGGCCCGCAGGCCGCGCAGCAGCCGTCGCGGGCCCGCCTCCTTTTCCGCCAACAGCGCGTCGCGGCCAAAGAACGCGCCCTTCTTCCAGCCGATCGCCCAACCGCACCGGGCCTGCAGCGGCGAGATATCGGCCGAAAGCTCGTGACCGTGCAACGGATAGCCCATCTCGGTGCGCAGCGTGTCACGCGCCCCGAGACCGGCCGGCTGTCCGCCCGCTTTGGTGACCGCGGCAACCAGCGTGTCGAACACCACACCGGCGGATTCCCAGCGCGGCAGCAGCTCGTAGCCCTGCTCTCCGGTGTATCCGCTGCGGCAAACCCGTACCGGCACTTCCGCGAACTCCGCGTCCGCGTAGCCCATGTAGTCCATGTCGGTCGGTAACCCCAATTCGGACACCACGTCGGTTGCGCGCGGTCCCTGCACGGCCAGCACCGCATAAGAGCGGTGCTCGTCGGTGATGGTGAGCCCGTCCGGCGCTGCCTTCTGCAGGGCCGCGACCACTGCAGCGGTGTTGGCGGCGTTGGGCACCAGGAATATCTCGTCGGGCCCAACGTAGTACGCGATCAAGTCGTCAATGACTCCGCCAGATTCATTGCAGCACAACGTGTATTGTGCTTTACCCGGTTTGATGCGATTCAGGTCGTTGGTGAGCGCGGAGTTCACGAAATCTGCGGCGCCAGGTCCGCGAACCAACGCCTTGCCCAGATGGCTGACATCGAACAGCCCGACGGCGTCGCGGGTCGCGGTGTGCTCGCTGACGGTGCCGGCATACGACACCGGCATCAGCCAGCCGCCGAACTCAGCGAAGCTTGCGCCAAGTTCGCGGTGGCGGCCCTCGAGCGGTCCGTGCTGCAGGTCATCTGTCATCAGCGCCGCTCCTCTCCCCCTCGCCGCTGCGCGGCTGGGTGGTACCCCCACATCGCTGCGTCCCCCTCGCCGCTGCGCGGCTGGGGGCGCCCCCACTGCATCGTCGCGTCGCGGGT
The DNA here is from genome assembly GCA_035506875.1 of Mycobacterium sp. Taxonomy (GTDB): domain Bacteria; phylum Actinomycetota; class Actinomycetes; order Mycobacteriales; family Mycobacteriaceae; genus Mycobacterium. The sequence goes on from DATJOR010000212.1 coordinate 7,543, forward strand.
CACGACATTTCACCCTAATGTCAGCGGCGACTGGCACACTTGCCCAGGTGGCCGATTCCTTGGATTTCGAGGCACTCGAGGCCGCCGGGATCGCCAATGCACGCGAGCGGGCCGGCCTGATCGAGTACTTGGCGGGACTCGGTTTCACCGCCGACGAGATGGTCGAAGCCGAGCGTCACGGCCGTTTGTTCGGGCTTGCCGGCGACGTACTGCTGTGGTCCGGCCCCCCGATCTATACCCTGCGGACCGCGGCGGATGCCATCGATGTCGCGCTGGAGGACATCGAACATGGCTGGGCCATGCTCGGCCTGACCGTCGCGGACCCCGATACGCCGGTTTTGAGTCAGGTCGACGTCGACAGCCTGGCGACCTGGACGGCGATGCGGATGCAGATGGGCCCCGACGCCGCGGATGGCTTCCTGCGGGTACTCGGCTCTACGGTTGCCCGGCTGGCGGAGGCCATCTCGTCGATGATCCGGACGGCTCAACCCAAGATGTGGCTCGGGCTCACCGGCGACGAGCTCGCCACCGCGCAGGTCTACCGGTCGTCCGCGGAGTTCGTCCCCCGCATCGGGGCAATGATCGACGCTGTCCACCGCCACCATCTGGTCAGCACCCGGACATTCATCGAAGGCGTGGTGAGTGGTCCGTCGGCAAGCGTGGTGTGCGGCGTCGGTTTCGCCGATCTGTCCGGCTTCACCGCGCTCACTCAACAGCTGACACCCGCGGAGTTGTCGACGTTGCTCAGCGAGTTCGGCGCCACCGTCAGCGACGTGGTGCACGCCGACGGCGGGCGGGTGGTGAAATTCCTCGGCGACGCTGTGATGTGGGTGAGCTCGAACCCCGAGCCGCTGGCGAAAGCCGCGCTGGACCTCGTCGACCATCCGCGGGCGCGCGAAGCCGAGCTTCAGGTCCGAGCCGGCCTTGGCTACGGCGAGATCTTGGCGCTCAATGGTGATTACTTCGGCAACCCCGTTAACCTGGCCGCCCGACTCGTCGCGGCGGCGTCACCCGGACAGATACTCGCCGCGGCGGAAGTCCATGACAGACTGCCGGACTGGCCGGCTGTCGTGCAGGATCCGTTGACGCTCAAGGGTTTCGACGAGCCGGTGATCGCATATGAACTCGGCCGCGGCACGTCGACCGCCGGTCGTTAGGGTTAGTGCTTGTGAGCACACAACCTGGTTACCCTGCCCCTACCGTTGCGGTCGCCACGTCGCTGCCGCGCCGCAGCGCCGGATCGGCGGTGCTGATCATCCCGGTCGTGTCTTCGGGTGACGACGACAAGCCGGGCGCGGCGGTCATCGCCGCCGAGCCTTTCCTGCCGTCCGAGGCGATCGCCGAGATCGAATCCGGCCTGCGGGCGCTGAATGCCACCGGCGCCAGCGAACAGCTGAACCGGCTGGTGGTGAGCTCGCTGCCGGTGGCCAGCGTGCTCACGATCGGCCTCGGCAAGCCCAGCGACGAGTGGTCCGCCGACGCGATCCGCCGCGCGGCCGGCACCGCCGCCCGTGCACTGGGCAGCGCCGAGGCGGCCGTCACGACGCTGGCGGCACTGGACCTCGACGCCGCGGTGGAGGGGCTGATTCTGGGCAGCTACCGATTCACCGAATTCAGGACCAGCAAGACCGCCCCGAAAGATCCGGGCCTGCGAAAGATCACCGTGTTGTCCACCGCCAAGGACGCCAAAGCGCGGGCCGCTCATGCGGCGGCGGTCGCGACTGCCGTCGCCACCGCTCGTGACTTCGTCAACACCCCGCCGAGCCACCTGTTCCCGGCTGAATTCGCCAAGCGGGCAAAGGCTTTGGGTGAATCCGTCGGTCTCGAGGTCGAGGTGCTCGATGACAAGGCGCTGCAGAAGGCCGGCTACGGCGGGGTCATCGGTGTCGGCAAGGGCTCGTCGCGGCTGCCACGACTGGTGCGGCTGACCCATCACGGGTCGAAGCTGGCCAAAAAGCCCAAGCAGGCCAAGAAAGTCGCCCTGGTCGGCAAGGGCATCACCTTCGACACCGGCGGCATCTCGATCAAGCCCGCGGCGTCGATGCACTACATGACGTCGGACATGGGTGGCGCCGCAGCGGTCATCGCGACGGTGGCATTGGCCGCCCAACGTGAACTGCCGATCGACGTCATTGCCACCGTGCCGATGGCCGAGAACATGCCGTCCTCCACGGCCCAGCGTCCGGGCGACGTGCTGACGCAGTACGGCGGGACCACCGTCGAGGTGCTCAACACCGACGCCGAGGGCCGGCTGATCCTCGCCGATGCGATCGCCCGGGCCTGCGAAGACAATCCCGACTACCTGATCGAGACGTCGACGCTGACCGGTGCGCAGACGGTGGCGCTTGGCGCGCGCACGCCCGGGGTGATGGGCAGTGACGACTTCCGCGACCGGGTGGCCGCCATCTCGCAGCAGGTCGGCGAGAACGGCTGGCCGATGCCGTTGCCCGACGAACTCAAAGACGATTTGAAGTCGACGGTGGCCGACCTGGCCAACGTCAGCGGGCAGCGCTTCGCCGGCATGCTGGTGGCAGGCGTGTTCTTGCGGGAATTCGTTGCGGACGAGGTGAATTGGGCCCACATCGACGTCGCCGGGCCGGCCTATAACACCGGCAGCCCGTGGGGGTACACCCCCAAGGGCGGCACCGGCGTTCCGACCCGGACGATATTCGCGGTGCTGGAGGACATCGTCGAGAACGGTTAGCCGACCGCGGTGCAGACCTGGCCAGAGGAGCGAGGTTAGCATCGACAGGATCGACGAGCTAAGGGTGCGCTGCCTATCGGGTCAGCCTCGACAGGACTGCGCGGCTGACCCGGCGCCGTGACCAGCCCGCCGCACCCTGGGCGCGCAACGCTGCGTTAGCCGCGTTGCGACCACACGCACCGTGCACCGAGCCGCCCGGTGTCGCCGACGCGCTCCCGAGATACAGCCGTTCGATCGGGGTTTCAGCACGTCCCATTCCCGGAGCGGGACGAAAGATCAGCATCTGTTGCAGCTGGGCGGTTCCGCCGTTCAGCGCACCGCGGTGCAGGTTGGCGTTGCTGGCTTCCAGATCCGACGGACGTTGCACCGACCGGTCGATCACCCGCTTACTGAAGCCTGGTGCATGCTCTTCGATGACCGCATCCACTGATTCGGCCAACTCGTCGGCTGATTCGTCGTCGAAGACGTTCCGAGGCAGATGTGTGTAAGCCCAGACACTTTCGGTACCTTCCGGTGACCTGGTCGGGTCGGCCGTGGTGGTCTGGCCCAAGAGAATGAACGGACGCTTTGGCACCACCCGGGTGTTCACGTCAGCCATCCACCGGAGCAGGCCGTCGGCGTCAGCCCCCAAGTGGACCGTGCCCACGCCGGTCAACTTCTCTGCCCGCCAAGGGATTCGGCTATTCAACGCATAGTTGACCTTGACCACCGGCGGATCCCAATCGTATTGCTCAAGTGAGCACAGTAGAGCCTCGGGAACCGCATCTCGGGGCAGCATGTCTTGAAACAACGCAGGTGCGGACACGTCAGCCACGACTGCTCGGCGCGCGTGGATACGTCGACCACCCGCTGTGACAACACCGACTGCGCAGCCGCCGCGCACTTGGATCTGAGTTACCGCTTGGCCGCATTCGATCTGGGCACCCGCCGAACACGCGCGATTCACCAGTGCCGCCGTCAACTGTCCGGAACCCCCGACCGGTACCGGCCACCCCACGTCTTGGGCGAGCATCGTCATTAAAAATCCCATGACGCCGCTTCCAGGTGCATCGAGTGGAATGTCGGCGTGCATTGCGTTGCCGAGCAGCAGGACTCGCGGTGCGTATCCCGCGAACGAGCTCTGCACCATCGTGTTCGCCGGCTGTACGAGGAACTGTGCTAACCGAATGGCTTCTGCGGTGCCGAGGCTTCGTAGCAGACCGATAGCCGGCCGCACCGGCGGGAAAGGCGACAACAGGGCATCCAGAAATGGCTTTCGGATCTTGTCCCACAACCGTACCAGGCGCCACCAATTCTCCCCGTCGCCAGACTCACGGCGCTCGAATTCTGCTGCGGTGCAGGCTGGATCGCGGTACAGCACAGCGGGATCGTCGTCGGCAGCGTTGCGTGGATGGCCCACAACCGCTGGGGCGTGCGACCACCGCAGTCCGTGGTCTTCAAGCCTAAGCGCCCTGATGGCCGGTGAGGCGGCGGTCATCGGATAGAAGGAACTGAACAAGTCGGTGGTGTAACCCGGCGTCAGTTCGGCGCTGCGCACCGCGCCACCGGGTTCGGATTGGGCCTCCAAGACCAACACGTCCCAGCCGGCGTCGGCCAGCATCGCCGCCGCAACCAATCCGTTGTGTCCCGCACCGATGACGACCGCGTCGGCCATACCTTCATCACGGCCGGGCATGGTCTACGACACCTGACTGGGCTCAAGTCGTTCGGCAAGAGCCGCCAACCGCCACAGGCACTCGCGGTTACGCGGATGAATCGCGACCAGCGCCAGCCGATCAGGAACCAAACCGACGAATCCCTCGACGGGCACCTCGATCATTTCGATTCGGCACCCGTCCGGGATCTCTGTCAGGCGCAGCGTTATCCGCGCGGCACCAAGCGGTCCCATGCCGGCATGAAGCACGAGTTCATGCGGTGCTGAAACACTTTCGACCACCGTCTGGTCCTGAATCACCGCTGGCCACACTCCGATGGAGTGTCGGATGGCAGCGCCGGGTTGCGGCCAGTTCTCGTCGACCGCACGCGTCCGGCTGTTGCCGACTACCCAGTGTGTGTAGGTCCAGCCGTCGGCCAGGACGTCCCAGACGCGCTCGCAGGACGCACCCACGTCTCGTGTTGTTGCCATTGCAGGGGGATACCCTTGCCCGCCGGGAACCAAGCATCGATCTACTGCAGGTCTCGGCGACAACGCTATGCCATTGCTTCGGCCGTCGCGATATGTCCTTCCAAGCCAAGCGATGTCGCCCTCGCGCGGTACTGGTCGGCAAAGTCCCGGTAGCGGGCGTTGTCGCCGTGGCTCCGAGCCAGCAGCGCCCGCAGTCTCAACAGCGCCACCTCGAACAGGATGAACCCTGACTCTGTTGGCACGGCGGCCAGCCGGTCGACCGCGGCCTGCGCCTCCTGCAGGTCAGCATCGGTGCCGCGGGCCAACAACGATTCGACCAAGACCGTGACCGCGGCGCCGCGCAAGGCGATCTCCCCGGAGTCATACTCGTGCTCGACCAGCGCACGCGACGCTTCGATGCCAGCGTCGAGATCCCCGGTTCGGGTCTTCTCCTTTGCGTTCTCGAGGTCGATGACGGGCAGAATGGGCTCGGTTAACTGCTCTCGCAGCACGGCGTCGCGAGCCTGGGTAAGCAGGTCAAAACCTTCCGCTCGTCGGCCACTTTCGTGGTGAACAAGGGCCAGCCCGTGTACGAACCGGGCGACGGCGACCGTGAAATCCTCACCGGATCGTTCCGCTAACTCCAGAAACTCGGCCGTCTCCCTAAACGATCCGGCGTCGAACAGCAATGTCCCATTCGCGGTGCAGAGACCGTAGCTGTACAGCATTATCAGGGCTCGCATCTGCGGGTTGAACCCGCGCACCATCGCCAGCGCCTGCTCGATGTCGTCTTTCCACGCGGGCAACCCCAGGAAGCACCGGGCTGTGCCGCGCAGTGTGATCGCGACGGCCAGCGGCGATCCGAGGATGAGGTCGCCCTTATGCGCATCGCCGTCGGCCAGCTCAATGCACAGCTGCGCCAACCGCAGCATTTCGGCCGCCTCCCCGGTGAAGCGTTTAGCGGCCATGGCCGCATACGACAGGGCCAGGGTCAACGTCGGATCACCGATGGATTCGATCAGGCCGATGTATTCGGACGCCAGCTGCGACGACTCCCGAAAACGCGCGTGGATGAGCAGCATGATCACCTGACCCGCCATCCCGATGGCAAGTGACACCTTGTCGTCGGCCGCCGACGCCAGTTGACGTAGCTCGTCAAAACCTGTGTCTGTGATACCGCCCGTCAGCCATGCACTGCCGCAAAGCAGCGTGCGGGGAGCGACGCGCATCGACGCCCGCGCCGGATCGTCGGTGGGCAGCCGGTCAGCGACCTGGCGGGACCGCTCCCAACTCATCCGGGCCGCACGGATGTCACGGTTGGTCGACCAGGTGCCGGCCCGCATGTGCCACACGAATGCCTCATGCAAATCGCCCGCCGATTCCAAATGCTCGGCGATCAGTGCGGCGTTCTCGTCCAGCGCTCCCGAACTGCGCTGTTGAATGGCCGCGGCCAGGCTCCGATGCAACTCGGCGCGCTCCGAGGTCAGTTGCGACTGGTACGCGACCGAATGGATCATCGGATGCCGAAACGCGTACTCGACAAGGGGTGTGAACGCCACCTGGTCGATGAGCTCCGCGTCCATCAATTGAGTCACCGCCGGGTCATCGACCAGTGCAGCCAACAGATCGGTGCCGAACCGTAGCCCGATCACCGCGGCAGCGTTGAGCGTGCGTTTCGCCTGGGCTCCAAGCCGATCGATGCGGGCAGCGATTGCAGCCTGCAGGGTCGCCGGCACCCTGACCTCGGCAGCGCCACCCGGGCACACATAGGTGCCGCGAGCACCGCGGAGTACACCGCGGTCGGCGAGATCCCGCATGATCTCCTCGGCGAAAAATGGATTACCGGCCGCCCGCTCGGCGATTTGCAGAGGCAGCGCGCCCACCGAGGGGTCGACACCCAGCAGCTCGGTGATCAGCGCGACAATCTGCGCGTCATCCAACGGCGCCAGCGAAACGGTCTGACTCGCGGCAATCCTGCTCAGCGGCCCCCGATATTCCGGCCGGTAGGTGATCACCACCAACGTATGGGTCTGGGCAACCACCGTCACGAAATCGGCGAGCAAGGCCTCGCTGATGGGGTCGATCCAATGGGCATCTTCGATCACGAACACCCGCGGCGTCCGCCGCGCCAGCGCCGCCGCTTTGATCAACTCTGTCAGTCGTCGACGGCGCGCGTCGGCGGCGATATCGGGGAGAGCATCCTCAGGATTGCGGATGCCGAGCATGTCTTCGAAAAGCACCAGATCCGCGGGGTCGGCGCCGGGGATCTGGGCCCGCACCTGCGTGCGGGCCGCTTGCCCGCTCAGCTCCTCGATCCCGAACGCGGCCCGCAGCAGCGGGGCCACCGCAAAAGACGCGATGTCGCTGGCGTGCGACTGACAAAACGTCGAAAACACCTCCGCCCCACGGCTTGTCGCCAGGGCCACGATCTCGGCGACAATGCGGCTCTTGCCGATACCAGTGGGGCCGACCACTGCGGCCACACACCCGCGCCCGGTAATCGATCGATCCAACATCCCGACCAGGGCGGCCATCTCCCACTCACGGCCCACCAACGTCGATTCCCTACGCCCCAGCCGCCGGTGCTGCGCAGCCAGTCCCACCAGGCGGCGGGTGCGCACCGGCTCGTCAACACCGGTGAGGTGCACCACCTCCGGCTCACCGAGCACCGTGACATCCTCAACCAGCCGAGCGGTGGACTCGCTGAGCATCACCCCGCCCGGCGGCGCCGCAGATTCCATCCGCTGCGCCATCCCGACCTGATCACCGATAGCGGTGTAACCTCCAGGGCCGGAGCCGATTTCACCGGCAATCACCTGACCGGAGTTCAGCCCTACCCGCAACGCCAATTCGACACCATCGGAGGCTTCTATTTCGGCGGCCAGTTGCTTAGTTTTCTGCTGAATGCCCAATGCCGCCAAGCATGCACGAAAAGCGTGATCCTCCAACGCGACCGGCGCACCAAACAGCGCCCTGATCCCATGACCGGTGAACTTGTCGACCGTTCCGCCGTAGCCCCGGACCACCGCGGCCAGGCGGGCGACCAGGTCGGCCATGATATCGCGCGACCGCTCTGCGCCGGCCGCCGCGGCGATGTCCATCGAACCCACCACATCGGCGAACAACACGGTCACCTGCTTGTACTCCGCCGATTCGGCGGCCGGCGCAAGGGGCGAACCGCAATTGTCGCAAAACCGGGCCACCTCTCGGACCTGGGTGCCACAGGCCCTACACGACGTAGCCCCCGCCATCACGCCGACCGCAAATCGCTGGTTGCCAGACGGAATTCCACGTGAATCACCCCCGAACATCATGGCATCACCGGCGCCCCGCAGCGGGCAAACGCCGCGGCACGTTGTTAGACCTGCGGGTCCGACTTAGGTTCGGTGCCGAGGCGGAAGACGAAATCGTGGTCGCCGATGCGGATGTGGTCGCCGTCGTTGAGGGTTGCGGTGGAGCGGATGCGCTGGTCCTGTACTTGAACGCCGCTGGCGGATCGCAGGTCGTTGATGATGTAGTTGGCGCGGCTATTGATGCTGTAGCCGGTGCCGGTTTCGATGATCACCGCGTGGTGGGGGCTGACGTCAACGTCGTCGAGGACGATGTCATTATCGCGGAGCCGCCCGATCCGCGTGGCCACAGCCTGTAGTGGGTAGCGACGCCCGGAAGCTGCGTCCAGATAGGCAGCGGCCGCGTGGTCGGTGCCGTGCCCGGCGTGGTGCGCCTCGTCGGATGTTGGCCGCCCGGCCGGGTGACTGGCGTCGTCGCTCGCCGCGGGCTGAGCCGGGTTGTCAAGGGCCGAGTCGATCTGTCGGGCGATCGAATCGGTGACCTCTTTGCGCTCCCGCAGAGTCCGCAACAACTCGCGAATCTCCTCGGAGACATCGCGATCGTCCTCGCTGCGGAGAGCTTCGCGCAGCTCCGCGACTACCGATGCTTGCGCGTCGTGGGTAAGTTTTGCGGTGCCGCGGATGGCCGCGCCCAACCGCAATAAGTGCTCGTAGGGGATTGCCGGAGGTTCGGGCAGCGGATCGGGCAGCTCGGTGCGTTGGAGTCCCCGCTCATACACTGCCGAAACCAGCGCGATTCCGCTGTGCCTTGTCGAGTCCTGGTACTCGACAAGCTGTTTGGTGAAGATCGGGTCGGTCCGACGCGTGCTCACCCGCCCGACCTGCACCGGAAGGATCGGCAACCCAAGCGCCTCAGCGTATCCGAGTTCGGTCCGACACGGCTTGGACCGCAACGAGTTATCCGACAACGCAAACACGAAAACGGTGGACGAACGGATCTGCGCGAGAATCTCGGGCCACCACGCATCACCGCCGCCCAGGTCACGGTCGAGCCAGACTTGTTGGTGAGCCTGCACAAGATCTGCCGCCAGCGATTGCACGACAGCATCGTCCTGGCGCGCATAGCTTATGAAGACCTTCATAGCATCGTCTCGGCTGCCGCCATATGTCCCTGGAAGCCAAGCGATGTCGCCATCTGGCGGTAGCGTTGAGCAAATTCGCGATACTCGGCCGATTGCCCGCGTGCCTGGGCCAGCAAAGCCCGCAGTCTCAACAGCGCCACCTCAAACAAGATGAATCCCGGCTCGGTCGGTACGGCCGCAAGCCGGTCGACCGCGGCCTGCGCCTCCTGCAGATCAGCGTCGGTCCCGCGCGCCAAAAGCGCATCGACCAAAACGGTGACAGCGGCGCCGCAAAACTCTATTTCCTCGGTGTCGTATTGCTGCTCGACCACTGCCCTCGACAACTCGATAGCGCCGGCCACATCTCCTGCTCTGATCTTCTCTTTCGCGTGTTGGAGATCGACAATCGGCACCATGTGTCCGTTGAACTGCTCGCGCAGCACTGCCTCACGAACCTGGGCAAGCAGGTCAAAGCCTTCGGCTCGTCCGGCATCGGCATCAACGCCTTGATGCACAAGTGCGATGCCCCGCACCATCCTGGCCATGGTCAACGTGAAGTCTTCAGCGGAGCGTTCCGCGATTTCCAGCATCTCGGCCGTCTCCTGCAGGAATCCGGCATCAAACAGCAGAACCCCGTTGGCGATGCCCCAGCCATAGCCGTACATCATCACCGTGGCTCGTATCTGGGAGTCGACCGTGCGCACCATGGCCAGCGCCCGGTCGACGTCGTCTTTCCATCCGGGCATCCCCAGACAGCATCGGGCGGTGCCGCGGGCCGCGATCGAGGCCGCCAACGGCGAAGCGAAGATGAGGTTGCCCTTGCGCTCGTCGTCTTCGGCCAGATCGATGCAGCGTTGTGCCAGCCGCAGCACTTCGGTCGCCTCACCGGTAAAGCGCTTGGCGGCCATGGCCGCATACATCAAGGCCACCGTCAGCGTCGGGTCGCCGATGGATTCGATCAAGCTGGTGTATTCGGAGGCCAGCTGCGACGCGTCACGGTAACGCCCGTGGATAAGCAGCATCGTCACCTGACCAGACATCCCAATCGCCAACGACACCTTGTCATCGGCGGCCGCAGCCAGCTGGCGCAGTTCCTCGAAACCGGTGTCATCGATGTTGCCCACCGCCCGCCAGGAGCTGCCACATAACAGCGTGCGGGGTGCGACGCGCATCGATGCCCGCGCCGGGTCGTCGGCGGGCAGCCGGTCGGCAACCTGGCGCGCTCGCTGCCAACTCATCCGGGCCGCACTGATGTCGCGGTTGGTCGACCATGTGGCCGCGCGCATATGCCAGGCGAATGCCTCGTGCAGGTCAGCGGCGGCCTCCAAGTGCTCAGCGATCAGCGCGGCGTTTTCCTCCAGCTCTCCTTCACTGTGCTGTTGGATGGCCGCAGCCAGGCGTCGATGCAGCTCGGCACGCTCGGAGCTCAGTTGCGACTGATAGGCGACCGAGTGAATCAGCGGATGCCGGAACGCGTACTGAGCACGCGGCGTGAACATCACTTGATCGATGAGCTCGGCGTCAATCAGCGTCGCTATCGGCGCGGTGTCGGTCAGGCTGGCCAACAAGTCGGCGCCGAACCGGATCCCGATTACCGCCGCAGCGTTCAGCGCGCGTTTCGCCGGCATACCGAGCCGGTCGATACGAGCGGCGATGGCGGCCTGCAGCGTCGCCGGCACCTCTACCTCGGCGGCCCTACCGGGACACACATAGGCGCCGCGGGCACCGCGCAACACCTGGCGATCAGCCAGATCCCGCACAATCTCCTCGGCGAAAAACGGATTACCCGCCGCGCGCTCGCCGATCTGGGCAGTCAATCTAGCCACCGAGGGATCCGCACCCAACAATTCGGTGATCAATGTCGACGTCTGCGCATCATCTAATGGCGTCAGCGCGATTGTCTGTCCGCCGGCAATCCTGCTCAGCGGCCCGCGGTATTCGGGCCGGTAGGTGATCACCACCAGCGTGTGGGTCTGGGCAACCACTGCCAAAAAATCGGCCAGCAGCGCCTCACTGACCGGATCGATCCAATGCGCGTCCTCGATCACGAACACCCTTGGCGTCGTGCGCGCCAGCGCGGCGCCATTGATCAATGCCGTCAACCGCCGGCGCCGTGCGTCGGCAGCGATGTCCGGGAGAGCATCCGCAGGATCGCGGATGCCGAGCATGTCGTCGAAAAGCACCAGATCCGCCGGATCAGCGTCGGGGATCTGGGCCCGCACCTGTGCGCGGGCCGCCTCCCCGCTCAGCTCCTCGATGCCGAATGCGGCCCGCACCAGCGGGGCCACCGCAAAAAACGCGATGTCGTTGGCATGCGACTGGCAAAATGTCGAAAACACCTCCGCTCCACGGCTTGTCGCCAGCGCCACAATCTCGGCGACGATGCGGCTCTTGCCGAGGCCCGGCGGGCCGACCACCGCGGCCACACACCCCCGCCCGGTAATCGATCGGTCCAACATCCCGACCAGGGCCGACATTTCCCACTCACGGCCCACCAACGTCGATTCCCTACGCCCCAATCGCCGGTGCTGCGCAGCCAGCCCCACCAGCCGGCGCGCCGATGCAGGGTCGCCAATGCCCTTGGCGGGCAACATCTCTCGCTGTCCCAATACCGCCGAATCCTCGACGAGCCGCGCAGTGGACTCGCTGAGCATCACCCCGCCCGGGGGTGCCACCGACTCCATCCGCTGCGCCATCTCGACCTGGTCGCCAATAGCGATGGAACCCCAAGGTCCCGAACCAGTCTCACCCGTGATGACTTGACCCGAATTAAGTCCAATCCGCAACTGCAACTCAACATCGTCGCGGGCCGCGACCGCGGCGGCCAGTTGCTTTGCCTCCTGTTGGATATCCAGCGCCGCCAAACAGGCTCTGAATGCGTGATCTTCCAGAGCCATCGGCGCACCAAACAACGCGCTGATCCCGTCACCGGTGAACTTGTCGACCGTGCCGCCGTAGCGCTGCACCACCGCAGCCGACCGTTTAACCAGTCCCGCCATGATCTCGCGCAATCGCTCCGCACCGACGGCCGCGGTGATGTCCGTCGAACCCACCACATCGGCGAACAACACCGTCACCTGCTTGTACTCCGCCGATTCGCTGGTCGACACCATCGGTGCACCGCAATTGTCACAAAACCGGGCGCCCTCCCGCGCTTGGTTCCCACAAGCCGGACACGACGTCACCACCGTCATCGGACCCACCGCGCATCAGGTGCTTCCGCCATCACCAATACATAGTCGGTGAGCGGGTTTTCGATTAGCTCATCGCTCGCTGTGCGGCGAGCACCACGGCACGACCGAGTACTACCCCCAATAGAACTCACGTCGCACATCATGGCACTGCGAGCGGCCCCAAGAATGGGAAACGTCGGGGCATTAAAGCAACCAGGCTATTGATGTACCACTGGCCGCTGGAACCAACGGATCTTCTGCCGCCAGGATTGCGCGGAGATCAATGCGAAACTGGCGCCGCATGTACAGCAGAAGAGCCACACCATCGCCGCACCGACCGGCCCCTGCAGCGCAGGGATCAGCGCGGTGATCATTCGCACCACGCAGGCCGCGATGCCGCTGGCCGAGGCGAACAGATAGAGATTGGCGAAGCGCCTGGACCGTGGGTCCTTTCGCAGCACCAGCAGCGCGCGTGAGCCGAACACCAGCAGGTAAGCCAGGGTAACGGTGAGCAAGATCCAGTACACGCTCAGCCAGAAGTCGGTGGGCAGCGAGAAGAAATCACGAGCGTAGGTCTTGCTGCCACGGCTGAGCGTAAACGTCGCCAGCAATAACGGGATGCACAACGTGGCGGGGCGTTCTACGTACTGCTTGAACGACCGCTGAATGGCGTCGTCTTCGGCAAGCCGGCCGACGGCGTTGTAGACGATCGCCGAGGCCGCGACGATGTAACAGTCGTGGCCGACGTAGTTCTGCAGGTTCCACTCGCCGGTGATGCTGTGCAGCGCTACTCCGACCGTCTCGGACGCAAGCGGCGATATCAGCCCAACGGCGCAGCCCTGCAGCGCGATATTGAGAGTGGCGGCCACCTCCCACCGGGAATGCCAGGTCACCCGCCGTATCCAAAGACTCCACGCGATGGATGCGAGGGTGATGGCGATGAGAGCGGTGAGAGCCACAGCGATCCGTCAGCAGATGTATCAGAGCGGGGGCGCGTCTTGACGCGGCCGCCAATCCGCAAGTTTCGTCGGTTGCGCGGTCTTCACCGCAACAGCGGCCGAGGCATGCGATGCCGCAAGGCCGCCACGGATCTCCTCAGCCAATGCCGTGACTTCTTCCGGTTGGATGAACCGGTAACGGGTGAGCAACTCGGCGCGGTTGATACCGAGGTTGGCGGCGGCAACGCGTAGGTTGTCCGCCGTGATCAAAGTTCCCTTGTCCAGCTGGTCGTAATACGTGGACCGCGGCAGTTCCATCGCCGTCCAGATTTCTTCTCTGCTGAGGGAACGCCCGGCCAGGTAAGAGAGCACCGTGGCGAGTTCTTTACCG
>DATJOR010000213.1:0-9943 GCA_035506875.1 Mycobacterium sp.
CAACAACAGGTTGTAGTCAGACCCCACCGCCAAAAGGATGATCACCGACATCGGAAGTACCATCCAGTACAGTTCCATGCCCAGAATGTATTGCCAGATCAGCACCGACATTCCAAAAGATGCGCCCAGTGAAAGCGCCACTGTGCCCACGATAACGAGTGCGGCCGCCAAACTTCGGGTGATGATCAGCATGATGACGAAGATAAGGCAGAGCGCACCGACGCCCGCGATCAAAAGGTCGATTCTGGAACCGTCCCGCCAATCTTTATAGGTCGATGCAGCGCCAGCGATATAGATTCGGGCGTTCGACAGCGGTGTCCCCTTGAGCGACTCGTCGGTCGCTGTATGTATGCGGTCGATACGCGAAATTGCCGCGGGTGTTGCGGGATCGCCCCGCTGCGAAATGATGAATCGAGCGGCTTTCCCGTCCGGCGAGAGGAAGGTATTCATCGCACGCTGGAAGTCGGGATTCTTGAAGATCTCCGGAGGCAGATAGAACGAATCATCATTCTTGGCAGCGTCGTACGCCTGTCCCATAGCCGCAGCGTTCTGACCCGCATCGTCGACCTCGTTGAAGGTCCCGGCCATGGTGCTGTGCATTCTCAGGATCATCGTCCGGGTGTCCCGCATGATCGCGATCATTTTCGGGAACTGTGCTATCAATTGCGGCATGAGCGCGTCCATGTGATCGAGGTCTTTGATGAGATCCTCCATTTTATCGCTCAATGCGTCGACGCTGTCGAGTATGTCGAATATGGATCTCAACGACCAGCAGATAGGAATGTCATAGCAATGTTTCTCCCAATAAAAATAGCTACGAATTGGCCGCCAAAAATCCTCAAAATCCGCAGTGCGGCCCAGCAACTCCGCGATGATTATGCTGAGTTCTTTCGATTCAGTAATCGAGTGATGAGTTGTGGCGGTCAGCTCCTCTGCCAAACTATACATCCGTTCCATCAGAACGGTGGTTCTCGCTAAGTCATCGGCCTGCTTGAGAAAGTCGTTAACACGGGCTTTCATATAGGTCATACTTTGTAGCTGACCGGCGTTTTGCACACTTATCAAAAACGGTATCGATGTGTGTTCGATCGGTGTGCCCTCGGGCCGGGTTATGCCCTGGACCCTGGAGATCCCCGGAATCTTGAAGACTCCCTTGGCGAGTTTGTTCAGCACCAGGAAATCCGCCGGATTGCGCATATCGTGGTCGGACTCGATCATCAGGACCTCAGGCATCATTCGAGCCTGGGAGAAATGGCGATCAGCGGCAGCAAACCCGACGTTGGATGGGATGTCCTTGGGGATGAAGAGGCGCGCGTTGTAACTAGTTTTGTAGCCCGGCAGCGTCAAAAGACCGAGTAGCGCGATCACGCAGGCGCAAACCAAGATGGGCGCCGGCCAGCGGACGATCACCGTGCCTACCCGGCGCCATCCGAAAACCCCGAGCTTGCGCCTGGGGTCGAAGAGCCTGAAGCGGCTGCCTACCGCCAACACTGCCGGTGCCAGCGTAACGGCTACTGCGACCGCAACGAGCAGGCCGACCGCGCAGGGGATGCCCATCGTCTGGAAGTACGGCATCCGGGTAAGGCTCAAGCAGAAGATTGCCCCGGCGATCGTCAACCCGGAGGCCAGGACAACCGGAGCGACCCCTCGGAATGTGGTGTAGTAGGCCGATTCCGCGTCTTCGCCGGCCTGACGTGCCTCCTGATATCGGCCGAGAAAAAATATCCCGTAATCGGTTCCGGCTGCCATCGCCAGCGACATCAGCAGGTTCGTGGCGAACGTCGAAAGCACAATAAAATTGTTGTGGCCGAGAAACGCGACAACACCTCGGGCCATCTCGACTTCGATTCCGACCGTGAGCAACAGCAGAATGACAGTGATGACCGAGCGGTAGACAACGAGCAGAATCACGAAGATCACCACCCCGGTCACCGCGGTGATCTTCAAGATGGAATCGTTGCCACTGCGCTGCATATCCGAAACCAGCGGAGCAGCGCCGGTGAGGTAGGCATTGACACCCGGGGGAGGCGGCGTCCGCTGCACGATATTCCGGACCGCCGCCACGGACTCGTCGCCCAGCGCCGTGCCTTGGTTGCCGGCCAGGTTCAACTGCACGTATACGGCCTTGCCATCGGGGCTTGCCGCGCCCGTCGCCGTAAGGCGGTCTCCCCAGTAATCCTGCACATGCTGGACGTGTTTCGGATCGTCTCGTAACTGACGGACCAGGCCGGCGTAGTACATGCGAGCGTCGTCCCCCAGCGGCTGCTGTCCCTCCAGCACGATCATTGCGGAACTGTCCGAATCGGATTCCTTGAAGTCTTTGCCCATGCGCATGATGGCCTGCACCGACGGTGCGTCTTTGGGACTCAGCGATACTGCATGGTCTCGCCCGACTGTCTCGAGCAGTGGAACTCCGAACGTCACAGCCAGTGTCAGCGCCACCCAGGCCAGGATGACGAGGACCGAAAGCCTGTGGATTACTCGCGCTGTGAAAGGCGGCTGAGAGCGTTCGGGGCTCACGCGGCCGTGGCCGGGCATCGTGCTTACAACGATCTGCCGGTGAGATTTGCCTGCGGCGCAGTCCCATTGGAAACGGGATGACCGTTACCTCCCGCCGGATCTCTCAGCAATAAGGCACGAACCACCGGTCGGGGGCCGACTGGCCGAAGCAGGGTGCTGGCGGGACGGGGGCGTACCCGTTGCGGCCACCAGAACCAGCGTCCCAGGAGTGCGGCGATCGATGGAGTCATGAATGCGCGCACGACCAATGTGTCGAACAGCAGACCGAGACCGATGGTGGTACCCAACTGAGCGACGGTGACCAAGTCACTGACCGCCATGGAGGCCATGGTGAGTGCGAACACCAGGCCCGCGTTCG
Organism: Mycobacterium sp.; assembly: GCA_035506875.1. GTDB lineage: Bacteria > Actinomycetota > Actinomycetes > Mycobacteriales > Mycobacteriaceae > Mycobacterium. Next base: position 2,879 of record DATJOR010000213.1, read on the forward strand.
TTACGACCTTGCCGGTACCGGCCATCGCACGAATGATGCCCGTGTTTATGCCGGCGCCGAGTTCTTCTTTCATCCGGGATACAAGCAGCAAGTTGTAGTCAGATCCCACTGCCAAGAGAACGATCACCGACATTGCAAGCACGGCGAAATGCAGTTGTATGCCGAGGAAATACTGCCAGACCAAGACCGCCAGCCCGAAGGACGAACCCAAGGAAAGTGCGACCGTGCCCACAATAACCAGGGCGGCGATTGTACTTCGCGTCATGATCAGCATGACGGTGAAAATAAGGCAGAGCGCGGCGACTCCTGCGATCACCAAATCCCATTTGGACCCGTCGACCATGTCCTTCAGCATCGCTGAGGTGCCGGTGAGGTAGATTTTGGCGTCTTCTAAAGGGGTGCCCTTGAGCGCCTCTTCGGCCGCGGTTTTTATCGGCTCGACACGCGCGATACCCTCGGGCGTCGCCGGATCGCCGCTTTGGGTGACGAACATACGGACGGCCTTCCCGTCCGGCGACAAGAATATTTTCATCACCCGTTTGAAGTCCGAGTTCTTGAAGACGTCCGGAGGCACGTAGAACGAGTCGTCGTTTTTGGCTGCGTCGAAAGCCTTTCCCATGGCGGTCGGATCGTTGCTTGATTCGTCCATCTGGTCGAAGATTCCAGACATACTGCTATGCATGGTCAGCAACATCGTCCGCATGCCTTGCATGATCTGAATCATCTCCGGAAACTGGCTGAGCAGCTGCGGCATGAGCACGTCGATTTTATCGAGGTCCTTTACCAGATCGCCTAGTTTATCGCTAACCTCATCGACGCCGTCGATTGAATCGAAAACGTTTCTCAGCGAATAACATATAGGGATATTGTAACAGTGCTTGTCCCAGTAGAAGTAACTGCGAATCGGTCGCCAGAAATCTTCAAAATCCGCAACGTGGTCACGCAACTCGTAAGTGATTTCTGCCATGTCATGCGTTTGGCCGACCATGTGATGAGTCGTGCTTGCGAGATCTTGCATCAGCGCGTACATGCGCTGCATGATCGAGATCGTTTCGGCCAGCTCATCAGCTTGCTTGAGCATGTCGGCCATGCGGTCTTTCTGAAACGCCGTATTTTGCAGCATGGCGGCCTGCTGCATACTGAGCATAAATGGGATACTCGCATGCTGGAGCGGTGCGCCGGTGGGCCGAGTTATCGACTGCACCATCGAAATGCCTTGAACGGCGAACACGGCCTTCGCCAGTTTCTCCAGAACCAGGAAATCTGCCGAGTTACGCAAGTCATGGTCGGCCTCGACCAGAAGAATCTCCGGCGCCATCATCCGTGACGCCGGAAAATGTCGCGCGGCAGCCGCATACCCCAGATTGGCTGGGATATTTTGCGGAATATATTTCTGGTCGCTGTAACCGGGTTTGTATCCCGGCAGCGTCACTAGCCCGATAAGGGCGACCGCCAACGTCGCGGCGAGGATGGGGGCCGGCCAGCGGACGATCGCGGTGCCTACCCGCCGCCAGCCGCGGAACTTGATCATGCGCGCGGGGTCGAACAGCCCAAAGCGGCCGCCGAGCGCGATAACGGCCGGAGTCAAGGTGAGGGCCACCGCAACCGCCACCAATATTCCCACCGCGCATGGCACGCCCAGGGGTTGGAAATAGGGCAGTCGGGTAAAACGGAGGCAGAAAAGCGCCCCGGCGATCGTCACGCCCGAGGCCAAAACAACCCGCGCGACCCCGCGGTACGTGGTGTAGTAAGCCGTCTCTCGGTCCTCGCCGGACTGGCGCCCCTCTTGATAGCGCCCGGTGAAAAATATTGCATAGTCTGTTCCGGCCGCGATCACAATCGCCACCAGCAGATTGACTACGTAGGTAGAAAGACCAATAAGCTGGTAATGGCCCAGGAAAGCGACAATTCCTCGCGCTACCTGCAGTTCTATCCAGACCATCAGCAATAAAAGAATGACGGTGATGAATGAACGGTAGACAAGGAGCAACATAATGAAAATTACGGCGAGGCTCACCACCGTGACTAAAAGGACCGTTTGTTCGCCACTGCGACCCATGTCTGAAGTGATCGCCGCGGCACCGGTCACGTAGGCCTTGACCCCCGGGGGCGCCGGCGTCCGCGCCACGATGTCCCGGATAGCGTCGGCCGATTCGTTCGCCTGGGCCGCGCCCAGATGACCGGCGAGATCCAACTGAACGTAGACGGCCTTACCATCGGCGCTTTGTGCCGCACTTGCCGTCAGCGGGTCCCCCCAAAAATCCTGTATGTGCTGCACGTGCTTCGGATCGGCTTCGAACTGACGGATCAGACTGTTGTAGTAGCGGTGGGCAGCGTCGCCCAGCGATTGCTGCCCCTCCAAGACGACCATCACCGAAGTGTCGGAATTGGCTTCTTTGAAGTCCTTGACCATGTGATCTGCCGCCTCGAACGACGGCGCATCACTGGGAGTCAGCGAAACTGAACGCTCTCGCTCGACCCGCTCCAGCGAGGGGACGCCGACGGTCACGATGACGGTGATCGCCAACCACGCCAAGATGATCGGCACCGACAGCCGACGGATCGTGCGCGCAACAAGTGGTCGACTGTTGTGCAGCTGATGGTTGCTCATGAAGACTTCAGTGAGCAGAAGGTAAACGCGCTGGTTTCATGCGTGATCTTCTCCGCCTTGACCACGCCGTCGACCACGATGCGGCACCCGATGGTGTCACTGTCGCCTTGCGCCACAACGCTCCCCACGGCCGTCGCGTCGGTCATCGTGAACGTCAACGACCATGGCAAGTGCGCCCCTTCTACTAGCTTCGGATCCGCATTGACGTCGAAATAGCTGATTTTCGCGACGGTCCCCGGGGGCCCGAAAATCTCGTATGTCAGGTGTTTGGCGTCAAAAGGCTTAGCGTCTTTGGTCTGGGTATCGGCGTACGTCGGGCGCTTTTCGGTACCGAAAATGCCATGCAGCCGCGCAACGGTCAGGCCTCCCGCGCCCATGACCACCACAATCAGCAACGGAATCCACAGCCGCTGTAAAACTCTGAAAATCGTGAATCGCCGTTTGCGCTGACTCTGTCGAGCTGCTCGAGGCGCAGCTGAAGGTTGCCGAGGCGGTTCTGGATGCGCGAGTCCACGGCTAGACCGTTGGTCAACGTCTCGGAGGTCCGGTAGGGCTACATCGGACCAGGCTTCCGCAACGCGCACGTCACGCACACCGGGTTCGATCACCGCGCCCAACCTTCCACCCGCTGCCGAAGACCGGCGTCGTCGTCAGCGGGGTGATACTCATCGGTTCTGCAGACCAACTAGTTCGACACGAGTCGAACAGCTCCAAACCATACTCATGGCCCCCGCGCTCAATCCAGGGTTTCGGAAAAATTCGCCAGGAGCTCGGTCGGACCGTCCGGACACCTGACAGCGCTCAGTAGTTGATGCGCGGGCGATCGGCACCACCTTACTATGCACGCGTGCTATAAGGTGATCCGCTATGGCTGCTCTTGACGACGCAGAGCGGGCGCTACCTCAGTTGACGGCACCGACCACGCTGCAGGACGGCGGCATGCACTTCCCGACCCGTCAGTTCGTCACCGTCCTGAGCGCGATTGGCGGTATGCAGCTGATGGCCGCGATGGACGGCCCCGTCGCGGTCTTCGCGCTTCCCAGGATCCAGAACGAGCTGGGCCTGTCCGATGCCGGGCGTAGCTGGGTGATCACCGCTTACGGGCTGACGTTCGGTGGCCTGATCCTGCTGGGCGGCCGCCTCGGCGATACCATCGGTCGCAAACGCACCTTGGTCATCGGGGTCGCGATGTTCACCTTCGCATCGGCGATCTGCGGCATCGCATGGGATGGGGCAGTCCTGGTTGCGGCCCGGCTGTTGCACGGCGCCGCGGCCGCGATCGTTGTGCCGACCTGTATGGCGCTGGTGGCGGCCACCTTCCCGAAGGGCCCGACACGCAATACCGCAGCGGCGGTGTTCGGCGCGATGGGCGCTGTCGGCGCGGTCCTGGGCCTGGTGGTGGGCGGGGCGCTCACCGGGGTGTCGTGGCGGCTGGCGTTCCTAGTGAACGTGCCGATCGGGCTGGTGGTGATTTTCCTCGCACGCAACATGCTGACCGAAACCCAGAAGGAGCGGACGAGGCTCGACGCTGCCGGAGCGGTGCTGGCCACGTTGGTCTGTACCGCGGCGGTTTTCGGCATGTCGATGGGGCCGGAGAAGGGCTGGCTGTCAGCCGCGACGATCGGTCTGGGTCTGGTCGCCTTGACCGCTTTCGTGGCGTTCCTCATGGTGGAGCGCACGGCCCAGAATCCGATCGTGCCGCTCAGCCTCTTCCTCGACCGCGACCGGGTGGCCACATTCACGGCCATGTTCCTGGTTCGTGGGATCGGCTTCACGATGACCGTGCTGCTCGCCATCTATGTGCAGAGCATCATGGGCTACAGCCCGCTACGCGCAGCTGTCGGCTTCATCCCGTTCGCTTTCGCGACGGCCCTCGGCACAGCCGCATCGTCGCGGCTGGTCACATGGTTCTCGCCGCGGGTGATGGTGATCGCCGGCGGCATCGTGGTGCTGGGCGCCACGCTGTACTGCTCGACACTCAACGGCGGCATCCAATATTTCCCGAATCTGGTGCTGCCTATCGTCGTCGGCGCTATCGGCCTTGGCATCATCGGCGTCCCGCTCGCGCTATCGATGTTCGCGAGCGTCGGCTCCAACCGCATTGGGCCCGCCTCGGCCGTCTCGGTGATGCTGCAGAATCTCGGCGGGCCGCTGGTCCTGGTCGCCATCCAGGTCGTCATCACGTCGCGCGCGCTGCAGCTGGGCGGCACCAACGGCCCGGTGAAGGCCATGAACGCCGCCCAGCTGCATGCGCTGGACCACGCCTACACTTACGGCCTGCTTTGCCTGGCCGGGGTGGTGATCCTGCTCTGCGGGGTGGCGCTGCTCATCGGCTACACAGCACAGCAGGTGGCGCATGCCCAGAAAGTCAAGAAAGCCATCGACGACGCGAACGACGCATCAGTCGATTTGCCCAGTCAGATCGAACTCAGCTAGCGCTCGCGCAGCCACTTCGCGCAAGGCGGGCTTTGTGTTCTCGGCGCCCGATTGGTAAGCGAGTACATGGATGACAACCCTGCCGGGGATGCGAAAAGACAGCAGCTGCATTTGCCCGCCGATTCGCTCAAGCCACCGTCGCGTGACGTGTTGCCTTGTCCCCCGCGCAAAGGCGTACTCGGCGTCGGTGCCATCCAGACGGTTTACGACCATGCCGACGTCACCGAGGTTGGAACAAACCACCGGGCGATCGGGGTCGGCGAACGATCGATCGACCGCCCATTTCCACGTCCGCTTCGGCATAAACGGCGTTAGCGATTCGAGATGTGATGACACGTGTGGCGTTTCCCGCCAAGTCGTCAGCGCCTGCTTGACGGCGGCACGGGTATCCCGCAGATCCGTTGTTACCTGCGTCGGATCGACCTGGACGCGGGCCAGCGACACTGCGACCGCGCGCGTATCGCCTTCGGTGCGATCGCTCATGACGAGTTGCACGGTGACGGCGCCGTCATCGTCATGACGGTGGCCCATCAGCTCGCCGAGTTTGGCCGCCAACCCGGCGATCAGCGTGTTAGCCGTTCCGCCAAGAGATTCGGCGCGGGCATCGAACACATCAACGTCGATGCAGATGGAGACACCCGGCACGATGACGGACTCATCGCCGTCGTCTGCACCAACGACGACGGGTCGCGGTGGCGGCGGTGGAGCGCCTTCAGGCCGGCGAAAGCGGACCTGTTTCGGCGCCGCGGCAAGCGCGCGGGCAACGCCGGGTACGTCCCGGACTGTTTGGCGGGCATCCTCAACCACCGCGCGCAGTCGAGTGCGTGAACGTGGCGGTCTGTAGCCAAGATCGCGGGTGTTCCCCGACAGCGCATCGACTAAGGCGACCACCAGGCCGATGCCGTCGAGCAGGTAATGGGAGGCCACCAGGCTGACCGCGGTCGACCCGTCGGTAAGCGGAAGGACGGCGAGATGCCAGCCAGGACCCGTTTCCGGATCGGCCGCCAATTGTGAACGTTCATCAGCCCAGTCGCTGAGTTCTGTGCGTGGACGGGCGCACTCGACGATTTCGATGTCCGATGGCCCCCGATCCGAAACCCACCGATACCGGGCGAACGGCAGCGGTGAGCGCTCAATGAGCCGCCCCAACAATCCGCGACCGAGGTTGTGGTGAAAGCGCCTCAGCCCATCCCAGTCGATCGCGTGCTCATACACCCACACCACCTGCATGACATCCTTCTGGCCGGCGGCGCTATGTCCGGCAAAGAAGGCTTGATCCACCAGCGCGAGCCGATCATCGTGCCGCACAACGTCTTTGTGGGCGGAGCCATAACTGGATCCCCGCGCGTGACGCATCCGGACTGGCACTGATCAGCCTCCGAGGACGTGGATCGATTCGCCCCTGGCGCGGGGCACGGCGTAGCCATTGCTAGCGTCGGGGCAATTCATCACATGTAGAGTAGCCGACGCCATGACTAGCAGCCGACGCATTCCCGAGAAGCCCGCGATGAGGTTTGTGCTGGCGTTCTACGGAACTCGCGGCGATGTCGAGCCCGGCGTCGCCGTCGGCCGTGAACTGCGCCGCCGAGGCCACGACGTGCTGGTGGCCGTCCCCCCCGATCTGGTCGGCTTCGCCGAGGCGGCTGGGCTCGAGGCTGTCGCCTACGGGCCGGGCATCCAGGAATGGCTGGAAGCGACGCGCAACTTCTGGGCGTTTTTCTTCCGCAACTTCTGGCGGATACGGGACGTGCGCAAGTTGTTGCGCGAATCTCGGGAGCCCGGCACCCAGTGCTGGGGTCAGATGAGCACGATGCTGAGTTCGCTGGCGGACGGAGCCGACCTGCTGGTCACCGGCATGAGTTACCAAGAACTCGCCGCCAACGTCGCAGAGTATTGCGACATTCCGTTGGCGACGCTGCACTGGTTTCCGATACGGGTCAACGGCCACGTGGTTCCGACGCTGCCGGCGCCGTTGATCCGCTCGGCGATGACGGTATACGAGTGGCTGGTTGCGCGCG
>DATJOR010000214.1:0-4215 GCA_035506875.1 Mycobacterium sp.
ACCATCACCCACCGCATCGCTCAGCTCGTCGCCGCCGGACATGTGGCCGCGGGTCAAGTGTTGGCGGTGACGTTCACCCAGCGTGCCGCGGGCGAAATGCGAACCCGGTTGCGGGCATTGGGGGCCGCGGCGCACACCGGCTCCGGTGTCGGCGCGGTGCAGGCGTTGACATTCCACGCGGCGGCGCACCGGCAGCTGCGGTATTTCTGGCCGCGGGTCGTCGGTGACACCGGCTGGCAGCTGCTGGACAGCAAGTTCGCCGTCGTCGCCCGCGCTGCGAGCGGCTCCCGGTTGCAGCTCAGCACCGACGACGTCCGCGACGTGGCCGGCGAAATCGAGTGGGCCAAGGCGTCACTGATCTCGCCCGAGCAGTACCCGGACGCGGTGGCGGCAGCGGGTCGCGACATTCCGCTGGACGCCGCGCGGGTCGCCGCCGTGTACGCGGCCTACGAATCGCTCAAGTCCCGCGGCGAGCACGTTGCGCTGCTCGACTTCGACGACCTGCTGCTGCACACCGCCGCTGCGATCGAAAACGATGCCGCGATCGCCGAAGAATTCCGGGATCGCTACCGCTGCTTCGTTGTGGACGAATACCAGGACGTGACGCCGCTGCAGCAGCGCGTGCTGTCGGCCTGGCTGGGGGACCGGGACGACCTGACCGTCGTCGGCGACGCCAACCAAACGATCTATTCGTTCACCGGGGCCACACCGCGCTACCTGCTGGACTTCTCGCGGCAATTCTCGGAGGCAACCGTGGTGCGCCTCGAACGGGACTACCGGTCGACGCCGCAGGTGGTGTCGCTGGCCAATCGGGTGATCGCGGCTGCCCGCGGGCGGGTGGCCGGAAGCAAGCTGCACCTGGTCGGTCAACGCGAACCGGGCCCCGCTCCGTCGTTCAGCGAACATCCCGACGAGGTGGCCGAAGCGGCCGCAGTGGCGAAGGCGATCTCGCAGCTCGTCGAATCCGGCACGCCGCCGGCCGAGATCGCGGTGCTGTACCGGATCAACGCGCAGTCCGAGGTTTACGAAGAGGCGTTGACCGAGGCCGGCATTCCGTATCAGGTCCGCGGCGGCGAGGGCTTTTTCAGCCGCCAGGAAATCCGCCAGGCCCTGCTGGTCTTGCAGCGGGCGGCCAACCGTGAAACCGACGGAGCGCTGCCCGATGGCGGCGACCCGCTGCGCCCGGCTTCGCCGCGCTTGCGATCGCCGCTGCCGGATGTGGTGCGGGGGCTGCTCGAACCGCTGGGTTTGACCGCCGAACCGCCGACAGGCACCCGGGCCCGAGAGCGCTGGGAGGCGTTGTCCGGGTTGGCCGAACTGGTCGACGAGGAGGTGGCGCACCGCCCGCAGTTGGACCTGCCCGGTTTGCTGGCCGAGCTGCGAACCCGTGCCGACTCGCGTCATCCGCCGGTGGTGCAGGGTGTCACGTTGGCCTCGCTGCACGCCGCCAAAGGGTTGGAGTGGGATGCGGTATTCCTGGTCGGATTGACCGACGGCACTCTGCCGATCTCGCATGCGCTTGCCCACGGCGCCGAAAGCGAAGCCGTCGAAGAGGAGCGCCGACTGCTTTACGTCGGAATCACGAGGGCCCGAATGCATTTGGCGCTGAGCTGGGCGCTGTCCCGAAACCCGGGCGGGCGGCAGAGCCGCAAACCGTCCCGGTTTCTCAACGGCCTTTCCCCGCAGACGCTTTCCGATTCCACTGCGAGCCGGCCACGTCGAAATCGCGGGCCAGCGTCGCGCTGCCGGGTCTGCAACAACCAGCTGACCACGCCGGCGGCGATCATGCTGCGCCGCTGTGAGACATGCGCCGCTGATATCGACGACGAGCTGTTGCTACAGCTCAAAGACTGGCGGCTGCGCACCGCCAAGGATCTGAAGGTGCCCGCATATGTGGTGTTCACCGACAACACGCTGATCGCGATCGCCGAGATGCTGCCCTCCGACGACGCCGCTTTGGTCGCGATCCCTGGTATCGGCGCCCGCAAGCTCGAGCAGTACGGCCCGGACGTGTTGGAGCTGGTCCGCAGCCGCGGATAGCTAGCGGCTACCAAAACCACAGGTCAGAAAATCGGTTGCCGAGTCAGCTTGCTACCATTTAGCCTCGAACCGAAATCGCCGGGGTTTTGCAGGGTTTGTCTGCGCCCGGCGGCAGCCACTAGGCGAGAGGAGGGAGCCACGATGATCGCCATGAGCGCGTTCGGTGTATCGCCCGTGGTTGCGGCCGGCAACATCGGCTCCCGTCATGCTGCCCACGCCGTAGCGACGGCCGTATCGGCGGCTGCGCACAAGCGCAACGCCGCCGCGACCGACGCGTCCGTGGATCGGAGTTCTACCTAGGTAAAGCTCAGAATCTCGCCAAATGGCCACGGACCCGAAGTCACAAGGATCCGTGGCCATAGTTTTTGGGTCGACAGCCCATCACCTGGTTCGGATCTCTTCCAAGACCATCGCCAGATCAGGAAGCAGGTGAACCGGACATGTCGAGCCCGACAGTCCCTGACGAACAGCAGCCGGAGTTGCCTTGTCACGTCGGCGATCCCGACCTGTGGTTCGCCGACAGCCCGTCGGATCTGGAGCGCGCCAAGGCGTTGTGCGCCGACTGCCCGATTCGAAGCGATTGCCTGGCCGCGGCACTACAACGCGAAGAGCCGTGGGGTGTCTGGGGTGGCGAGATCCTGGATCGCGGCTGCATCGTGAACCGCAAGCGGCCGCGCGGACGTCCGCGGAAAGGTGCGGTCGCCGCTTAGGCCAAAACCGATGCGCTCAGATGACGGCCGCGTCGGGCTCGGCGAAGCCGGGAATCAGCTCCTCCGACAGTGCCTTGATCGGCACGTGCGCGTCCAGCTGGCACAGGATCGCGGCCACCGACGCGATCACCCGCATCGGGATCGCCAACTTGGGCGGCAAGTCCATCTGCCGGGCCGTTCTGATCTGCGACACCGACCGATCCATCTGGCCCACCGTCATCCGTTGCAGCCATTTGCGGGTGTAGTGGAACACCTCGACCTCGATGGGTTCGACGTACTGGCGCAGCATCTCGTCGATATCGCGCACCGACACCTGCTGGCCCTTCTGAATGAAGCCGACTTTCTCCATCGTCGGCAGCAACAGGTCGTAATTCTTTTCCTTGGCCAGCCGGATCGTCATTCCCAGCTCGATCGGGAAGCCGCCGGGCAGCGGGGCCACCGCGCCGAAGTCGATGACCCCCATCCGTCCGTCGGGCAGCAGCATGAAGTTTCCCGGATGGGCGTCGCCGTGCATCATCTCCAGCCGGCGCGGCGCGTCGAAGGTGAGTTCCAGCAGCCGAGAACCCATCAGATCGCGTTGTTCGACGGTGCCGTCGCGGATGATCTCCGCCATGTGCACGCCATCGATCCACTCCTGGATCACGACCTTGGGTGCGCTAGCCACGATGTGCGGGATTAGGAAGTGCGGGTGGCCCTCATACGCTTTGGCGAATGCGCGCTGGTTGTCGGCCTCCAGCCGGTAGTCCAGTTCCATCTCGGTGCGCTCGATCAGTTCGTCCACGACGCCCTGCACGTCGGCACCCGGAGCGAGCTGTTTGACCACCCCGACCATGCGTTGCATCGTCTTCAGGTCGGCGCGCAGCGCCTCGTCGGCGCCCGGGTACTGAATCTTGACGGCGACCTCGCGCCCGTCCGACCACACCGCCTTGTGCACCTGCCCGATGCTCGCCGACGCCACCGGTGTGTCGTTGAACTCGGAGAACCGTTGGCGCCACTTGGTGCCGAGCTGGGCGTCGAGCACCCGATGCACCTTCGCGGCGGGCAGCGGCGGCGCGTCTTTTTGCAGCTTGGTCAGCGCTTCCCGGTACGGCTCGCCGAACTCGTCGGGAATCGCGGCTTCCATCACCGACAGCGCCTGGCCGACCTTCATCGCGCCACCCTTGAGCTCACCGAGCACGGTGAACAGCTGGTTGGCCGCCTTCTCCATCAGTTCGGCATTGACCTCGTCTTTCGACTTACCGGTCAGCCGCTTGCCGAACCCGAGCGCCGCCCGGCCGGCGAAGCCGACCGGAATGCTGGCCAGCTTCGCGTTGCGCGCAGCGCCCTTACGTTTGATCTCTGACACGTAACCATCATCCATGACAGCCCTGTGCTTGCCCGCATCGATCTGGCAACACGCGATTTCGACAGGGCTTTCGCAGCCGCTGTGTCCGACCGCCCCGCCGGGCGTTCGCCGGCGTGCCGG
>DATJOR010000215.1:0-27060 GCA_035506875.1 Mycobacterium sp.
GATGCCGATTCACATGCGGCTGCCCAAGCTCAAGGGCTTCCGCAACCGGTTCCGCACCGAATACGAGATCGTCAACGTCGGGGACATCAATCGGTTGTTCCCCCAAGGCGGTTCGGTCGGTCTCGACGAGCTGGTGGCCAAGGGCGCGGTGCGCAAGAACTCGCTCGTCAAGGTCCTCGGCGATGGCAAGCTGACCGTCAAGGTCGATGTCACCGCGCACAAATTCAGCGGCAGCGCGCGGGAGAAGATCACCGCCGCCGGAGGCTCTGCTACCGAGCTCTAGGCCTGCGGGCGTGCACCCAGCACGTCACGGAAGACCGCTTGGCGCAACGCGAGTTCTCGTGGATCGCTGACCAGGTGGAAACCCAGCCGGTTCATCAGATAGCCGAACCCGACCCCGGTGTCGGGGTCGGCGAAGCCAAACGAGCCGCCGAAGCCTGGTGTGCCGAAGGCTTTGTCGGACGACCCAAACACGCACACAGGTGCCGGCTTTGACAACCCCAGCGAATAGACGACGTCGACGTGCAGCCCCTTGTCCCGCAGCCCACGGCTCGGTGGGGTGGGCTGGGCCATGAGCTCGTCGCGCACGCCTGTCGTCACGCCGAGCGCGGCATCCCCGGTGGCCGCGGCACCGTAGAGCCTGGCGACGGCAGCGGCTGTCCCGATTCCGTTGGCCGAAGGAATCTCGATGGCACGTACGTCGTCGCGGTTGTAGTCGCCGCCCCACGGGTCCACGTCGGCCGGCAGGCGACCGGCGCGCGCGAGCAGTCCGACCGGGTTGAACGACGCAGCGATGAGGGGCCCCGGCAGGACACCGAGGTGCAAGAGCCCTTCCGCGCGCGACCAGTGGTGCAAGTGCGCCACCCGCTCGCGGGCCACCGAGTCCGGAAGTCCGATATGCAGGTCCAGGTTCAGCGGCCCGGCAATCTCGTCGGCGAGGAAGCGGCCCAATGTACGGCCGGCCGGGTCGGTCCGACGGATGAGTTCGGATTCGTACCAGCCCAATGTGATCGCGTGGTATCCGTGCCGTGTGCCCGGCGGCCACGCCGGCTTCTGGGCCGCCAGCATCGCCGAAAGCCTTGCCGGGTCGGCGACATCGCGCACGGTCGGCGCTGGCTTTAGTACGCACAGCCCGGCCTGGTGGCCGAGCAGCTGCCGGACGGTGACGTCAGCTTTGCCGGTCGCTGCGAACTCCGGCCAGTGGTTGGCGACTTTATCGTCGTAACCGAACAATCCGCGCGATACCGCCAACGCGACGGCAAGGGCGGCAATCCCTTTGGTCGTCGAGAACATGTTGACCATCGTGTCGTGCTGCCACGGCGTTTTGGTGATGCCGTTGCCGTAGCCGCCCCACAGGTCGACCACCTTGACGCCCTTGCGGTAGACCGCCATCGCGGCGCCGACCTCGCGACCGGACGCGAAGTTGACGCGAAACGCATCGGCGACCTTGCCGTAACCCTCGTCGACGTCTCCGCCAACCAGGTCGGGCGACACGGTCACTTTGAGAACCATGCAGTGGTTATATCGCTGTGCTACCCCGCGTGGGCACCGAACCAGTCGATCGGTACCTCGGGCGCAGTCACACCCGTCACTTGGATCCCTCGCCGTCGGGATGCGCGATGTGCCCACCTTCGAGCGACTTCACCGACCAGCCGGGTCGCCGCTTTCCCGATCTCTCGGTGGGTTACTGCTGTGGTTGGTGTGGTTCAACTCACTCGCGCAGCTGCGGAATGACTTCTGCGGCAAGGCGTTCCATCTGCTCGCGATCCTCCGCCAGATCACGGCCGACCGGATTGAGCAGAATCATCTCTGCGCCGGCGTCGATGACTTCGCGTAGTCCGGCCACGACATCGCCGGGCGTGCCGGACACCGGCACCGCTTCGATGCCGGGCATCGCGCCGTAGATGCGGTGCAACCCGGCGAGGACGCGTTCGCGGGCCTTGGCCGGGTCGTCATCGATCATCAGGTAAACGCGCTTGCCGATGCTGAACTTGGCAGGATCCTTGCCCTGCTCGTCCAGCTCGTGACGCACCGTCTTCACCACCTCGACAAACGTCGCGGTGCTCGACGAACCGGCGCCGAGGAACGCGTCGCCGTGGCGCACCGCGCGGGCCAGCGCCTTGCGGGCCTGGCCGCCGAACCAGATCGGCGGATGTGGCCGCTGCACGGGTTTCGGCTCGATCGGCAGACCGTCAACCTGGCGGAACCGGCCGGAAAACGTCACGCGCGGCTTGTCCGACCACGCCGCCTTCATCAATTCCAGGCCTTCGGTGAAGCTGCTGATGTAGGTGGCTTTGTCCACCCCGAACGCGGAGAACGCGCGGAAGCCACCGCCGGGCGCCACGCCGACGTCCAGCCTGCCGTGGCTGAGCCGATCGACGGCGGTCACCGCCGAGGCCAGCTGGAGCGGATCGTGCAACGACGAGACCAGCACGGCAACGCCGAGCCGCAGCCGCTCGGTGCAGGCCGCGGCGTAGGCCAGCAGTTCCAGCGGCGCCAGCAGCGGCGCCTCGCCGACGATCTGTTCGAGAACCCAGCCGCCCTCGAACCCGAGCTCTTCGGCCCGAGCCAGGTAGTCGCGGAGACCCGGGCCGGCTAGTCCTCCGCCAACGGCCGGGTCAAGTTGGTGGATCGAGATGGAAAATCGCACCCCACCACCGTACGGTCGGGCCGAGCCGGTGGTCATCGGTAGGCTCGATTCATGTTTGCCTTCCTGCCAAAGCCGCCGGGTGTCGGCGATGTTCGCGCGTTTGCTCGCCGGGTCGACACGGCCGGCCACCACGGCGTACCCAAAGGCTGCGTGCTCGAACTCGACCTGCGCGCCACGCCACCGGAAGCCGTCGGGTTCGATCCGCTGTCGATGATCAGCGGCGGCGGCCGTCCATTGGTGCTGCGCGAAGCGGTATCGGCGTTGCACCGGGCCGCCGACGATCCACGGGTCGCCGGCCTGATCGCGCGCGTGCAGCTTCCTGCGGCCGCGGCAGGACCGGTTCAGGAAGTCCGCGATGCCGTCAAAGCTTTCGCCGCGGTCAAGCCGTCGCTCGCGTGGGCCGAGACGTATCCCGGAACGCTGTCCTACTACCTGGCGTCGGCGTTCGGCGAAGTGTGGATGCAGCCGTCGGGGACGGTCGGGCTGATCGGCTTTGCCACCAACGCCCTGTTCTTGCGTGACGCGCTGGACAAGGCCGGCATCGAAGCGCAGTTCGTCACCCGCGGTGAATACAAGTCGGCGGCAAACCTTTTCACCGAAGACCGCTACACCGATGCACATCGAGAAGCCGATACCCGGCTGTTGGAGAGCCTGCGTGCTCAGGTGTGGAAGGCGGTCGCCGACTCGCGGCGGATCGGCCAGGACGCTCTCGATGCGCTGGCCGACCGTGCGCCGCTGCTCCGCGAAGACGCCGTGACCTCGGGCCTGATCGACCACGTCGGATACCGTGACGAGGCATATGCGCGTATCGCGGAACTCGTTGGGGCCAAAGGAATTTCGCCTGAGTCCGGTGACGCTGACGGCGACGATGCGCCGCCACGGCTATACCTGAGCCGTTATGCCCGTGCCACTGCGCCGGGCGGATCCCCGTTGCCGTCCGTGCCTGGGCGCGGACCCAAGTCGACGATCGCCGTCGTCACCGTCGCGGGTTCGATCGTCAGCGGCCGCGGCGGCCGGGGGATATTGCCGTTCGGCAACTCCAGCGCCGGTGCGGACACCATCGCGGCGGGTCTGCGCGAGGCGGCCGCCGATGATTCGGTGTCCGCGATCGTGTTGCGGGTGGACTCCCCGGGCGGCTCGGTCAGCGCGTCGGAAACCATTTGGCGAGAAGTAAAAAAGGCTCGTGACCGCGGCAAGCCGGTGGTGGCGTCGATGGGCGCGATCGCCGCTTCCGGCGGCTATTACGTCGCGATGGGCGCCGACGCGATCGTGGCGAACCCCGGCACGATCACCGGCTCGATCGGGGTGATCACCGGCAAGCTGATCGCCCGGGATCTGAAGGACAGGCTGGGTGTCGGGTCGGATGCGGTGCGCACCAACGCCAATGCCGACGCCTGGTCGATCAACGCACCGTTCACCGACGAGCAGCGCGCCCGGGTCGAGGCCGAGGCGGACCTGTGCTATGCCGACTTCGTACAGCGGGTGGCCGACGGGCGCAAGCTGAGCACCGATGCGGTGGAGGCAGTCGCCCAGGGCCGTATCTGGACCGGTGCGGATGCCCTCGGGCACGGCCTGGTCGATGAGCTCGGCGGCTTACGCACTGCGGTGCGCCGGGCCAAGGTGCTGGCGGGCTTGGACGAGGACGCCAAGGTTCGCATCGTCTGCTACCCGGGCTCGTCGTTGTGGGACTTCATGCGGCCACGCCCGTCGTCGCAACCGGCGGCAGCGTCGTTGCCGGATGCATTGGGCGTGTTGATCGGCCAGTCGCTGGCCGGAATCATCGAGCAGGCCGAGCGGACGTTCAGTGGTGCCAGCGTGCTGTGGCTGGGGGAGTCTCGCTTCTAGCCCGCGAGTGTGCCGCTGACGTAGATGATTTCGCCAAGCGGCTCGTCATCCTCGGGGGAGGGAAGCTCGAGTCCGTCGCGGTTGAACAACTCCGCGCGAGGGGTGCCCGCAGCGTCCCAGCCCTTGCTTCGTAGGTATTCGATGACGTGGCTGCGCTCATCGGTGTACACCAGCGACGGCATATCGATGTCGAGATGCTCGCGAAATTGCGCGGTCTGCTCGCGAATCCGGTCGGGGTCTAGATCCTTCAGCCCCGGAACGTACTCGGTGGCAACGGCGCTGCCTGGCGCACTCAGCGTGGTGATGTTGTCGAACAACCGGTTCTGGGCCTCGGGCGGCAAGTAAATCAGCAGACCTTCGGCCAGCCACGCCGCCGGTGCGTGCGGGTCAAATCCCGCCGCCTGCAGTGCTGTCGGCCAGTCGTAGCGCAGATCGATGCCGACAGTACGGCGCTCGGCGGCGGGCTGTGCGCCCAAGCCGGCCAGCGTGGTCGTCTTGAATTCGATCACCTGCGGCTGGTCGACCTCATAGACCACGGTTCCGGCCGGCCACTGCAACCGGTAGGCCCGAGAGTCCAGGCCGGACGCCAGGATCGCCACTTGACGCACACCCGCATTGACGGCCGCCAGTAGGTAGTCGTCAAAGTACTTGGTGCGAACCACGATTCCATTGATCATGGCCTGCGTTCGGGCGGGAGATGCGTTCTCGATGGTCGAGAAGTCGATCTCACCGTCGATCAACTTCACGAAGAAATCCAGCCCGACGGCGCGCACCAGCGGTTCGGCGAACGGATCGTCGATCAGGCGGCGGGGATCCTTCGTCGCCATCGCGCGGCCGGCGGCGATCATCGTTGCGGTGGCACCCACACTGGAGGCCAGGTCCCAGCTGTCGTCATCCGTGCGCGCCACGGCCGTCCTATCCGAGGGTGGCCGCGACGTAGCTCATGTCCCGGAACATGGCCATCGACTCGTCGTCCGGGAAGGTAAATCCGTTGCGCTCGTACAGCTCCGGAGCGGGATGGGCGGCTACCTGCCAGTTGTGACCGGTCAGATAGTCGACCACGATACTGCGCTCGCCGTGATAGAACAGGTCGGCCGGGTTGAGGTCGAAACCGGCGCGGCGCCAACGCTCGCCGATACGCTGCACGCTTTCTTCGGAGAAGGCGTCCGGGTTCGAGATGTGCTCGGTGGCGAGCTGACTTCCCGGCGCGCTGAGGGCGGTGATGTTGTCGAACAATCGGTCCTGGGCCTCGGGCGGCAGGTAGGGTAATAACCCTTCGGCGCTCCACGCCGTCGGTTGGTTGACATCGAAGCCTTGCTGCCGCAGCGCCGTTGGCCAGTCGTCACGGAGATCGACGCTGACCGTGCGGCGCTCGGCGGTCGGGTCGGCGCCGAGATTCGCCAGGGTGTTGGTCTTGAATTCGATGACCTGCGGTTGGTCGATCTCGTAGACCACCGTCCCCGCCGGCCAGGGCAGCCGGTAGGCCCTGGTGTCCAGGCCAGAAGCCAGGATCACCGCCTGGCGGATACCGGCTTCAGCAGCGTTGATGAAGAAGTCATCGAAAAACCGTGTCCGCACGGTCATCTGCTCAGCCCGCGTGCGGCCGTTTAGCGATGGGTCGTCTTCGTCCAGGACGACCTCGCCGTCGATAAGGCGGATAAACGGGGCCAAGCCCACCGCACGCACCAGCGGGTCGGCGAACGGATCGTCGAGCAGCGGGTCGGGCCCCTGCGAGGCCAGTGCGCGTGACGCGGCGACCATCGTCGCGGTCGCCCCCACGCTGGATGCCGGGTCCCAGCTGTCGCCGTCGTACCTTCCGGATTGGGCGTGTGTCATGGTCATTGCTCCTAGTTTTTGTCGGTCAGCGTGCCATGCACGTACTGACGGTCGGCGAACGGCAAGTCGTCCTGCTCGATGGGTGGAAGTCCGTTGGCCGCGAACAGTTCCCGGATGCTGTTTCCGGTCATTTGCCATCCGTGGTCGGACAGGTATTTCGCCGCTTCGTTGCGGTCGCCGAAGTAGACCAACTCGGTCATGTCGAGATCGAGGCCGTGTTTGCGCCAGCGCTCCGACACAGTCCGCATCCGATCCTTGACCCGCTGCTGGTGCGAGGGGTTGCGGTTGGGTCCGCTTTCGGTCGCGATGCGGCTGCCCGGTGCGCTGAGCGCGGTGATGGTGTCGAGCAGGCGGTCCTGCGCGTCGGGCGGCAGATAGCCCAGCAGGCCCTCGGCGCTCCACGCGCAGGGCTGATCAGGCGCGAAACCAGCCGAACGCAGCGCGGCCGGCCAGTCGTCGCGCAGGTCGATGGCAACCGCGCGCCGATGAGCGGTGGGCTGGGCGCCCAGCTCGGCGAGCGTGCGGGATTTGAATTCGATGACTTGCGGCTGGTCGATCTCATACACCGTGGTGCCGGCCGGCCAGGGCAGCCGGTAGGCGCGGGCATCCAGTCCGGACGCCAGGATCACCGCCTGCTTGATGCCCGCGTTGGTCGCCTCGATGAAGAACTCATCGAAGAATTTGGTGCGGACCGCCATGTTGTCGGTCATCCGCTGGACACCCGCGGGAGCACCGTCGCCGTCGTCCTCTAGGTCGGCGGGGGTGAGCTCACCGGTGGCTAATCGGGTGAACAGGTCCAGACCCACCGCCCGAACCAGCGGCTCGGCGAACGGGTCATTGATCAGCGGACGTTCGGTCTTGCTCGCCATCGCGCGGGCCGCCGCAACCATCGTGGCGGTGGCGCCGACGCTCGAGGCCAGATCCCAGGTGTCGCCGTCGGTGCGTGCCATCGCTACCCCTCCGAAAAGAAGCCAGGTTGATACTTAGCCAATATAACGAGCTTACCATGCCGCTTAATTCCCATTGATTCCCACTTATCCGCGCATATTGCCGAAACCCCTGCCACAACTGGCCATTCGCGCCACGCTGAGGCCATGGCGTATTCGGCGGCAGGAAAGCGGGTGGTGATCACCGGCGCGTCATCGGGCATCGGCGCCGCCCTGGCCCGGCGGCTGGCCGCCCAGGGCGCGGTGCTGGGACTGATCGCCCGTCGTTCGGAGCGTCTTGCCGAGGTCCTGGCCGATTGCCGCAGAACCTCGGCCGACTCGACGATGTGGGCGGCTGATCTGGCTCAAACCGCGATGGTCGGCGAGCTGGGGTTGCGGGCATGGGACGACCTGGGTGGCATCGACGTGCTGGTCAACAACGCCGCCGTGCCGAAGCGGCGACCCGTCGATGCGCTGGATCCGGCCGAGGTCGAGCACGTCATGCGGGTTAACTTCCTGGCCCCGATGCGACTGACGTTGGCCGTCTTGCCCCGGATGCTGGACCGCGGGCACGGTGTCATCGTCAACGTGTCCAGCATGGGTGGCCGGTTGGGCATCATCCACGAGGCTGCTTACTGCGCCAGCAAGTTCGCGCTCTGCGGTTGGAGCGAGTCGATGGCCGTCGACCTGCACGGCACCGGCGTCGGCGTGAAGCTGATCGAGCCGGGGCCCGTCGACACGGAGATCTGGGATCAGCCCGGCAGCGAGGAACCCCTCTATCAGGGGCCCAAGGTGCCGGCCGCCGAGGTGGCCGACGGCATCATCGCAGCGCTGGGCAGCGACCGTTTCGAGCACTATCTGCCGGACATGAAGGCGGTCGTCGCGGCCAAAGACGCCGACCTCGACGCCTACATCGCCGGAGCGGCCGCGATGGCAACGCGATGAAGGCGCTGGTTTTCGGGGTGCCGCCGCAGCCGTCGGACGGACCCGGCGACGCACTGACTCATAGCCCGGTAGCGCTGCAGCAGGTAGCGGATCCTCAACTGCTGCATGATGATTGGGTAATCACCCGACCACGGCTGACCGGCATTTGCGGCTCGGACTCCAAGCAGATCCTGCTGGACTTCGGCGAAGGTGACGCCGACAACGCGATGGCGGCCTTCTGCTCGTTTCCTCAAGTGATGGGCCACGAGGTGGTCGCCGACGTGGTGGAGGTCGGGCCGAGGGCCCGCGGGCTGCAGGTGGGCCAGCGTGTCGTGCTCAACCCGTGGCTGTCGTGCGGGCCGCGGGGCGTCGAGCCCCCCTGCCCGGCCTGCCGTAGCGGCGACTACAGCCTGTGCTGGAGCTTTTGCGACGGCGACATCAAGCCCGGGATCCACACCGGCGTATCGGCCGACGTGACCGGCGGCTATGCCGAGTTGATGCCGGCCCACGACAGCATGCTGTTCACGGTGCCCGAATCGGTGCCCGACGAGCTGGCCGTGTTCGCCGACCCGTTCTCGGTGTCGCTGCACGCCATCACCCGCCATCCGCCGCCGCGATCGGGACGGGTCCTGGTTTACGGCGCCGGCTCGCTGGGACTGTGCGCGCTGGCCATCCTGCGGGCCCTCTACCCGGACGTGGCGGTCGCGGTGGTCGCCCGCTTCGAGGCCCAGTCGCAGCTGGCCCGCCGGTTCGGAGCCGCCGTCGTGCTGGCGCACGAGCCGCGGCTGGCCGTCATCGAAGAGTTGGTGAGCTGGGGCGGCGGCCGACTCTGGCAGCCACTGCAAGGCTTGCCGATGGCACACCCCGGCGCCGTCGACGTCGTCTACGACACCGTCGGAAAACCCGAGACGTTCGAAGTCGGCGTGCGGGTGCTCACGTCGCGCGGGACGCTGGTGAAGGCCGGTGTGCACGCGCCCGGCCGGTGGGAGTGGAGTCCGTTGTACTTCAAGGAAATCAGCTGGGTCGGCAGCAACGCATTCGGTTTCGAAGAGGTCGCCGGGCAACGCAAGCACGCGATCCAGCACTACCTCGACCTGGTTGCCGACGGCCGAATTGACTTGCGTCCCATGCTGACTCACACGTTTTCGCTCGACCAATGGCGGGAGGCCTTCCTGGCGATAGCCAACCAGGGTGAAACTGGCGCGGTCAAGGTGGCGTTCGACCAGCGCTAAGCCGGACGGGTGGCGGAAAAGTAGGTGAGCCGTCCCACGAAGCGATGCCGTTCAGTGGCGAGCTCGGTGCAGTCGAACCCCGCGGAACGAAGTAGCAGGGGAATCGCGTCGCCGAGGTTGCCGGCCGCATGCGGGCTGTGCCTGACCAGACGTGCCGCCAGCCCGTCCTCGGCGGTCAAGTTGCCGCCCATGTCGACCAGGTGCAGCCTGCCGCCGGGACGCAGCACGCGGAAAATCTCGGCCGCGGCTGCAGGTTTCGCGCCGCTGTGAAGGTGGTGGAGCATCATCGACGACAGCACGCGGTCGAATTCGCCGTCTTCGTAGGGCAGTCGTTGCGCGTAGCCTTGTTCGAAGCGAATTCCGTTCAGCCGTTTGACTTTTCGCTGAGCACGTTTCAGCGCCAGCGGATCGGGGTCGGACCCGATTACCTCGGCGCCCGGCTGGGCGCGTTTGGCGCGAATGGTGAGATTGCCGGTACCGCAGCCGATTTCCAGAACGCGCTGGCCCTCGGCGAGTTCGGCCTAATCGATCAGGCGTTGATGTACCCGCTGGAAGCCGAACAGGCGGGTCAACAAGTCGTAGCCCGGCAGGAATGCGTCGTGGCCAGCGGCGGGAAGATAGTCATGCGGATGATATTTCGTCACAGAAACCACCGTAGCCGCCGGCTGGCGATCCAAGAAGTCGCCAGGCGGGTCGGGATATCCGATGCCGGCTACTCAGCAGGCTGTTCACCCGGACCCACGGCATGCCGCCGCGCAAGTGGCGCGGTAATCACAGCACATGGCTCAAACCTTCATGGCGCCTTGGGAGCGCGGCCTGGCACGACGGTCATTGCACGCATAGGGGCCCCTTACCACCCCGCGTTACCACCCCGCGCGACGCGCTCGCCAACCGCTCCATTGCGCTGCCCGCCATCACTTAGCCGTGCCGCGGTCTAGCATTCGGCACCCTCTAGCTGAGTTAACTCCCAGTCAAACCACGCGGTGGCATAGCGGATCTGTTTTGTGGCGTGGCCTCGAGCCTCTGCCTTGAGGTCTAGCGCGTCGACGATCTGCTCTGCGACGTGGCCAGGAAAATCGGCTATTCCCGCGGCTCCGCAACTACAGGCCACCTGAGCATCGTCACCGCCACGGCGTTCGTGATGCTGGGCCACCACTTTGCGGATGTGTTCGATGAGCGTTCGGCGGATTCGATGAGCGGGGTCGGGCATGCCGGCTTCCTTCTCTCTACCTCCCCTAGTGCTTCCGTCATCGTCGCTTCCCCACGGTGTGAGGCGTAGGGTCCAAAGTCCTCCATCAACGGTCAAGCGTGTCCCGGAGGCATCGCTCGTCGGAGCGGTCGTCGTGCAGAGGTAGCTCTGGGTTCTCCACTCCGACACCGACCGCGGAAGCGGCAGACGCCGCAACAGCTGAACCGATCCGAAACGGGGCCGCTTTTCGTCGCCACAACCGCTTAGCCAGCTGATTGGTGATCGCACCTGTCACCGCCAAGCTCACGACACCACGGCCCGCGCCGCGCCGAGCCGATCGACTGCCCGACAGTGCCAGCGCGGCCCCGATCGCAAACCACAGCTTGCCATTCTCGGCGGCACGGCTGAGCGCCGGCATCGCGCGGTCGAGCAGTGGGCTACGTGAGTTCGCGATCGCCTCGAACACCTCAGCGTCGAGGGCACCGACGGCTTCTGTGATCTGCCGCAGTCCCGGCGATGTCCGCGGCGCCATCGAGTCAACTTATAACTTGACGACGACTGAGCCGAATACGCATGGCCAGGCGGAAACATTCAGCGCGGGCTCTCCGAGGTTGCCACTGCCCAGATTGCGAAGATGTCCAGTGCGGTCGATGGCGAAGCGATGATGTTAGACAATGAACGCCACCGATCACCCTGACAGTGCTAGAGCCATCGTGGCGGCATTGGCAGCCAACGTCGGCATCGCCGCCGCGAAGTTCGCTGGTTTCGTGGTCACGGGCAGCGCAGCCATGATGGCCGAGTCGGTCCACTCGGTTGCTGACATCGCCAACCAAGGCCTGCTTCTGCTCGGGCAGCGTTCTGCCCGGAAACAGGCGGACACTCTGCATTCCTTCGGCTACGGTCGCAGCCGGTACTTCTGGTCGTTCGTCGTGGCCCTTCTGATATTCACGTTAGGGGCAGGCTTCGCGCTGTACGAGGGCTGTCGCAAGGTGGCTCACCCCGAACCGCTCACGTCTCCGGTTGTGGCGCTGGCGATTCTGATCATGGCGGCAGGCTTGGAGGCCTACAGCTTCTACACGGCTCGCACTGAATCGCGCTCGCTGAAGGGCGACAAGTCTTGGTGGCGATTCATCCGCGATTCCCGTGACCCCGAGCTGCCGGTGGTGCTGTTGGAAGACACCGCCGACTTGATCGGGCTGACGCTGGCGATGGCGGGTGTAGGTTTAACCGTCCTTACCGGCTCGTCGGTCTGGGACGGCGTCGCAACGCTGGCGATCGGCGTGCTGCTCGGCGCAGTCGCGGTGTTCCTCATGGGGGAGATGCACAGCCTCTTGATCGGCGAGAGCGCCACCGCGTCGGAGACTGCGGAGATCCGGGAAGCGTTGGAGTCCACTGACTATGTCGATCGTGTAATCCACCTCCGCACGCAGTACCTGGGCCCGGACGAATTGCTTGTTGCGGCAAAGGTTTCCGTGGCGCCGGGCGTCGACCTGGCGACCGTTGCCTCCGCTATCGACGCTGCCGAGGTCAAGATACGGACTGCCGTTCCGGCAGCTCGAATCGTCTACATCGAACCCGACATCGACCGGGCCTGACAGCCATCCGCTAGGTGACCAAGGGCGATGTCCTGGTCGGGTTGTGCCCGACGAAAATTTCGTCGATTTCCAAATATGCGTAATTTGGTCAAACAGGGCAGGTCCAGCAAAGTGAATCGTTAAACTGACCCCCCATGCCGTCGGCTGAGTGAACAGAAGACGGACGGAGAGACTGACGAGATGAGTGACGACGCGGCCTATTACCGGGCTGATACACAGGGACTCAATCCCGGAGACGCGACTACGCGTACCTTGAACCCGGATGATGGCAAGGAGTACACGTACGCGACGACTCGCCTTGATATGGCGCGGGCGATCGCCGCAAAGCGTGCCGATTTCTCCGCTTACCGCGTCGAGCTGTACGACCCCATTGAACCAGCCCCTGAAGCCGTCGAAGTCGACCTCGGTGAAGGCTTCGTCAGGTCCCCGTGGGGCGTGGTCGTGGATGTCGTGGACGACAAAGAAACATAACTGCGCGAATCGGCGGCATGAACCGGTAAGCACATGTCGAAACTTGTTGACTGTCACGGTTGAAGCGGCGACAGGACGGTGACCGATGAAGGCTCTGCGATTGACTGATTGGAAGACCGATCCAGAGCTGATGGAGGTGCCAAAGCCAACACCGGGTCCAGCCGAGGTCGTCGTCAAGATCGGAGGCGCCGGGGCGTGTCATTCCGACCTCCACCTGATGCATGATTTCCAGCCGGGCATGATGCCGTGGACGATGCCGTTCACACTGGGACACGAGAATGCCGGGTGGGTCGACTCGGTCGGGGCAGCCGTCACCAGCGTGTCGGAGGGCGACGCGGTCGCGGTCTATGGCGCGTGGGGATGCGGCAAATGCAGCCGGTGCGAGCAGGGCTTCGAGGACTACTGCGAGGATCAGGCCAAGGCACCAGTGGTCGGCGGCGGTGGCGGGCTTGGCCTTGACGGCGGCATGGCTGAGTACTTGCTCGTGCCGGCCGAGCGGCTGCTGGTACGGCTGCCCGACGGCCTTGAGCCGGCGACGGCGGCTCCACTCACCGACGCCGGGCTCACGCCGTACCACGCGATCCGCCGGTCATGGTCGAAGATGACGCCGACGTCCACCGTGGTGGTGGTAGGCGTCGGCGGGCTCGGCCACGTAGCCATCCAGCTTATCAAGGCGACAACTGCTGCCGAGGTGATCGCGGTCGACAATCGGCAGGAGGCACTGGATCTGGCGACGAAGGTGGGCGCCGACCATGTGCTCACATCCGACGATCTCGCGGCCGTGGCCATCAAGGACC
Source organism: Mycobacterium sp. (assembly GCA_035506875.1). Taxonomy (GTDB): domain Bacteria; phylum Actinomycetota; class Actinomycetes; order Mycobacteriales; family Mycobacteriaceae; genus Mycobacterium. The sequence goes on from DATJOR010000215.1 coordinate 13,466, forward strand.
TCACTCGAGGCTACGGCGCGGATGTGCTCCTCGACTTTGTCGGAGCCACGTCGACGATGGAGCTCTCTCGGACAGCTGTGCGCACGCTTGGTGACGCCACGATCGTCGGCATTGCCGGGGGAAGTATCCCGCTGTCTTTCTTTTCGCAGCCCTACGAGGTCAGCATCCAGACAACCTACTGGGGTTCCCGTTTCGAGCTGGCCGAAGTCATCTGTTTGGCCGCCCGGGGATTGCTGCACATCGAGACGACCATCTACTCGCTGGACGACGCAGCGCAGGCCTACCGCGACCTCCACGACGGGAAGGTGTACGGCCGCGCCGTCGTGGTGCCCTGAGTGCGCGAGGCATCTGCCGTGCCAACGAGTTCGCCGCCCACCACCGAACCTCGGCCAGGCGCTACGGATCGGCGCGGAGATGGGACCTTCGGCCCTACGGACGGCAGCCTGCAGCGCCTTAGCCTCTGGGGGAAGGTGTGTTGTCGCCTTCATTTTCCAGACTGGGAGGTCAAATGGCGGACAACAATAGTGCCTTTTACGTTGCTGTTTACGATAGCGTCGATGTCGCGAAGGCCGATCTCGATGCTGTCGAACAGCTCCATAAGGACGAGGTGGTTGGGAAATTCGATGCGGCTGTCGTCGACAACGAGAATGGGAAGCCCCATATCGTCAAGCGGCTCGATCGACCCCGGATCCGCATCATTCCAGAAGAACTCGGCATGGGGCCGCTATCCCGCAAGGAGCTCAAAGAAGCCGCTGGCGAGCTGAGCGGCAGCCAGGCAGCGCTGATCATGGTCGGAGAGCCAACCCTTGACAAGGCGTTCGATGAGGCTGTCACCCGCGCGGCCAAGACAGTGAAACACACCATTGACTCGACAACTGATCAGCTCGCTCAGGAGCTGAAAGGCGCTGTCGGGAGCTGAAGTTGAATCACCACTTACGCTATTAGCCGGCCAAGTCCGATCTCAGCTGTTGTGTAAGTGATTGCAATTCTTGCTGTTTGACAGACCCGCAAACCATTCGAGGATGCCGCCATCATTTGGATCCCAGCGATGCGACGTCAATGCGGCGGCCGGGGGGATTGACTGCCTCCGCTCCAACCGTCGCGAATTCCGTTGAGCGTCCCCCGGATGCCGCCGACAACGCCCCGATACCAGGCCTCGCCCGGCCGCCCGGCCACTGACTGACTACCTTGCTGCCAGCCATCGCGGATTCCGTTGGCGGTTCCTCGAATACCGCCGATCACGCCGTGGATCCCGGCGCCAAGCACCGCCCGGGCTGTCGCTTTACTCGCGCGTGATCTGCGGAGCCGGTCGGGCGGCGTCATTGTCGACTCAGCGGGGGGAAGGGCCGGCCGTTGTGCGACGGTGGGATGATCGCGCGGTCTGCCCGAGCGGCGTGTTGGGCCGAGCCAACTTCACTGCACCGCACCATTTCCGCATTCACTCCCATTTGGCTACGGTAGACGACGTTAACCGAGGTTGTCACGGTCTTCGTGAGTTTGAGGTGGCCGCCTTTCTCGCTACCCGCGGCGCGAACCGCTCTTCCCGCAAATGCCAGGCATCGCAGGCAATTCGACGGGGGCTGTAGACAGCAGCATGTCAGGCGGGCGTTTGATCCCGGAGCGTCGACAAACTGGCGAATCCAGGCGCTGAGTGACTTTTGGCCCTGTGCCGGATGACCTCCGACACTGTTGATTCGTTACGGCACCAGAAGAGGCTCGTAATTGCGGATCGCACACGAATCTCTACCCGTCCGAAGGAAACCCGGTGAGCAAAGACGACGTATTCGTCAACGACGATGTAGTCGAGGAACTGAAAGACGACCCGGCCGTGGACTCCTCTCGTATTGCCGTCGCCATGAATGACGGCGTGGTGACGTTGCGGGGATCTGTGCCGACCTATTGGCAAAAGGTCGAAGCCGCAAAGGCTGCGAGGCGGGTGGTCGGCGTGCAGGCTGTTGCGAATGATGTGAAAGTTGAAGTCGCTGACGCTCACGTCCGCGACGACGTCGATATCGCGTCCGCGGCGGCAACCGCGATCAAATGGCATAGCGATGTGCCTGATTCGGTAGAAGCGACGGTCGACAGCGGCTGGGTGACTCTCACTGGAAAGGTCGATTGGCAGTTCCAGCGCAGCGCGGCCGAGACTGCGATTAGACACCTCACAGGGGTGACGGGCGTGACCAACAACATCGAGTTGAATGCCGGCCCGCGGGCAGCTGACGTACGCGAGAAGATCAGGACAGAACTGGCGCGAACGGTGAATCAGGACGTCGACGACATCGACATCGAGACGAGTAACGCCGTGTCACTTTGCGCGGCACCGTCAGTTCATGGGCAGAAGATGAGGCTGCGCGGCGCGCAGCCCGGTCGGTGTCAGGCGTGAACAACGTCGACGATCAACTGGTCATCGAATAGTTCGCCCGACAGCAGCCTTCCTTCGGCGAAAGTTAAAGGTCCAACGTCACAAGAACTTCCTCTGCGATAGGCCTTATGTCGACTATCCCGTGAACCGAGGAGCACGCAATGCATGAGGACATTCGGATAGGCACGGTAGATGGATTTCCGGTGCGCATCCATTGGAGCACCGTGGTGATCTTGTGGTTGTTCACGTGGAGCTTGGCGACGTCGCTGCCGTATGCCAGTCCGGGCTATTCGACATCGACCTACTGGCTCGCCGGGCTGATCGGCGCCCTAGTGCTGCTGGCGTCGCTACTGGCTCACGAACTTACCCATGCGTTGGTTGCCCGTCGTGAGGGAGTCGCCGTGGATAGCTTGACGCTGTGGCTGTTCGGCGGCGTCGCACGGCTACGCGGCCAGGCCAAGACAGCGAAATCCGAGTTCAAAATCGCCGCATCGGGTCCGACGGTCAGCCTGGCGCTGGCAGCCGTGTTTGCGGGGACCGCTAAGGTGCTGCACCACCTTGGTGTCGAGTCCATCATGGTGGCTGTCGCCTGGTGGCTGGCCGCTATCAACCTGTTTTTGGCGTTGTTTAACCTGCTGCCTGCTGCGCCGCTGGACGGTGGCCGAGTGCTGCGCGCTGTTTTGTGGCGCCGATCCGGCGACCCTGCGCGCGCGGCGGTCACCGCGGCCCGGTGCGGGCGGGTTCTCGGTTACGTTCTTATCGGTTTAGGCCTGGCGGAATTCGTCAAAGGCTCCCTGATTGGTGGCGCGTGGATGGCTTTTATCGGCTGGTTTCTGTTGACCGCCGCCCGGGACGAGGAGGCACAGGTACTGGTCAGACAATCGCTGGCCGGTGTGACTGTCGATCAGGCGATGACGCCCCACCCGCGAACAGCTCCGGGTTGGATAACAGCAGAGGAATTCATTCAGCGCTATCTGCTCGGTGATCGCCACTCGGCCTACCCAGTTGAGGACTCGGACGGCTCCATCACTGGGCTGATCACGCTGACACAACTGCGCAAACTGGCGCCGCACCAGCGCGCCACGACGCTGGTGCGTGACGTTGCCATACCCCTGAACGAAGTGCCTATAGCGTCGCCTCATGAGCCGCTGACCGCGCTGATGGAACGGATGGCACCAGATCGCAGGCGCGCGCTGGTCATGGAAAACGGCCAAGTGGTGGGCATCGTGACCGCAAGCGATATCACTCAACTGCTCGATGTGCGTGCCATCGCCCGACCCACGGTCTACCGCAGCTGACGGCCGCGAGATCACGAGTGAAGTTGCTTTCGCGATGACGACCCACACTTCTCACCCAGAACCCCACGACCTGTGGAAGCCGACGCTGGCCTCCGGCGCGCTCGCCCTCCTGGTCGGCAGTGCGGTGCTGCTGTGGCCCGACATCTCGACAGAGGTCGCGGCGACCTTGTTGGGTGTATACCTGGTGGCCTCTGCCGTAATGCAGCTCACTATTGGACTCCGCATGGTCGAGCGGACGCGCGGCCAGGCTCTGTCGTTCGTCAGCGGCGCGACGTCGCTTGTACTCGGGACGTTGGCCTTCCGCGATCTCTCCCACGCAGTGCAGCTGCTGGCGATAGCGATTGGGATAGCGTTCCTTTTCCGCGGCATGGCAGCGATGGTTTACGGAATCACCGAGTCCGATGCCATTGGCGGCTGGACCATCTTCTTCGGCACGATCACAGCTGCTGCCGGAGTCATCCTGATGGCATTGCCGTTCTCTTCTATCACGACGCTGGCGACCGTCGTCGGAATCTGTCTGGTGGTCCTGGGTGGGCTCGAGATCATATCCGGGTACCGAATCTACATCTCCGAAAGGGAATTGGGCGAGCCCAAGGTCGGCACGACTGATTCTCCCTGAGCCGTGCAAGGCGGGGCGAGAGAAGCCTCGGCTTCACCGCCGAAAAAGATACTCGGCGATTGTCAGCAATAGGCTGAGCGCGACCGAGATCAACAGCATCGAGACCACCGGGATGTAGACGCGCACGTTGTCGCGTTCAATGCGGATATCACCGGGAAGATGACCGAACCACGAGAACGCACCGGCCCACACCAGGATGCCGACGACCGCGATGACGATTCCCGCCATCACGATCAGTGGACCTACGTTTCGTACCATTGCGGCGTCCGGGCCACCACTCGTCCACTGCTCACCAAAAGGCCGGTGATGAGCGCGCCGAAAAGGAATCCTCCGACGTGTGCGAAGAATGCGACGCCGCTGCCACCACTCTTGCCTGCCACCAGTGCAGAGTTCCCTTCGAAGAACTGGTAGATGAACCAGCCGCCGAGATAAAGCCATGCCGGGATGCTGACCGGGAACCACAGCACGAGCGTGCGAATGCTCGAGCTGGGATAGATCACGAAATAGGCGCCCATGACGGCGGCAATCGCACCGCTGGCGCCCAGGCACGGTACTTGGGCGTCGGACGGGCTGCCGAAGAGCAAGCTCATCGCGGTCTGCAACAACATTGCCGCGAATCCGCCGGCAAAGTAGAAGACCAGGTAACCCAGTTTTCCGAACGCGTCCTCGACATTCTTGCCGAAGATCGCCAGAAACCACATGTTGCCGAGAATGTGATCCCAGCTGCCGTGCAGGAACATCGCCGTGATCCAACTGATACCCCATGGGTAACCCATATGGCAGGCGTGGTCGACATTGCATGCATAAAACGAGGCCTGTTTGACGGCCCCCTCCGGATCCGGCAATTCGTAGAACACGAAGACGGCAAAGTTGGCTGCGATCAGCGCGACATTCACCCAGGGGAACCGGCGGGCCGGAATGCCATCCGAGTAAGGGATCATGCAGGCCGCTTTCGTTTCGAACGGTGCGCGGACGTATCAGAGTTTTTCACTAACGTCGACAGGTGTACAAGCGTCCAAAAGACACTTGATCCCACCCGGATTGCCGTCTCGACCCGGCTAGCGGGCCACAATCACCGGTATGCCGACATCTTTCAGCACGGCGGTGGTGACCGATCCGAGCATCAGGCCCGGACGTGCGCCGCGACCGTGGCTCCCAACAACCAGCAGCTGTGCCGAGCAGGATTTTTCAGAAAGCTGTCGCGCCGGGTCGTTGTGTACGACAATGCGCCGAACCGTGACGTCGGGATAGCAGTCTTGCCAGCCCGCCAGTCCCTCCTCGAGGACTTGGTGCGCGTTGGACGTCGTCGACGTCGCACCGTCACTCCAGGCGTGCAGCGCAATTAGTTCCACGTGTCGAATGGAGGCCTCGACGAACGCGGTTTGGGCGGCCAGCTGCGACCCACCTGATCCGTCGATTCCGACCAGCACTGGCAACTGCGCCGACGGCAATGCTGCCGATCCCTCGTCGTGGATCACCGCGACGGGGCAGTGAGCAAGGTGTAGTAAATCGGTTGTGAGCGAAGCGTCTAGGCGGGCGCCCGGGGCAGTGCGCTGCCGACCGCCGACAACGATTAGCTGAGCCTCCTTCGACAGCTCAACAACGGTCGGCACACGTGCCGAATAGAGCAGTTCGCTGTTGATGGCAGGCAGGTCGCCCCCATCGGCACCGTCTTCGATCACCTTGATCGCATTCGAGAGTAATTGTAGCGCTGCATCGTCATGACCTTGACGCAGTTCGTCTGTTGTCGGAGCAGTCATCAAAAGCCGTGCAGAGTCGCGGAAGCCAGGCATCGGCCCAAGATGGACGAGAGTGACCGGCACCTTGCGCAGCGCGGCATCACGTGCTGCCCAGCGCAAAGTTTCGGCATCGGCGTCAACAGGGACGACAACCCCGGGATACCTTCGACCACTGACCATTTCGTCACCCTTTCCGACCGATACGGGTTAGCGCTGCCTAGATGACGCTCGCCGCCCAGCCCGGCGCCGCAACGAAACAGAAGTCCTCGACAAAGTGGCCATCCGACGCTAATCCCAAGGCTGGTCGTCGGGGACCACGATCACCGGAACGCGCGCGGACTGGGCGACCGCCGAACTCACCGACCCGAGCCGCATGCCCGGGTACCCGCCGCGGCCGCGTCGGCCCAGAACCACCAGTTGCGCTCTCGTCGACTCCTGCACTAGCCAGCGGGCCGGCACGTCACACACCAGTTTTCGCTCGACCTGCACGTCGGGGTATCGTTCGTGCCATCCGGCCAGCCGTTCGCCGAGCACCTCATCGCCTTGGTCGCGATTGACATGCCAATCCATGCCCAGAATCGGAAACACCCCGACATCGCTCCATGCGTGCAGTGCCAGCAGTGGCACCTGCCGGCGGCTGGCCTCGTCGAAGGCTAACGCGGTAGCGGCTTCAGACGCCGGTGTTCCGTCAATACCGAGCAGCACAGGTGACGCGTCAGCGACATTTTGGCCGACATGCTGACGGTCGTGAACAACCGCAACGGGGCAGCGCGCGTCGCGGAGCAACGCCGCACTCACCGAGCCGAGCCTGTAGGCGCTCGAGGCGTCAACCCCGCGGCTTCCTGTCACCATCATGTACGCATGCTGCGATGCTTCGATGAACGTGGAAACCACACTGGCATATGTAATCTCGGTTTGCATGCGGGGATGCTTCCCGTCAGTCAGTTCGTCGGCTATCTCTCGTGAGTGCTGCACGATCTGGCGTGCCTGATCTAGCCGCACCTGCGGGATCGCCCCATCAGGCGCCATTGTTGAGTCGATGGGTGTCGGCGCCACAACATGGATCAAGGTGATGGGCCGCTCGCGCATCACGGATTCCCCTACCGCCCAACGGACAGCAGCATCGGATGGTCCGCTGCCGTCGACGCAGACTACGAGCGTGGATTGCGTTCGCTCACTGCGCACGGTGTTCTCCTGGTCCGCAAATGGCTTCGGTGTGGTCAACAAGCACTGGTCGGGTCTGATCTTCGCGGCCCCGCAATCTCTATCCTCGTAATGTAATGGCATGGCACGGCATGTGTTTCGCGTCCGCGACATTCACCTGTCCCGCCGCGGTCGTGTCAAGATCGCTGCCGGCGACGATCGCTTCTTGACCGATCGAGTGTTTGCCGGGCTAACCCATGTCAGGGGTCGAACGACGCGCGCAGGCCTGCAGTTTTTCCTTTGGCTTTCACGACTGAATCCCTTTCCCAGGCGAAAAAAATGACACCCTTCCCTGAAATTTCCAGCGTTGCGCTGCGGCCCAGGCCGCGCTAGGGCCAAAGGTCCTATGCCGAGACGTCCCGCAAAGCCAGGCGGGCTGGCCGGAACCCGCTCAAGTCACCATCATCGAGCGCATGCGACCGAAGTTTGGTATGCAAAGGACTTTGGCCCCTATACCCGGAACCCGAGCCGCACAACTATGGCGGGCAAGAGGGCCTACCGAATCACTTGTCACGGCTTAAGACCAATGCGGCAACAGGAGGCAGGCATGGCCAAAAAGTCAACAGACGGCGAGAATTCAGCGCTTCGGGCACTAGCGGGCACCGGAAGCCTGGCGGCTGCAATCATACTGATGATCTCTGCGGTGGTGACCGTTCTTGAGGGCATTTCGGCACTGACCGGTGACAAATTCTTCGTCCGCGTGCCGGATAGTTACCTGTACCGGTTAAACCCCACGGCCTGGGGTTGCATCTTGATCGTTTTGGGAGCCTTGGTTGGCGCCGTTGCAGTCGGGCTTTTCCGGGGTGAGCTATGGGCACGAACGTCTGCGATTGTCATCGCCTGCACATCCATCATCGGCATGTTCATGTGGCTGCCGTATTCGCCGACGTCGTCCATTGTGATCATCGCGCTCGACATCTTCGTGATCTGGGCCATCGCGAACTGGCAAAGTCCCTGGGCGCACAGCACCGGTGAGAAGGCACAAAACTTGATCGGCGGCGAATCCGGCCAGCTCCCCTCGCGGCTGCAGCGCTCGCCATTCTCGGAGTGGTTTGCCGGATTTCCGTCTTGGGCGACGCTTCCCCCGGTGTTCGGCGGTCAGCCGATTCGGCTGGAGGACGGAATGAAGGATGGCCGCTATGAGGTTAGAGCCGAACTACCGGGCATCGACCCAGTTGAGGATGTCGATATCACTGCCCATGACGGGGTTTTGACGATCAAGGCGCAGCGCAAGGTGCGGACGCGATCCGACGGACACTCGGAATTCTCCTACGGCACCTTCACGAGATCGGTCCAATTGCCGCCGGGGGCGAAGGAAGATGACATCACTGCCACGTACGACAACGGGATCCTCACTGTTTCAGTCGGCGTGTCCGACGCCGACGGGCCCGCTCACAAACGGGTCCGTATCGCGCGCGGCATCTGACCGTGCTGCATCGTTCTGCGCTACAGAGCTGACTGCCAGTTGGCGAAATTGGTAGGCATTACTCGAACTGGCGCACCAGAGAGGCCTTCTTCGGCGTGGTAAGCATCCTCGCCGGTGTCGTGGTGCTGGGCTGGCCGTTCGATTCGATTGCGATTCTTGCGTACGTTAGCGGCGCCTGGCTCGTCGTCATCGGAATCTTGGAGATCGTGGCGGCGTTGTACAGCCGGCACGATGTGAACACGGTGGAGAAGCGAGTCTCCGGGGTGTTCGAACCAGCGCCTGCCAAGACGTCATGAGCAGCACTTCTCGTTCACGCCGCTCGGAGTTCTGCGACGGATAATCGCCAGCTGCGTCACCCTGCCTAACGCGGCGCCGACGTGCACCGACGGCAAAGCCACCAACGACAATGGGCCCGCGGTGAGATGGCGCCACGAGTCATCAGTCATCCGACGAGAAACACATTCGGCATGCCGGCGCCCAAACAAGCTCATCGTTACGACTGCATCCAGCTCGCCAGCAGTCAGCACACCCCGTTCTGCAGCATTAGCGGGCATGGCAATCGAGTGGCGTTTCTGATGACTTATGGCCCTGTTAGGACCACTGCGATGGCGAAAGCATCGAAGGCGTCCACGCAATACTTGAGGAGCTGCCATGACAACCATCGAAACACCAAGACCATTGCAGTATCTGTGGCAGTCGATGCTGCTAACCGGAATCCTGACCGTGGTATTGGGCGGCCTTATCCTCGGCTGGCCCGGCATATCGATCCTTACGGCTGCGACGTTGCTTGGCATCTATCTGCTGGTGTCGGGCATCGCCGAGGTGGTATTTGCGTTCAGCCTGCATGTATCGGTTCCCTACCGGGTGCTGCTGTTCATCACCGGCGCGCTGTCGGTCGCCTTGGGAATACTGTCCCTGCGACACTTCGGTGATAGCTACGCGGTCCTGCTGCTGGCCCTCTGGGTTGGAATCGGATTTCTCTTTCAGGGAGTAGCCATGACCGCGACGGCGATCAGCTACCGCGACCTGCCGGGCCGGGGCTGGGGTATCTTCTTCGGAATGGTCAGCATCCTCGCCGGTCTCGTGGTACTGGCATGGCCGTTCGATTCGATTGAGATGCTTGCGTATGTCACCGGTGCGTGGCTCGTCGTCATCGGGATCTTCGAGACTGTGGCGGCGTTGTCGGCTCGGCACGATGTGAACACCGTAGAGAAGCGGGTCTCGCACATCTTCGAGCCGACACCTAACAAGGTGGCCTGACCTGTCACACACGCCGGTTGAACTACGGCGCGCGGAAAGACTTGCAGCTCAATGCCTCTAGACGGCATCCGGGTCGCCGTCTAGAGGTTTCCACTCGGCGACTGCGAGCTTTGCGCCGACGCGGCAAGCTTTTGCCGAGACAAGTGGCTTGCGACGCCAAAACGTTACGCGCTTGCCGTTCCTAGGTGACCCGATGACAGCTGACTTCGACGCGGAGAATTCCGACCTGCTCGACGGCCTCGAAGGGCGCGCACGTACCGATCGTGCCGAACTGATTGTCTGGCTCCTCGACCGCGGTTTCAGTATCGAGCAGATCCGGGCATCGACCTCTCCGCTGCTGCTGCCCGCCCAACGGGTCATGGGCGACGACGGAGTGTACTTGTCTGCTCGTGAGGCGTGCACGGCGATGGGACTCGACTTGGGACTGCTGCTGCGATTGCAGAACGCTGACGGCCTACCTCGGATCGACGATGCCGACGCGGCAGTCTTGCCGCGGGTGGACGCCCTCGCCGTCGGCCACGCCAAGTTCTTCCTCGATCTAGGTGCGGACGAGGACGAGACCGTCGCCATCATGCGCGTTTTGATGCAGGGTCTGGAACGGGCTGCGGCAGTGATGCGTCGGGCGGCGTACAAGACTTTCGCCCGGCCCGGGGCAAGCGAGATCGAGCTTGCCATGCAATCGGAGGAGAAGGCACGTCAAGCTGTGCCAGGAATCGGGCCGGTGGTCAACGACCTGATGCTGGTTCAGTTGCGCCATATCTTCGTGACGGAAGCCGTCACCGCCGCGGAGCGCGCGGCCGGTAGCCTTCCGGGCGCCCGCGAGATCGCTGCGGCCTTCGCTGATCTTGCCGGCTTCACCAGCCTCGGCGCGGAGCTGCCGGCCGTGGAACTCGAACATATCGCCAGCATCCTGACCGGCCTGGCCGAGAAGGTGGCTGTCGCCCCGGTGCAATTCGTCAAGTCGATTGGGGACGCCGTCATGTTCGTTTCACCTCAAACCGTGCCGTTGTTGAATGCTGTCCTGGACCTGGTCGGCCTCGTGCATAAGGCAGGCTTGCCACCGCTCCGGGTCGGTGTTGACTACGGTGATGCCGTAAGCAGTGCCGGCGATTGGTTCGGCAATCCTGTCAACGTGGCGAGCCGGCTGACTCACGTCGCACGGCCAGGCACCGTGTTAGTGGCAGCAGCTGCGCGCGAAACTGTCCCAGATACAGGGTCTTTCGGATGGTCATCTGCTTATTCACAGAAACTCAAAGGCATCAGCGACGAGTTGACTTTCTTTCGCATCGATTCCCGCCGTGAGGATCCGTCGGTTGCTCGATGTTCGGCGCCGGTGGATGCTTCTGGTGCCAAATTTCAATGAAAGGCATGTGGCACATTCGTCATCAAAGTAACAGAACGAAGGCAGCGAAATGTCTGACCGCACGACGCATTCGGGACTCTTGGTCGGCGTCGACGGATCGACACCATCGCTGAGCGCAGTGCGCTGGGCCACCTATGAGGCAGCCATGCGCAACGTTCCGCTCACCCTTGTGCACGCCATCTGCGAGACGATGTTGAGCTCGGCGACATCCGGGTGGTCGGCCGGCCCCGGCTTATGGCTGGATCAAGAGAATGACGCGGAACATGTTTCCAGCCAGATCATCTGGCCGATCATCTTGTTCCGCAGATCGCACAAAGCCCGAATCAGCATCGCGGCCTGCGCTGCGGCGCGGTCCACCATCAAGGGAGTGTCTCACCCGCTGCAGGGTCAGGCGCAGTGAATCGGGCCGCCCCAAAGAGAGGTTGGGGCGACCCGCGCAACTGATAGGACGTGAGCTAGGCCGAGCTGGTTCCCGTCAGCTCAGCGGCCTAGCTGGTGCGGGGCGCCTTGTCCCAGGTCGTGAGCATATTTGTGGATTCAGGGCCGAGGTAAAGCAGGTAAACGGGGTCCTCGTGGCGCAGCGGGGCGTAGCAGTTTGCGAAGTCGTCGAGGTGGTAGTAGAGGCTCGTTTGGCCGGCGACCTACGAGCCGGGAGGCAGGACCGCACCATTGGGGTAGAAGACGAGCTGAGCGAACCAGCTTCCGGAGTTGATCAGCCCGATGACAGGCTGATTGGCGTTGGACGTGTAACCCGAGCCAGAGCGTCCACCGCGTTTCACGCGGTGCCGTGGCGTCTTCAAATGCGCAGGTCAGCGGTTCGATCGTGTCCACTGTGTCTACGGAGTCTCGGGCTGTGTTTGCCCGTCTTGGCACACTCTTGGCACAACGGGGGTTTGGTCATCAGGCGGCAACCACACCCGGTGGACGTGTTCCCGGAAAGCCGCAAGTGATCCTAATCGACGCCGCTGAGTATGCGGCGCTGTAGAACGTCACCTGTCCCCTGGGCCACTGGTACTTGGAGCGCGAGGGCAGAGCAAGTCGCAGCCGGACGACGCGGTTGCCGTGTCGACGCGGTGGATAATTGGGTGCAACGGCGGCGCTTACACCCACTTATCTATCTAACTGGGTGTAAAGTCGTGGAATGGACCCACTTACCGGCACTGCCGTCAAGTACGAAACGCTGCCCTGGGAAGGTTCACCCGCCGCAGCATATGTGCGTGCCGCGCAACAGCAGGGCAGCTACAAAGCGGCGATTAGCGCCGACATCGCCGACCTGACCGTCAACCTCCCATCCGACGTGCTCGCTGATGCCGAGGACGCCAGCCGCGAGGTCACTCGGTTCGACGCCGAGCTCGGCGCCGAGATCGCGCCGTTCTCGTCGGTCCTGTTGCGGACCGAATCAGCAGCAAGTTCCAACATTGAAAACCTGACGGCATCGGCGCGGGCGATTGCCGAGGCCGAGCTGCCGGGGGCCAAGACGACCGCCAACGCCAAGCTCATCGTCGCCAACACCGCAGCGATGATCGCCGCGATCAACCTCGCGCACAACGTCGACGCCGCCGCGATCCTGGCGATGCACAAGGCGCTCATGCAAGACGTCGACCCGAAATCCGCCGGCCGGTGGCGCGAAGAGCAAGTTTGGATCGGTGGAGGCACCCATGGTCCACGCGGCGCGATGTTTGTGCCACCACACCACCGCCGTGTTTTAGCAGCTATCGACGACTTGCTGCGCTTCGCGCAGCGCGACGACATCCCCGCACTACCCCAGATCGCGTTAGCACACGCGCAATTCGAGACGATCCACCCCTTCACCGACGGCAATGGTCGCACAGGCCGGGCACTGATCCAGGCGATGTTGCGCCGCAAAGGATTGACGCAAAACGTCACCGTCCCGGTATCGGCTGGGCTGTTGACCGACACCGACTCCTACTTCGCCGCCCTGACCACCTACCGCGAGGGGGACCCCGCCCCGATCGTCCGCCGCGTGTCGGAGGCGGCTGTCGCGGCTGTCTTCAACGGTCGTGAGCTGGTCGGTGAATTTCACGCCATGCGCGCAGAATGGAACGACAAGATCACCGCACGTAGCGACTCCGCCGTCTGGCAGATCGCCGATCTTCTACTGCGCCGTCCGGTCATCAATACGGCACTGCTGACCGACGAGTTAGGCATCGAGTCGAAACACGCGCGCCGATACCTCGAACCCCTGTCGGAAGCAGGCATCATCATCGAGACCAGCTCGGGTCCGCGCAGCCGCGTCTGGCGCTCGCCAGAGGTCATCGCCGCACTCGATGCCTTTGCCGACCGCGCGCGCCGGCGCGGCCTGAG
>DATJOR010000216.1:0-8236 GCA_035506875.1 Mycobacterium sp.
GCGCAACGCAGAACCAGGAAGCGGGCTACCGCTTGCGGGTGACGATGGTCTCCGACGAGGGTAAGTACCGGATCGCAAAGCTTGACCAGGTGGCCAAGTGACGGTGGCGGTCGAAGAGGCCGAAGAGATCGAAGCCACACCAGCAGTCGACGAGGCAGCGCCAAATGAGTTGGCGGGCTGGCACATTCGCGCTGGCGCGTTCATCGTCGATGTGTTGCCGGGCCTCGCCGTTGTGACGACGATGACGTTGGTCTGGTTGGCGGTTCCGCTCCGCAGCGCGTGGTGGTGGTTAACCGTTTCGGTGTTGGCCGCCGCAGCCCTGCTGACCATGATCAACCGGGTGGTGCTGCCGGCGGTCAGCGGTTGGAGCCTCGGGCGTGCCCTGATGGGGATTGCCGTCGTGCTGCCGGACGGGGCTTCGGTCGGAGTGGGGCGACTGCTGTGCCGGGACCTCGCCCACCTGCTCGACACTCTCTCGGTGTTCGTCGGCTGGCTGTGGCCGCTGTGGGACCCACGTCGGCGTACCTTCGCCGACCTGCTTGTGGGCACCGAGGTGCGTCGCGTGGAACCGGATCGCCGCCCCCCGGACGTTGGCCGGACGGCCGCCCTTGTCGTCTCCGCCGCAGCGCTGCTCTGTATCGCCGGCGCCGGATCGGGCGTCGTGGCGGTCTACCTGCCTGATCGGGCCGCCGACCATACGCGCGATGCCATATCGGCGCAGGGACCCAAGATCGTCGTCGAGATGCTGACCTACGATCCGAAGTCGTTGAAACAGCAATTCGCGCATGCTCAATCGCTGACGACCGAGAAGTACCGGCCGCAGTTGATCAAACAGCAGGAGACGGTGCAAAAAGGCCACCCGATCGTTAATGAGTATTGGTTCACCGACAGCGCGGTGCTGTCGGCGGCGCGCGATAAGGCCACCATGCTGATTTTCCTGCAGGGCCATCGTGGGGGAGAAAATGAGCAGCGCTTCATTACCGCCACCGTCCGGGTTTCGTTCGTCAAGGCCGCCGACGCGCGTTGGCTCGTGGATGACCTGACCGTCCTCACCAAACCTAAGCCTGTCAAGGGCGAAAAATGAGCCCCCGCCGCCGAATTCAGCCTGGGGAAGAGCCGCTGCTCAAGGTACCGAAGTCGACGCTATGGTCGAGGTTGCCGTTCCGGCCGGTACTGCCGCGGCAGTGGTGGAAGCCGTCGCGGAATTGGGCGATGCCGGTGGCCATGGTTGTCGCGGGGGTGGTTGCGGCAGGCGGGATCTCGACATCGGCCTACGTTCTGGTCAACCAGAGATCGCACCACCAGGTAGTGATGAAAGACGTCGACGTGCTCGGCTTCGTTCGAGCATTCATGACAGGATTCACGACGCTGGATCCGTTTCATGCCAACGCCTATATGGACCGGGTATTAGCGCAGTCGACAGGCGATTTCGCCAAGCAGTACCGCGACAAGAAGAACCAGATCCTCGTCCAGGTCGCCCAAGCCGAACCGACCAAGGGCACCACCCTTGACGCAGCGGTGGAGCGGTGGAACGACGACGGCAGCGCAAACGTGTTGGTGGCTACCGACGTTACGTACAAGACTCCGGACCAGAAGCAACTACTCGATAACACAAATCGTTGGGTGGTAACCGCTCAGCGGGAAGGCGACCAGTGGAAGATCAGCAGCCTGCAGCAGGTGATCTGACCGACGAGATTCCCGATGAGCAGTCGGGAGATGACTCGTCCGTCGAAGAATCCGAATCGGAGCCTTCCGAAGCTGAATCCACGGACGCCTCGGCCGGAGACGAAGAGGCGGAGTCAGACGAGGGCGAAGAGTCGGAGCCCGACGAGACGGCGGACGGAACCGAAATCGTCTTCCGGCAACGACGGCCGGCCGGCAAGTGGTCGCTCGTCGCTGCGGGTGTCGCGGCGGTACTGTTCGTCGGCGCCGGGGCGTTCGCCGGTGTCACCGTGCAGCCGTATCTGATCGATCGCGCTACCGTGGCGACCAAGTTGCGCATCGCGCGCACCGCCGCCAATGCGATCACGACGTTGTGGACGTACAACCCGCAGAATGTGGACAAGCTGGCGGATCGGGCGGCGCAGTATCTCAGCGGTGATTTCGAAGCGTCATATCGCAAATACATCGACGCGATCGCAGCCCCCAACAAGCAAGCGCAGATCACCAACACCACGGAGGTCACCGGGGCGGCGGTGGAGTCACTGAACGGGTCGGATGCCACCGCCCTCGTCTACACCAACACCACCTCCACCAGTCCGGCTACCAAAGACATTCCGTCGCTGAAATACCTGTCCTATCGGCTGGCCATGAGGCGTGATCACGCGCGATGGTTGGTCACCAAAATGACGACGATCACCTCGTTGGATCTGACGCCCAAGTTCTAAGGCTGCGCGCCGAAAGGGACACCGATCGCATGGCCGCTGACGTGATGGCCTCGCCGGTATCCGACCGACTGACGGTTGCGGCGTTGCTGCTCTTGACGTTTGCGACCGGGATGGTCGATGCCATCAGCGTGCTGATACTCGGCCACGTCTTCGTCGCGAACATGACCGGCAACATCATCTTCCTCGGATTCTGGTTCGTCCCCCGGACGGGCTTCGATCTGCCCGCCGCGGTAGTTGCATTCGTTGGATTCCTCGCCGGCACCGTCATCGGGGGGCGGCTCGCCCGGCATCTCGGCGCGCGTACCCGCCGGTGGGTCACCACATCGCTGGGCATCGAGGTTGTCGTGCTAATAGCGTTGTCGATCCTAGCTGGTACGGGTGTCCTGAGCTATCAAACCAACACCAGGCTCCTTCTAATCGTCGGGCTGGCAATAACATTCGGCATACAAAACGCCACCGCACGCCAGTTCGGCATTCAGGAGCTCAGCACCACCGTGCTGACATCGACGGTGGTCGGCATTGGTGTCGACAGCAGGCTGGCCGGCGGCACGGATAGGCGCGGAAAGATCCGCTACGGCGTCATTATCGCGATGGCCGGGGGCGCCATCGTCGGTGCCACGATGTCGCGGTTCACCGTCGCTCCGGTGTTCACCACGGCCGCCGCGGTGGTGGGGATCAGCCTGCTGATCTTCCGATTCGGCGCCGCCCGGATCGCCGAAGAAACTAGTTGAAGGCAAGCCAGCTGGGCAGTGAGCGCTCGCGGGAGTCGCAAAGAACCTGGTAGGTATCGCAATTGCCTTTCGGTACGCCGGCACCGGCCCACATGCCGCCGGTGTCGCGGCGCAGGACGATCGCCGACGACCCACCGCCGTCGAGCAGAACCGCGGTATCGCTGCCCAGGCCGCGGAACAGGTCCTGGATGTTGTCCGGTGTGTAGCTGCCACCTTGGAACACGTACATCTCGTCTCGGGGCTTGGAATAGGCGAGCGCCGTGCGCGCCGCGCTAGGACCGCCATCGTTGAGTTGGCCGGTGTTTCCTGGAGATAACAGCCCGAGCCCGCTCACCGCGACGAAAGAGTCGCCGCGACCTACCAAATCGGTCACGACCGCGGTGGCAGCATCGTAGTCATGGCCGTCCCTGCCGCCCCTGGGCCACAACACCGTTGGCGCGCCATGGGTCGGCAGGACCATCGTCGCTAATGCGCTCCAGTTCTCACCTCCGCCGGACAGGCCTTGTTTACCGGCGTAGGGAATCGTCCCGGTGACCGCCTGATTGGCCCGGCCCTGGCCGTGGGTGTTGTCAACGTAGGCACCCAGCGGTGAGCTGCAGCCGGTGGAGCGCCATGAACCGCCCTTCTGCCCTCGGACGTCGAAGAAGTTGGCATTGATGGCGATCGTCGGCTGGCCCATCATCTGCCAGGCCTGCACGGGTGCGTAGGTTTCCGAGGCTTGCATCAAGCCGTCGCTGGTTCGCGCTCGCGGATCGCGTTCGCAGCGAGCCTGGATGCCGCGATGGGTGTCGACCAGCAGATGCGGTGAAAGCCGTTGCGAAGCACCTTTGATGATCATCAGGTGGCCGCCGCTGTTGCCGTCGTACCAGCTGCCCCCGGCGTTGAGCATCGGTGCCGGATGCCCGCCGCCGAAGTTGTACACCAGGTAGGAGCCTTGGGTATTCGCGATGGCAGCGGCCAGCAGTTCGCGGGACTCGGCGCGCGCGACGGGCTGCCCGGTGCTGGTGGTCAGCGCGAGGCACAGCGTCATCGCAGCGCAGCAGGCTGCGGTCCGCCGGAAGGCGGCGGCGAGAGACGGCACAGTTGCCCCTTCGGCGCGAAAGTTGTTGCAACCAGCACAGCATCAAACTCAGCAGTAACACAGAAAAGTCAGATCACAGTCGCGTGACGGTTTAGGCGCGGTCCAATCACGTACGGCCGCTGGGAATTTGCAGCTATCCGTCGGCGTCGGGCTTCGCCAGAATTCGGTGATATCCGCGGCGGTCGTAGAGGTAGGTGATAACGGCGCCGAGCAGCAGGCCGATCACTAGGCCGATGGCGGTCATGATCAGTGCCCGCGACAGTCCGGCGTCGGCCCGGCCGTCGAAATACAGCAGGGCCCGTGTGCCCAAGAACACCTGATGCATCGGCTCGAAATTCGCCAGCCAGCCGAAGAATTGCGGCGCGGCCTGCAATGGCACCGTGGCGCCTGCCGACGGCAACCCGATTATCACGAAGACGAAAATGCTGACCAGCAGACCCAGTGCGCCCAGTATTGCGATCAGCGATGTGGACGTGATACCGACCGCCGCGATCGCGAACGCCCCGTACAGCCACAACGGCACGGCGTGCTGGATCGGCATGCCGAGTTTGGCGGCGACCAACAAGTAGGTACCCGACGCCAGCACCGCCAGCACGATCATCAACGCCCACTTGATGTACAGCGCGCGGAGTCGCGAGATTTGCACCTGTTCGGCGAACCGATAGGCCGGACCGAATTCGGCCGGTACGAAACCGAGCATCGAGTCGGCCAGCATGCTGATCACGATGCTGCCAGTGAAGCCGGCCAGCAGCAGCAACAGCGCATAGTAGAAGGCGGACAGCCCGTTGCCGGTCCCGTCCGGTAGCGCATTGTGCATGGCCGACTGGACTTCGATGGGGTTCCCGAGCATCAACGTCACGGCAGCGGGCATCGGCTTATTGCCCAGCTGTTGTGCAACTTCTTGCGAAAGTCGTTGCCCTACTAGGCGATCAACCAGCGTGATAGCACGGGTGAGCGTCTGCCCAGCGATGTTGGCCCCGAGGGTCCCTGCGCGCGGATTCGTCGAAACGACGATGACTGGCCGCTCGACGCGTCCCGGGTCTACTGCGCTTTTCGCGTAAGCCTGCAGCTTGGACGAAAAGTTCGGGGGTATGACGGCGACGCCGTAAATCTGTGCGGTGTCCAATTGGCGCTTGGCTTCGTCGTGCGACAGCACACGGACGTCGTAAGCGTCGTCCTTGTCGAAATTGGACAGCAATCCCTTTAAGACTTGTGCGCCCGTCGGGCCGGCATCCTCGTTCACCACCGCGATCGGGAAATGCCGCAAATTGGTCATCGGGTTCAAAATTCCGCCGAGGTAGAAGGCGGCCAGCGCAGCCAACACGACAAGTGTGATAACGATCGGAACGGCCCAGAACCGCACCGTTCGCGTCGCTTTCGGATTGGCCAGGCCCCAGCGGGCTGCACCATCCTGCGCGAGAGCGGCGGCGTCGTCGTCGGGTGCCAGATCAGGTGCTGCGTGACGGGAGTGGGATTCAGACATTGCGGGCTCCTGTTCGTCCGCGCCCACCCTATGACGCCGGTGGTGATGTTGGCGTATGCGCCGCGATATTTTCCGGCCGTCGGTGCGGCTGCATTAGCCGCCGAGCGCCATGTGCATCTCCCAGACCAGAATTTCGGACGGCCGGTGCGCAGTGACCCGGATGCCGTTCGCAGCGGTGAACCGCACGGCGTCGCCCTCGGCCAGCTCCGCGTTCGACATGGTCAGCTGGCCGCGCGCGACGAACAGGTGCAGGTAGGGCGCCGCCGGTAACTCGAGGCTCTCGCCGCTGTGCAACCGTGCGCCGTGCAGCGCCGCCCCACGGTTGTGGATGGTGATCGCGGCGTCGTGCCCGGGCATGCCCGAGGCAATCGTGGCCAGGCGGCCATCAAGCAGCTCGTCACCGATCTCGTGCTGTTGGTAGCCCGGTGCGATTCCCGAGACGTCGGGTAGTACCCACATTTGGATGAAGCGCACCGGGTCGGTGTCCGAATCGTTCTTTTCGGAGTGCAAGATGCCGGTGCCTGCCGACATCCGTTGCGCCAGACCGGGATAGATGACTCCGCTGTTGCCAGCAGAGTCGTGATGTGCCAACGAGCCATCCAACACCCAGGTCACGATCTCCATGTCGCGGTGCGGGTGGGTGTCAAAACCGGCACCCGGTTGCACCACGTCGTCGTTGTTCACCAGCAGCACACCGTGGTGAGTGTTGTCCGGGTCGTAGTGGTCGCCGAACGAGAAGGAGTGCCTGGAGTTCAGCCACGACGTTGTGGTGACCGCGCGGCCGGCGGCATGCCGAATCTCCACCGTTGCGGCCATGCCCTCCAGACTAGGCTCTACCAGTCGGCCTTGGTGTAGCGGATGACACCACGAATGTTCTTGCCGTCCAGCATGTCCTGATAGCCCTGGTTGATGTCTTCGAGCTGGTACGTGGCGGTCACCATCTCGTCGACCTTGAGCAGACCCGACTTGTACAGTCCGACCAGTCGGGGCGTCTCGACGTGCGAGTTGCCGCCACCGAAGATGTTGCCTTTCAACGTCTTCTGCAACATCGTGAACAAGAATAGGTTGAGTTTGACGTCGACGTCGAGCATCGACCCCATGCCCGTCACCACGCAGGTGCCGGTCTTGGCGGTCAAGGTCATCGCCTCTTCGATCATCTCGCCGCGCATTTCGCCGACCGCGATGATGACCTTGTCCGCCATCAGCCCGTACGTCAGGTCGATCATCGGCGCGATAGCTGACGCCATCGACTCGTAGACATGGGTGGCGCCGAATTTGATGGCCTGCTCGCGTTTGAAGGGATGCGGATCGATAGCGATGACGTGCTTGGCGCCGGAGAGTACGGCGCCCTGCAGCGCGCTCATCCCGATGCCGCCGACGCCGACGATCGCGACGGTCTCGCCCGGCGCAACCTGGGCGACGTTGGTGGCCGACCCGAATCCGGTCGGTACCGCGCAGCCCAGGATCGCGGCCGATTCGAACGGGACCACGGGATCGATCTTGACCACCGAATCCTTGTGCACGGTCATGTACGGCGCGAAGGTGCCGAGCAGGTTCATCGGCGAGACGGCGTGAGACCCGGCCCGCACCCGGCTGGTGCCGTCGGCGATGGCCTTGCCGCCGAGCAGCACCGCACCCCGGTCGCACAGCGACCGGAAGCCCTTGAGGCACGGCGGACATTCGCCGCACGCCGGGATGAAGGCGAGGATGACGTGGTCGCCCTCGGCGATGCCGGTGACTCCCTTGCCAACCTTGGTGACGACGCCGGCGCCTTCGTGGCCGCCGAGCGCGGGCAGCCCGATCGGCGTGGCTCCGGTTGTCAGGTGGTAGTCGGAGTGGCACATGCCCGCGGCATGCAGCTGGATCTGGACTTCGTCCTCGACGGGATCGTCCACGTCGATCTCATCGATGCGGAACCCGGAATTGAGTTCCCAGAGAAGCGCGCCTTTGGTTTTCACCCGAGCGATCTTAGCCAACAAATCAGAACGCGTTCCAAATCAGCCAGCCAAATAGCGTCTGAGCTGCGCCAATAGCGGCCTACATGGTCTTGTGCGGTATGCCGATGGTCAGCCCGCCGTCGACGACGAACTCCCCGCCGGTGGAGTACGACGACTCGTCAGAAGCCAGATACACGACGCAGGCGGAAACCTCACCGGGATCGGCGCCGCGACCCAACGGGATCTGCAGAAAGTCCTCCGGGACGCCCGCGGTCATCGGGGTGCGGATCAGCCCGGGATGGATTGAATTGACCCGGATGTGGTGTGGCGCCAACTCCAACGCCGCGGCCTTGGCCAGACCGCGTACGCCGAACTTCGATGCGACGTAGCCGTAAAGGCCCGGGCTGCCGCGCAGGCCCTCGACCGACGAGATGTTGATGATCGAACCACCTCCGGCGGCGATCATCGGTTCAACTGCGGCCTGCATGCCCAGGAACGTCCCGGTGAGGTTGACGTCGATGATCTGCTGCCAGTCGGCCAGTGGGAAGTTCTGCAGGGTATTGCCGTTGAGGATGCCGGCGTTGTTCACCAATACGTTGAGCGCGCCGAACTCGCGC
>DATJOR010000217.1:0-7252 GCA_035506875.1 Mycobacterium sp.
GTGACGGCGGCTTGCTACTCTCGCCGCCGTTGGCGCTCGCGCGCTGCAGGAATTGCGGGCAATAGGCGCTGGCCGCGATCGCGGTGAACTTGGCCGCGCTGTTGGTGGTGATTCCGGGATTCTGCGCAGCCACGGTCTGAACGACGTCGAGTTCTGGCTGGCCCTGTTTCATCAGCCCGCAGGCTGTCTTGCCGGCGTTGATGGCGTTAGGCCCGTTGGTATAGGTGATGCCGGCCCTCGTCAGCGCGTCGAGGAAGCTCGCGTCGACGCCCGCATCGGCGTTGCCCGGATCGGCCTGTGCCGGCACGGCCAAACCCACGGCGGCGCCGATGCCAAGCAGCACCGCGAGACGTCGCATCGCTCCATCATGGCACGTCGGCGCCGTTGTGAAATCGGCCGTGCCGGCCCGGGAGACGACCGCCCAGCCGCTACTCGCGGGGGGCACCGGACAGCCCCACCCCCGCCGGCGGAGGCTGATCGCTGTTGCCGCCGTCGCTGGCGCGGTGCAGGAATTGCGGGCAGTAGGCGCTGGCCGCGATCGCAGTGAACTTTGCCGCCTTGGTGGTATCCAAACCTGGATTCTGCTTCGACACATGCGCGATGACGTCAAGTTCCGGCTGCCCTTGCTCCATCATCCCGCAGGCCGCCTTACCGTCCTTGACGGCGCCGGCCCGGCTGAGGACGGTGAGCCCCGCCTTGGTGAGCGCATCAAGGAAGCTCGCGTCAAGGCCGGGGTCGGCGTGAGCGGGCGGACCTGCGCCCAGTGACACCGCGATGCCCAGCGTCACCAGCAGACGTTTCATCGCCACATCATCGCCCACGTCAGCGACGTTGTCTTATCGGCTCCCCAGGCCCGGCAATGCTGCCAAGATCAGACGGTGGCCGACAGAATCGAAGTGCAACGCAAAATCGCCGCTCCCCCAGCCGACATCTTCGCGGTGCTCTGCGACCCGCAAGGTCATGTCGCCATCGACTCATCCGGCATGCTGCAGGACGCCGAAGGCGCATCCGTCGCCGCCGCGGGTGACAGCTTCGTCGTCCATATGGACCGTGACTCGCTCAACGACTTTCCTGAACTGGGCAAGTACGACGTCACCGTCAGCATTCGCGACTTCGAGCCCGATCGGCTGATCTCGTGGACCGTTTTGGGGCAGATCCGGCCGCAGATCGGCCACGTGTACGGCTACCGCCTCGAACCCGACGAGGGTGACGGCACGCTCGTCACCTCGTTCTACGACTGGTCCGAGATCGGCGATCAATGGCGTGAAGCCAACATCTTTCCGGTGATCTCCGAACTCGCGCTGCGGGCCACGTTGGGCATCTTGGACCGGACCGTGCGCCGCGGTTACCCGAAAGGCTGAGTGAGCACCGCTCTCACACATATTGGGGCGTCAACCTGTAGTTGACCCATCGTCATCGTCAACCTAACGTTGACGACATGACCGACTCGCCCTCTCGTCCGATACCCGTCACCACCCCGATCAGGCTTGACGAGCTGATCAACGCCATCAAGCAAGTCCATCCCGACGTGCTGGACCAACTCAGCGACGCCGTGTTGGCAGCCGAGCACCTAGGCGAGGTCGCCGACCACCTGATCGGACACTTTGTCGACCAGGCACGCCGCTCGGGGGCCTCCTGGACCGACATCGGCAAGAGCATGGGCGTCACCAAGCAAGCAGCACAAAAACGGTTCGTATTGCGGGCCGAGGCCACCACGCTGGACCCCAACCAGGGCTTCGAACGCTTCACCCCGCGGGCCCGCAACGTCGTCGTCGCCGCGCAGAATGCCGCGCATGAGGCCCACAACGGCGAGATCACTCCCGACCACCTATTGCTGGGCCTGTTGGGCGATGGGGAGGCGCTGGCCACCAAGCTGCTCACCGCGCAGCAGGTCGACCCCGAGTCTGTTCGTGCGGCGATCGCCCTGCCCTCGGCGGTCGAGAATCCGCCGCAGCTGACTCCGTTCAGCGGTCCGGCCCGCAAAGCTCTCGAGCTGACCTTCCGTGAAGCACTTCGCTTGGGCCACAACTACATCGGCACCGAGCATTTGTTGCTGGCACTCCTCGAGCTGGAAGACGGCAGTGGTCCCCTGCACCGGGCGGGCATCGACAAGGACCGCGTCGAGACCGATCTGACGGCCGCGCTGGAATCTCTGGTGGCCCGGCAGAAGAACTGACCGCGGCCGTCGTGGTGTGCCATCATGCGAGACATGCGCCGCTGCCTAATTGTGTTGGCCACCGTCTTCGCCGCCACCCTTATCGGGGTGGCGCGCGCGTCGGCCGGTGACGCGCCGATCGGCCACCTCGGTGGCACGTTGCGGGTCGACACCGGAATGATGATCGCCGACGTCACCGTCAGCAGCGTGCACCCGGTCGACCCGCCGCCAGGGTTCGGCTACAACCGCGTCGGCATCCCGGTCAAGAGTTTCCCGAACGCCGCGGTGGTGCGCGCGGACGTGGCGATCCACGCGGTGCGCGTGCCGAACCCGTACCAAATGCTCACCGATTTCACGTTCGACGGCGTCACCCCATTTGGCGACGCCTATAAGTCTCGCCCGTCGGACGCACCCGATGCGCTGGATGCCGCGCTGGCGAACGCGCCGGCAGGCTCGATCGTTCGCGGCGGCGTGTACTGGGAGGCTTACCGCGACCCGGTCTCCACCGTCGTGCTGCTGGACAAGAAGACGGGCTATCACCTGGCGCAGTGGAACCTGTAACTGCGAAGTCGCTTTTGACTGCCCGCATCGCCACGGCGGATTCGACCAACGTAGCCGAGTTGGCCCGCATCGCGGCAAGCACCTTTCCGCTGGCGTGTCCACCGTCGGTCACCCAGGCGAACATCGCGGAGTTCGTCGAGGCCAACCTGTCCGACGCGCGCTTCGCCGAGTATCTAGCGGATCCGCGACGGCTGGTCCTCACCGCCGACCATGGCGATCGAATTGTTGGCTACGCCATGTTGATTCGCGGTGTCGGCGACGACCCCGACGTTGCGCAGGCCGTGCCCATTCGCCCGGCTGCGGAGCTCTCGAAGATGTATATGCTGCCGGATCATCACGGCTCGGGCCTATCGACCATGCTGATGGACGCCGCGCTCGCCGCTGCCGCCGAGTGGGGCGTGGAGTGCGTCTGGCTGGGCGTCAATCAGGAAAACCTTCGCGCACAACGGTTTTACACAAAGTGTGGCTTTACCATCAATGGCACCAGAACATTTCAGTTAGGCGCCGGGCGGGAAAACGACTACGTCATGGTACGACAATTCGGCGCGGCCTAGGCGTCGACAACCGCGGTGAGCGCGAGCAGCCTGGACGTGGCACGCAGGTACTTCTTCCGAAAGCCACCGGCCAGCATCTCCTCGCTGAAGATGCGATCCAGCTTCTCCCCCGAAGCCAGCACCGGGATGCCGGCGTCATAGAGCCGGTCGCTCAGCGCGACCAGTCGCAGCGCCACGTTCTGGTCGTCGATGGCGTGCACGCCGGTCAGAAAAACCGCCGTCACACCGTCGATCAACGTCGAATAGCGCGACGGATGCATCGTGGCCAGGTGCGCGCAAAGCGCGTCGAAGTCGTCGAGTGTCGCGCCTGGGACCGTCGCGGCACGGGCGGCCACTTGCTCGTCAGTGGGTGGCCGGGGCGCGGGCGGCAAGTCACGATGCCTGTAGTCGGGTCCATCAATCCGCACAACGGCGAAAATTGCTGCCAGCGTGTTGATTTCGCGTAGAAAGTCCTGCGCGGCGAACCGCCCCTCGCCGAGCTGCTCGGGCAGTGTGTTGGAGGTGGCCGCCACCGAGACTCCGCGCTCGACGAGCTGGGAGAGCAGCCGTGAGATCAGCGTGGTGTTTCCCGGGTCGTCGAGCTCGAACTCGTCGATGCACAAGAGCGTGTAATGCCCGAGCAGCTCGATGCATTCGACGAAGCCGAACACCCCGGCGAGCTGTGTCAGCTCCATGAACGTGGCAAACGCCTTGGGATGGACCGCATCATCGGCCAGCTGGTGGTAGGCGGCGGCCAGCAGGTGCGTCTTGCCGACACCGAAACCACCATCGAGGTACAGGCCGACACCCGGCAACACCTCCCGCCTGCCGAGGAGCTTCTTGCGGCCGGCGCGGCGCTCGACGGCCTGGCGGCAGAACTGTTGGCACGCCCTGACGGCGCCGGACTGCGTCGGCTCGGCCGGGTCGGGGCGATAGCTTGCGAAGCTCACTTCGGCGAAGGTCGGCGGCGGCGTCAGCTGGGCGATCAGCCATTCGGGCGACACCGTGGGCTGCCGGTCGACCAGATGCGCGACGGGGCCGGGCATGCAGGCACCCTACCGACGTGGTGCAATCGTGCCCATGTCTGACGCTGGGAATCGAGTCGGCGGGGTACAGCTGAAACTGCTCGGCTCGGTCCGCGACCTCGACGGCGGCGAACTGCCCGAGCTCTACGGCTACCCGGCAGAGCTGAACAGGGTTTGGCTGCGAGCAAACTTCATCGCCAGCCTCGATGGTGGCGCCACCGTCGGCGGCACCACCGGTCGGCTGGGCGGGCCGGGCGATCGGGCGGTGTTCAACCTGCTGCGCGAACTCGCCGACGTGATCCTCGTCGGCGCGGGAACGGTTCGGGCCGAGGATTATTCGGGTGCACGCTCGAGCATCGCCCAGCGCCAGGGCCGGCAGGCCCGCGGACAATGCGAAATCCCGCAGCTGGCGATCGTCACCAAATCCGGCCGCCTGGACCGGGATATGCCGGTGTTCACCCGCACCGAGGTGCCTCCGCTGGTGTGCACCTGCGCCGCGGTGGCCGATCAGACCCGCCGCGCGCTTGGGGGCCTCGCTGAGGTGGTCGACTGCTCGGCCGACGACCCGGAGCGAGTCAGCGAGGCGTCGGTGTTGGCGGCGCTGGCCGACCGCGGCCTGTATCGCGTGTTGACCGAGGGCGGTCCGATGCTGTTCAGCTCGTTCGTCGAACGCAACATGCTCGACGAACTGTGCCTGACCATCGCGCCGAGCCTGGTCGGCGGCCTGGCCAGCCGCATCGCCAGTGGCCCGGGACAGGTGTTGACCGCGATGCGCCGCGCGCACATCCTCTCCGACGACGACGGCTACCTGTATACGCGATACGTCAAAGCCTGAGTTGCTACCGGCAATGGCTACTGTGGTCGGCATGAGCCGGCACGCCGCAATCGCCACGTCGTTGATCGCCGCTTCGGCAATCACCGTGACCGGGTTGCAGGCCGGCTGCGCGCCCGGATTGGCCGCCAACCCGCGCTTCGCCACCGACGCGGGCGCGCGGCCACAAGGCCATGCCACGACGACGAAGCCGCCCAGCGGCCCGCCACCGATCGCGAAACCCAAGAACGACCTGCCCT
This sequence comes from Mycobacterium sp., assembly GCA_035506875.1. GTDB lineage: Bacteria > Actinomycetota > Actinomycetes > Mycobacteriales > Mycobacteriaceae > Mycobacterium. Next base: position 5,346 of record DATJOR010000217.1, read on the forward strand.
GGCATGACTGCACGTCGAAGGAATTCAGCGACGCCGCGGTCCCCGCGGCACCGGGCGTCAAGCTGGATTGCGCAAGCTATGACGCCGACCTCGACCCGGTCAACGGTGCGGCCGGGACACTGAGCATCGGTGTGGTGCGCGCTCGCTCGGACCAGACTCCGCAGGACGCCGGCCCGCTGGTCTTCACCACCGGAACGGACCTGCCCTCGTCGCTACAACTGCCGGTGTGGCTGGCACGTGCCGGCGCCGACGTGCTGCGCAGCCACCCCATCGTCGCCATCGATCGCCGCGGCATGGGCCTGTCGAGCCCGGTGGACTGCCTCGACCAATTCAACCGCCAGGAGATTCGCGACCAGTCGCAGTTCGAAGCCGGCAACGACCCGGTCGCCAACCTCGCCGACATCGTGCAGAACGCCACCACCAGTTGCACCGACACCATCGCGCCGGGCGATTCTGCCTACGACGACACCCACGCCGCCACCGACATCGAGCGGCTGCGCAGCACCTGGGATGTGCCCGCGCTGGCGCTGATCGGCATCGGCAACGGCGCCCAGGTGGCACTGTCATACGCCAGCTCGCATCCCGACAAGGTCTCCAGGCTGGTTCTCGATTCCCCGGTCGCGCTAGGCGTGGGCGCCGAAGCCGCCGCCGAACAACAGGTCAAGGGCCAGCAGGCGGCGCTGGACGCTTTCGCCGCCCAGTGCGCGGCGGTGAACTGCCCGCTGGGCCCCGATCCCAAAGCCGCCGTCGCCTCGTTGCTGGCCGACGCCCGCGCCAATCACGGCCCCGCCGGTGTGTCCGTCTCGGTCCTTGCGAGCGCCATCAACGTCGCGCTGGGGTATCCCACCGGTGACCGTGTCAGCACTACCAACGGCTTGGCCACCGCGCTCGCAAGCGCCCGCACTGGTGACACCAACCTGCTGAACAGCCTGATCAACAGGGCGGAGGGCATCACCGGCACCGACGGGCAGTTCGTCAATTCGTGCAGCGACGCGCTCAGCCGCCCGACACCCGACCGGATTCGTGAACTCGTGGTCGCGTGGGGCAAGCTCTACCCGCAGTTCGGCACGGTCGGCGCGCTAAATCTGGTCAAATGCGTCTCGTGGCCGAGCGCGACGCCGCCGCAGCCGCCAAAGGTTCTCAAAGTCAACGTGCTGCTGATGGGCGTGCAGAGCGACCCCATCGTCGGGGAGGAAGGCGTCTCGGCAACCGCCGCCCTCATCATCAACGCCACCGCGGCCAGCAAGCGGGTGATGTGGCAAGGAATCGGTCACGGCGCCAGCATCTATTCCTCATGCGCGGTCCCCCCGCTGATCGGCTACCTCGACAGCGGCCAGTTGCCGGCCACCGACACCTACTGTCCCGCCTGATTCTTGGGGCCGTATAGGGTGCGCTCGTGACGGCAGCCGACTCCCCTCATGGCGGTTTGCGCGACTGGGCGCAGGCCACATTTGGTGTCCGGACCGCCGCGCCCAGCACTGCGACCGTGCTGCGATCGGTGCTGTGGCCGGTGGCCATCCTGGCGGTAATCCACCGCACCATCGTGGTGACCACCAACGGCAACATCACCGACGACTTCAAGCCTGTCTACCGCGCGGTGTTGAATTTCCGGCACGGCTGGGACATCTACAACGAACACTTCGACTACGTCGACCCGCACTACCTGTATCCGCCCGGTGGCACGCTGCTCATGGCGCCCTTCGGCTATCTGCCGTTTGCCGAATCGCGTTATCTGTTCATCGCGATCAACAGCGCCGCGATCGTCGTCGCGGCGTACGTGCTGCTGAAGATGTTCAAATTCAGCGTGACCTCGGTGGCGGCCCCGGCGCTGCTTCTGGCGATGTTCTGCACCGAATCCGTCACCAACACACTGGTTTTCACCAATATCAATGGCTGCGTTTTGCTTG
>DATJOR010000218.1:0-19852 GCA_035506875.1 Mycobacterium sp.
GCGCCGGGTGGGTAAGCGGCTCCGGCCACCGCTGAATGATCGCTATAGCGCACGCCGCGGCACCTATCGCGTTCTCTACAGAATTGACGACGAGCGGCAGCAGGTCACCGTCGTGGGCGTATTCAGCCGTACCGATGCCTATCGTCGCCGATGACAGCAGCATCCGCTCAACGACCCGCATGCGGGCCAGCGGTCCGCACCCCTTCGCCAGTCCGCACACAGTCCGCAGGAGTCTCACCGACCCTCGTCAATCCCAGGCACTTTCCGGCGGCGTATTCCGTCGTGCCCGAGCGGATTACAGTCGTTTGACGCCACAAATCACAAAACGTCGTTAAATCCCATTTCCGCAGGTAGGACACTCTCAAAATCCGTTGGTCGCGGGTTCGAGCCCCGCCCGCCCCACGTCAGCGTGTTCTTCGTGGTCAGACGCTGAGTTGTCGTTTATTCATCGTTTAGGCGCGCACGGCTAGTCGGCCAAGTCGGCCATTCGACGGTCGCCTGCCACGGCAAGGTGGTCGACAATGCGCTGCCAGCGAGCGATTTGTTCTGGTGTGGCGAGCTTGCCGGGGCGGCTTTCGTTTGGTCCGTATTCAGCGGCGGAGTCGAAATTAGGGCGTACTGACACCGATAAGGCCGCTGAACCGAGTGATCATCTCGGCGTCGAAACCCGCTACCGCTTCGGACAACTCGTCGATAGCGTCGGCAGTGAGATCGGCGTGGGTCCACTGTCGCAAAGGTATTTCGCCTCGAGGCTACGGGCTGGAGCCTTAGGCCATGGGTTGCGGCGCCCTGCCCGCTGTTGGGTTGCTGCGCGGGTAAACAATTCAATGTTTAATTTGAGGGTTTGCGAGGGCCGACCGTTTGCGCGAAATTATGGCCGACTTCGGGATCGTGGCCGTGTTCAATGCGCCGGGCGTAGGCACACGCACGGAAAACAAGTAGTCGACTACTCGTGCGAGCCCTTCCGCGACAGCCGTAGCTTCGCCACAGCATCGCAGGAAACGCAAGGAGGCAGCCATGGTCACCTGGACGCAGATCGTGCATCGGGAGCCCGCTATGAAGTCGGATGGAGCACCTGGAGAAGACGCCCGTCGGCTACGCGAGTTCATCGCATTCGACAAGTTTTCGGACTATGAGCTGGAGCGTCTCGTTCGAGCAGCACATCACACTTCGACGTCCGTGCCGTGGCCGCTGATTCATGAGCGGACTCCGTCGGACGCTTGCTACATCCTGCTCAGCGGGGAGGTAGGAGTGTACGTTGGCCAGGACCGCGTTGCCGTGTTGGGGCCGGGCGATGTGATCGGCGAATCTGTGTGCCGCCCAGGCAAACTGCGTTCTGCGACCGTAACGACGACCGGGCCGGCCGAGGTGCTGCGTATCGAGCGCGATGATCTCGCCAGCTTGCTCGACGAGATACCCGCGCTCCGTGAGACCATGGATGTGACTGCCGCGCGACACACGCCGTTGTCGACACGTCCACTTAACGCTTAAGACGTGCCGCTGATGCCGGCCTAATCTGCGACTCATTTAGCGCCCTATGCTGGTGAACTCGGACCTCGGGGGCCGGAGGCGACGGAGGGTCGGATGACGGCAGCGACCGCGTGCCCCACGTGTGGCACCGAGCCGCGTCAGGATGCGCGATTCTGTGACGGCTGCGGTGCACCCGTCACCGAGCACGACACCCGTGTGGAGTACAAACAGGTGACAGTCCTGTTCGCCGACGTGATGCACTCCATGGACATCGCCGCGGCGGTGGGTGCGGAGCGACTTCGCGAGATCATGGCCGACATCGCCGACCGCTGTGCGACGGTGGTGCAGCGTTACGGCAGCACGGTCGCACAGTTCACCGGCGACGGGATCATGGCGGTGTTCGGCGCGCCGGTCGCGTTGGAAGACCACGCCGTTCGTGCCTGCCTGGCCGCCTTGGGCGTTCAGGAGGAGGCGAAACGGCTTGCGCTCGAGGTCGGCGAGCGCGACGGTGTGGATCTGCGGTTGCGGGTCGGGCTTAACTCCGGTGAGGTGACCGCCGGTGGGTTGGGTTCGGGCCAGTTTGGCTACACCGCGGTGGGCGAGCAGGTCGGCATGGCCCAGCGGATCGAGTCGGCGGCACCGCCGGGCGGGGTGATGCTCAGCGCCTCGACAGCGCGGCTGGTTGACGGCGCGGCGAGTCTGGGTGAGTTTGAGCTGGTTGCGATCAAGGGCGCCGAGGAACCGGTGCGCGCCCGCCGGCTGCTGGGCTTGGGCGACGGGCATCGCGACGCCGGGCGAGCTGAGTCGACTTTGGTCGGTCGGGGCTGGGAGATGTCCGCCGTCGAGGGGTTGCTGGAGCGTGCAATCGATGGCCGTGGCGCAGTGGTCGGAATGGTGGGATCACCGGGCATCGGCAAGAGCCGTCTGGTGCGCGAGGTCACCGCCATGGCAGCGGCCCGGGGTGTCGAGGTGTTCAGTGCGTTCTGCGAATCGCACGCCAGTGACATCCCGTTTTACGTCGTGGCGCAGCTACTGCGTGCAGCCACCAGGGTGGGTGATCTGGACGCCTCGGCTGCCCGCGCGCAGGTGCGGGCCGAAGTCCCCGGTGCCGACCCGGAGGACGTGGCGCTCTTCGATGACCTAGTGGGCATCGCTGATCCCGAGGTGGAGCTGCCCAAGATCGATCCGGATGCCCGGCGGCGGCGGTTGACGGCCCTGGTCAATGCCGCATCGCTGGCCCGCCAAGCCCCGCTGGTCTATGTCGTTGAGGACCTGCACTGGATCGACGAGGTCAGCGAATCCCTGCTTGCAGACTTTGTGGCGGTGATCCCGCAGACGCACTCGCTAGTGCTGATCAGCTACCGCCCCGAATATCGGGGCGCGTTGAGCCGGGTGCCCGGTGCGCAAAGCATCGCCCTCGCGCCGCTGAGCGATTCAGAGACCGCAGCACTGGTCTCGCATTTGCTCGGGCCGCACCCCTCCGTCGCCGGGTTGGCCACCGTGATCGCCGACAGGGCCGCCGGTAATCCATTTTTCGTCGAGGAGATAGTCCGTGAGCTGGGCGAGCGCGGTGTGCTGCGCGGCAACCGCGGCACCTACATGTCGATGGCCGATGTGGCTGAGGTCAGCATGCCCGCCACTGTGCAGGCCACCATCGCCGCCCGCATCGACCGGCTGAACCCTCAAGCGAAACGCACGCTGAGCGCTGCGGCGGTCATCGGCGCGAAGTTCAGCCGCGACCTGCTGGAAACGCTGGGCATCGAACTCGTTGTCGACGATCTTGTGGGGGCCGAACTCATCGATCAGGTGAGGTTCACCGGACAGCCCGAGTATGTGTTTCACCATCCGCTGATCCGCACGGTGGCCTACGAGTCGCAACTCAAATCGGATCGCGCCGAGTTGCACCGGCGCGTCGCGGCCGCGATCGAATCACGCGACTCGGCAGCGGTCGAGGAGAACGCGGCCTTGATCGCCGAACATCTGCAGGCCGCCGGTGATCTGCACGCCGCCTACGGCTGGCACATGCGCGCGGCAACGTGGGCGACCAACCGCGACATCGCCGCGGCGCGACTGAGTTGGGAGCGCGCCCAAAAGATCGCCGACGCATTACCCGCCGAAGACCCCAACAGGACAGCAATGCGCATCGCTCCTCGGACCATGTTGTGCGGGATCGCCTGGCGAGTCCACGTGAATGTTGCCGGTGACCGCTTTGATGAATTGCGGGAGCTGTGCGCCGCCGCCGGTGACAAGGCGTCCCTGGCCATCGCCATGGCGGGGCTGGTGATGGATCACGCGTATCACGACCGGATGCGCGAGGCGTCGCAGCTGGCATCGGAAGCCTGGACCCTCATCGAGTCGATCGGCGATGCGACTTTCAACGTGGGGCTGTCCGTGCCGGTGCTTTACGCCAAGGCTGAAAGTGGGGAGTGGAATGACGTGGTGCGCTGGTCAGAGGCCGTGATCGACCTGGCCGACGGTGACCCGTCGAAAGGCAACTTCCTTATCGGGTCTCCATTAGCGCTCGCCTTCACCATGCGCGGTGTTGGCCGGTATTTCCTGGGTCGTCCTGGATGGCGCGACGACCTGCGGCAGGGCCTGGCCATGGCTCGGAGCGTTGACCCCCTGTCCTATGCCATGGTCGTTGCCTACGCCTATTTCCCGGGAATAGCAGTTGGCGCGCTGCGGGCCGACGATTCCGCGGTGCGCGAGATCGAGGATGCCGTACAGATCGCCGAACGATCCGGCGATGACCTCGCGGTGTCGAATGCCCGGGGGACGATGGGCATGGCGCTTGTACACGGCCAAACAGATGCGGCGCGTGACCGCGGACACAAGCTCCTGGCCAAAGTCGCCGAAGTGTTCCTGCGCCGGGGGCACAATTTGGCCGAGTTGCCGGCGATCAACGTTTACTTGGCGCGTGAGAGGGCTCGGCGTGAAGATCGCGATGGCGCCATCCCGCTCATGCGCGCCGCCGCCGACCATATGGTCCGCCAGGGAGGGCTGCTGCAGTGGGGAATTCCTGCGACGGGTGTTCTGGTGCAGACACTGCTCGACCGTGGGACTGACAAGGACATAGCCGAAGCCGAGGCCGCGATCGAGCGGTTGGCGGCCGCGCCAGCCGATGAGGGATTAGCTTTGCGCGACATTTGGCTGCTGCGACTCCGCGCGCTTCTGGCGCGGGCTTACGACGATGCCGCGGCCTACGCGCACTTCAGGGACCGCTATCGCAACATGGCGAGATCACTTGGCTTCGAAGGACATATCGAATGGGCCGAGGCGATGCCATAACGGCGGCCCATGCGCTCCGAGTAGGGCCGACCCACGCGTATCTGTTACAGGCGTCCGGTCCATGCCGGGCTTCCCAGAGGTCTAATCACCCTGTGGCGCAACAGAAGACAGGCATCTACCGGAAGGGTCCAGCACTATGGGTTGCGAGTCCGTGGTCGCGGGTTCGAGCCCCGCCCGCCCCACCGAGAAACGACATCGCGGGTCGTCGGTCGCAGCGCGGCAACGGCCCGCCGTCACCGGATCCGGGTTATCCTCCGCCTCCGCCGCCGCCCTCGCCCCCCGTGCTGTAAGCCCAAGAGTCATACGGGCCGGGCGTCGGGCACAGATCGTGATACGCGGCCAGCACGAATTGAGCCGCTTGGTCGGTGGTCAGCTGTGGGTGGTCTCGCACCAGCCCTGTGGCCACCTGAGCGCCCGTGGCGGGTTGATTCCAAAGTTGCCAGCACACGTTCCAGCCGTCGCCCATTATCGCCGGATCCGTTCCGGTGACGCCCGCCGCGCGTACGGCGGCCAAGAAGTCCGGGGCGGTGGCGCCGGCTGGGGCGGCCAACGCTACGGAAAGAACGACTCCAGCGGCACCGACGAGGACTTTTCCGATCACGACCGATCCCCTGTTCACGCTTTGTTCATCTTTATGATGTCTTACAGTCATATTATCGACATCTAAACTTAAGGTTGCCTGTGGGCTCGGTGGGTTTTTCCTGTTTGCACCGGCTAACTGACTCTTGACCAGCACGTTCACGGCGCAAACACCGGGATTTCAGTCGCATAACTATGGGCGCGTCGGCGGCTCGGCCGCAGTGGGCAGCGGCGACGATGTCGACGTGGTCGACCGCTTCCGGGCCGCCGGCTGCGGCTGCCGGTTCCGGCCTGACAATCGCGACGCGCAGGGGAACAAGATCCTGCGAATCCGCGACGCGGTCTGGAAGCTATCGAGTATCCAGTGGGCTCGAAAAGCGCATCGGTGGCAAGGGCACTGTCGGGGTGAGAAACCGTGGGGCGCTCGCTAAACGGGTGTCTTAGACTTCGAGTCGCTGCCCGACGCGAAAGGCGTTGCCTGAATGTCAGACATCGAACCGCTCCCGGCTTCGCCAACCACGCCTGCAGGCGCAGACGGATCGTCGACAATCGGCTCAACGGTGATTCGGGATCAGGAGCCTGGCGCCGGTGTGCAACTGTCCCCATGGGCACCGTTGAGCGACCGCATCTACCGAAACCTGTTTATCGCCCAGGTCGTCTCCAACCTCGGGACGTGGATGCAAAGTGTGGCGGCCCAGTGGTTCTTGGTGCAAGAGCACAGCAGTGCCGTCATCGTCGCACTGGTGCAGACGGCGAGTCTCGGCCCGACGCTGCTTTTAGGATTGTTCGCCGGAGCGCTGGCCGACCTGTTCGACCGGCGCCGGTACCTGATATTTATGCAGTCGTATGCAGTGATAGTGACGCTAGCCCTGGCAGTAATGACAAGCCTCGGTCGCCTTGGCCCGACGTCACTATTGCTGTTTACCGTGGCCATCGGCTGCGCTTCTGCGCTAGCCGGACCGGCCTGGCAGGCGATTCAGCCCGAGGTCGTCCCGCGCGAGCAAATACCGGCCGAGGCGACTTTGGCCAGCGTCTCGGCAAACGCCTCCCGAGCGATCGGACCCGCACTTGGCGGCCTCGCCGTGGCATTGGTCGGCCCCGCCGCAGTCTTCGCGATCAACGCCGTGTCGTTCGCGGGAATAATCGTTGCCCTGGCAGGGTGGAAACGACCCAGGCAAACCGCGCCAATCGAACGAGAACGCCTCGGCCAGGCCATCATTAGCGGATTGCTATTCGTTGCTAACGCTCCAATTTTCCGCAGGATCTTGTCGCGCACAGCCCTTTTCCTATTTCCCGCCTCGGCCCTGATGGCGCTATTGCCGGTGGTCGCCGCCAACAAATGGCACCTGGGAGCCTCTGGCTATGGTGTGGCGCTGGGGGCCATCGGTTTTGGCTCCGTACTGGCTGTGGCATTTCCCGCACGCCTGCGCTTTAAAACGTCACACAACGTGCTGCTGGCGGCCTCCGCCGGCGCCTACGGTATTGCGACGCTGGCGGTGATCTGGCTGCCGTTCGCGGCTGCGATGCCCTTCTTGGTGTTGTCGGGAATGGCCTGGCTGATCACGTTGACAACGTTGAACGCTGCGGCGCAGTTGTCGTTGCCGCGATGGGTTATGGCCCGCGGATTGTCGGTGTATCTGCTGGTCTCCACCGGATCTCAGGCAATTGGCTCCTACGTCTGGGGTGCCCTTGCCACCCGGGCGGGTCTTGACACCGCGCTGCTCTGGTCGGCGGTGATGCTGGGCGTCGTTGCGCTCAGCGTGCCCGCGCTGCCGTTGCGGGCGTCCACCGGCAAGCTGAGCGTCGAGGTTTCCACTGCCTGGCCGACACCGAGACTGGTGTTTGAACCATGTCCCAACGATGGACCGGTGCTAGTGGCCGTCCGCTATAAAGTGGCGGCCGAGAACCTCGAAAACTTCGTCAACGCGATGAGGGCGGTCAGGCGATCAAGGCTGCGAACGGGTGGCCACAGTTGGCGGCTGTATCACAGTGTCGGACAACCCGACACGCTCCTGGAAAGGTTCACCGTGGCGTCCTGGTCTGAATTTGAGCGCCAGCGCACCGAGCGTTGGCTGGATCTCGATCATGACAGCGTCGCGCAGGCGATCGGCTATACCGTCGACCACACCCGTCGGCACGGGTACTACCTCGCTGTGCCTGTGCGCCGATGAGTTGAGCGGGAGCTAGCTGCTAGCTCTGCCAGTCGTTGGATCCATCGTTCTTCTTGTAATTGCCGCCGCTGGAGTTCGTCACGATGATCGGATCACCCGGGCCGAAGTTGTCGAAGAACCACTTGGCGTTGGCGGGGCTGATGTTGATGCATCCGTGGCTGACGTCGCGCTTACCTTGGTCGTCGACAGACCACGGGGCGCTGTGTACGAAGTCGCCACTGTTGTCGAACCGGACGGCTAGGTCGACCGTCACCTTGTACCCGTATGTCGAGTTGACCGGAACCCCGTAGGTGGATGAATCCATCACCACCGAGGGCATCTTCTCTTGCACGTAGTAGGTGCCATTCGGGGTCTGGTGATTACCGGACGTCATCCCCATCGACATCGGGATGGTCTTCTCCAGGGTGCCGTTGCGGGTGACCGTGAGCTGGTGCGTGGCATCGTCGGCCGTGGCGATCAGCGTGTCACCGGTTTGGAAGCTCGATACCGTTCCGCCGGCGTCGACGGTCACCGCGGTGTGCGCGGGCCAGAAGCTCAGCGGGCGCCAACGCAGCTGGGTCGGGGTCATCCAGTAGAACTTGCCTGGAACCGGCGGGACCGAAGAGACGTGGACGGCGTTCTCGGCTGCGCCGGCATCATCGACCAGGCCGGGGAAGTTGATGATGATCGGCTGGGCCACACCCACCGTCGCTCCGTTGGCAGGGACGAACCGCGGCGGCCCGAATGGCGCCGCGCCGGTGAACGGTGTCGGGTCCTGACCCGCAGCGGGGCCCGCGAAAATAGGTGCCGCCGGCGGTGGTGGTGGCGGCGCAAGCGGACCTGCGGGTGGCGCGACAACCCCTGGACCGCCGGGAGCCGGATCGGGATCTGCCAGCGCGGAACCCGCACTCAGCACCAACAGGCAGCCCAATATTGAAGCCACTCCGGCCGCCTTCAGCGTCCAGCCCGACATATACATCCCTCCAGTTGCTTTCTGGAAACAGTGTCGCATAGCGCCAAGGCTAGCTAGATCGAGCGAACCACCTCATTGCTTGGTCGCATGCCCCTGGCCATCGTCAGCTAAGTAGGTGACGCTGTACCACTGTCGAGGAGGCCCGGTACCCGCGTCGGAGGCCTCGGTCGGCGTTGCTTGCTCCAAACGGATATCGGTCAAGTGCGGGTTCTGCAGGCGGAGAAAGTCTTCCAGCTCAGCGTCCCGTGCGGCGCCGGTGAGAGTAACCTCAGCGGCCGCTATTCCCTCGTACCTTGCCCAGCTCACGCAGAACATCTTGCTCTGCCATCGCGCGCCGCCGAAGCGAAACCATGGTTACCGGCAATGGATGTGAACGATGATTGCACCGTGGCGGCCAACGGATTGGTAGACCTATCGGGAAAAGTCGCGATCATCACCGGGGGCGGTCGCGGTCAGGGCGCGGCTGAGGCCCGATTATTTGCCTCGCTGGGTGCCCGGGTGCTCATCACCGACATACTCCAAGACGAGGGTCACGCGGTCGCGGCGTCCATCGGTAATGCGGCTCGGTTCGTCGGCCACGATGTCAGCAGCGCGGACGGTTGGAGCGAAGTGGTCACGTTTGCCTGCAACGAATTCGGTCGCGTTGATGTGCTAGTGAACAATGCGGCGATCTGCGCCGTCTCGCCCATTCTGGATCAGCCGGTCGACGAGTTCGAGCGAATGTTGAACGTCAACCTCATCGGGCCCTTCCTCGGGATCAAGGCAGTTGCCGAGCCGATGAAAGCGGCTGGTGGGGGATCGATCATCAACATTTCGTCGCAGGCAGGTCTGCATGGGCTCGCTGGCTACGGCGCCTACGGGTCCTCCAAATGGGGGCTTCGCGGGTTAACGAAGGTGGCGTCGATTGAGCTCGGCCAGTTCGGGATTCGCGTCAATACGGTGTACCCGGGGATGATCGATACGCCGATGATCGCGCATCTCAATGTTCGTCGTGGGCCGGGCGGGCATCCCGGGTCGCCGTTGGACCGGGTGGGAGTGCCGGAGGAAGTCGCCGCCCTGGTTGCATTTCTGGCCTCAGATAACTCCTCGTACGTGACCGGCGCAGACTTCGCGGTCGACGGCGGTGCTAGCGCAGGGCGAATCCCTGTGACGCCGCGGGAGATTCAACCCGGCGACGGAAAGTAGCCTTCATCCCATCGGGTCGTCGGTGAATTCGGATGGCCTGCGGATGGCATACCGTTGTTCGGCCTGCGTCAAGAATTTCAATGAATTCTTCGGCGGCGGAATGCCTGCCGGATCGTAGCTTGGGCGCATGGTCCGGAACAGGACCTTCGGCACGAGGTACACCCAGAAGCGTCTCATCATGTTGGCGAAGCGCAGTTTGCTTCGTAGTTTCGATTCCGTGATCCGCCCAGCGGCGAGATCCGCATTGATCAGGGCGTTTGCCGTTCGCAGTGTGTACGAAAACTGGTGACACAGTGCGTACACCATGCCGTAGATCCGCGCCGGATAGTTGTTGTCGTACACCTCCTTGAAGAGGTGGTTGCAGACACTTCGATGTTCGTACTCCTCGGCGAAGTGCCAGAGCCAGAGATAGACAGTCGGTTCATCCCAGTCGTACAGGACGTCGCCGGCCTCTTCGAAAAAGAATTGCGACACGATCGGCCCAACGGTTTCGAACCCCTCGGAGTAGGCGAGACACCAACGCGGGCTCTTCGTCGCTAAGAACCTGGCGAAATCATCGCGCATTTTGTCGGCTGCAGGGGCGATCCACGGATACCCGGACTCGACGAGTTTGGCGTTGAACTGAGCATGAAGCTTGGCGTGCCACCCCTCCTGCGCGCAGAACATCGAGACGTCGAGGTCTAATCCCGGATGTGCGGCAGCATCGAGTTCCTTACGAGATTGCCGGACAGCCTTATTCAAGAAGGATTCCAAGTGGTGCAGAAAACTCGACGTTGCATTCAGAAGGTGACAGAACTCCGGTTGATCTTCCGCCCATCTGATTTTCGCATCGCTGAAGTCGAGTTCCACCTTTCGCACAAGCATCTGTCATACCTCCGACCTGCGGTGACAGTAGTCACACCGTACTCCTTCCACGATCAGTTGAGGAATTGACGCCAGGAGCGTGCTGCGACGGCCACCCGCCGGGTTCGGGCGCGTCATTACAGCTTGCTCAGCGTGCTGATCGTTTGAATTTCGCTATCCCGGTATGGCCGTCCATCGGGTTCGAGCAGGTCTGCAAACCAGAGTTTCGGAGCCGTCGTGTAGGGGTGATCCCAGGAGTCCCACGGGATGTAGGTCTGCGTCTTTCCAGCGACCAGCCCCCAATTGATCGCACCAACGTTGTGCCGCTTGGCAACTGGCAAGACCCCGTCGACGGTACTGCCCAGGGACCGAGCCAGGTACTCGGTGCAGAGGATCGGCCGCCCCAGCGGCGACAGTTCGGCGATCCTGGCCTCGAAGGCTGCTGGTTTGTCGTAGCAGTGGAAGGTGACCACGTCGGAATTCTCCAGTTGAATGCCGGCGATTTCGCTCCGCCGCTGAGGATCTCCCCACGCGCCATCCCACACGCCACTCGTTAACGGTTGACTCGGATCAACCGACCGTGCCCACCCGAACGCCAGCGAGAGCAGGTCGGCGACGCGCTCCAGCTTGTCCTTCCTTTCGACCTTGCGATACTCACGGGCGGGATTGTCAGGTTCATTCCACAGGTCCCAGCCCAAAACGCGGTCATCCGTGCGGAATTGGCTTACCACGCCCATGACATAGTCGAGGAGGGTGCGACGGTAGTCGAGGTCGTCGAGGTGTTCAGCACCTGGGCTCTGCACCCAACCCGAGTTGTGGACCCCGGGCTTCGGGGCGCGCTGTCGTCCCAGTTTGGGGAACGGGTCCCAGCATGAGTCGAACAAGACGAAGATTGGTTTGATGCGATGGCGGGCCGCGATGCCGACAAACTGCGCGAGACGGCTTTGGAAACCTCGATGGTCTTGGGCCCAGAGCTGGTCGTGGAGAAAGACGCGCACAGTGTTGAGCCCGTATGACTGGGCCCAGCCGAGCTCGGTATCGATGCGGCGAGGGTCGAAGGTGTCGGCCTGAAACATCTCGAGCTGGTTGATGGCATTCGAGGTGATGTAGTTGACGCCGACGGGCCAACCCTGTGCTTGATACCAGCGGTTGGCTCGGTCAGCCGACCATCGGCTTTGCATTGCTGCGGCGCGGGGTACCGGGGTCAGCGCGGCGCCCGCCGCCAGCAGGGGCAGCTTCAGCAGCGTTCGACGCCTCACGCCAGTGACGATAATTCTTCAGCAATGCGGCGGGGTGGTCACTTCGTAAATTCGCTACACCGCGGTGACTCGGCTGCCGCGCACATAAACCTCGGCGATGGATGATTCCCGAATGCCCATCAGCAGCGCGAAGAGCGTCTGATCGCGGGCGAGATGAGCGTCGCTTGATCGGACGCCCTGACTGAGCGCGGCCTGCAATGCGGGGGTGCCCGACGGGTCGACGACGACGAAGTCGGCCTCTTTGGCGACGTCGAAGTTGCCGAAGCGGCTCTCCATGTCGAGCGCCCGTGCGCCGGCCAGCGTCCCGGTGAACAACATCTCGGCGGGGTGCAAAGACACACCGTCTTTTCCTGGCTCGCTGATGTGCACCTTGAAGCCGTCACCCAGCACTCGCGGGATCAGAAACTCGTCTCCCGCGCCGAAATCGGTTCCAGCGGCGATGTTTACGCCTGATGCCGCCGTGCGTTTCCACGGCATGGTGCCCGAGCCCAAGAACAACTGGGAGACCGGGCAGTGTGCTATCGACGTTCCGGTCTGAGCCATCCGGTCCAGCTCGACGTCCTGGCTGTGCACGCTGTGAGCGAGGATCGTCCGTCTGCCCAGCAGACTCTTGCCGCCGACGGCCGAGCCCGGAAGGAACTTGCCGTCGTAGGTGTCAAGGTAAGAGTTCACCTGGTACGCCTGCTTGGTTGCGTCGATCTCACCGGTGCACGGCCGGTTGTTCTCGTTCAGATGGCTGTGCACGTAGACACCGCTACCGCGAACTGAATCATAGAGCTCGCCAAGGTTTTTCAACGTCTCGGTGGTCACCGCCAGCGAGAATCGCGGCTCGATGGCCACATGCAGCAGGGCCGTGTCGATGTTGCCGGTATCGGCGGCGTGCCACTTGTCGATCTCTTCGCGGGCGAGCCGGATCGCGTCGCTCTCCGATGTCAAAAGCGGCCGCGCGGTTTCCGGTCCGACGGTCTGGATGCCGCGGCCGCTGACGATCCTCAGCCCGCTGCGCTGGGTTTGGCTGAACAACGCATCCTGCGCGTCAGGAAACGACGAACCGAAGACCATCGCTGCGGTGGTTCCTGCCGCGATACGCCGGTTGCAAAACTCAATTGCTGCCTGCTGGGCGAATTCGACGTCAGCGAAGCGGGACTCGGAAGGATAGATGCACAGGTTGAGCCACTCCAGCAGCTGTCCGCCGCCATAGCAATCGCCGGCGTAGGTCTGCGGGTAATGGATGTGTGTGTCGACGAAGCCGGGCAACATAAACCCAGGCCTGTGGTCGAACACCGCCGCAGCCTCACGACTCGCAGGAATCGCGGACCGCTCACCGCAGAACATGATCCGCCCAGTGTCATCGATGACCAGTGCGCCGTCGGGAATCGAAACGAGCGCGGCGGCCGCCTCGCTGACCGTCGGGCTGCCGGCGACGTGATAGATATGGCCGAGATGTACCTGAGTCATTTCGACCTGGGCTTCAGGATGATGCTCGCCGTCAGGGCGGCTAAGCCGATGGCAACGCAGATCCACAACGCGGACTCGAATCCTGCCTTTGTCCCCTGCGCGACAATCGTTCCGGCCAGACCGAACGTGATGTTGGAACCTCCTTGCAGAATGCGGCCGACAATCAGGGGCAGCAGTGACGTACCCGCGATGTACAAAAGCGTCCCGAGACACTGCACGACCAGGACGGCGACCAAGACCCGCTTGCGGCCGATGTAGTCGCTCCACCGGATCAGCACGACGGTGGAGATCGCGCTGGAGAGGTGGAAATAGGTCGACATCGACGCGTACCCGTGGGGCCCGAACTCGGCATTGATGTCTCGGATCGCCGGAGAGAGCATGCTCGCGTTGAGCATGCACGAGGCCACCGACACCATTAGTGCGACCACCATGAACCGCGTCCGGCCGTGCGACAACGCGGACGCGGCGCCCGTGATGTCTGAAGTGATCATGACATTGATCATTCATCCAGCAATGGCGTCGCAATAGCGGCGGTGTCCTTGTAGGGATACAAGTGCGCCTTGTACCCCGTCAGGCTCAACGGGCTGGGGTCACCGACTGGTCGCGATATGGCTGAGCAAGTCCCTTGCCGCCCCGGCAGGCGGCGTGCGGGCGCCCAGCCAGATCGCGCGTAGTTCGCGTCGCAAGTCCAGATCCGCGACCGGAATGATGCGCAGCCGACCGTGAGCGAGGTCGTCGCTGACCGCCAGCCGGCTCATCACCGCCGGGCCGGCGCCGGCCAGCACAGCAGCGCGAACAGCTGCCGGAGAGACGAATTCGAGTGGATGAGCGGCCGGCGCCGACTGATCGCTGTCGAGCGGCTCCTCGGTGCCCAGCAAGAGCCGCCACCCCGACTTACGCGATACCAACGGCGTCTGGCGAAGCTCAGCCACGGTGATCGGAGCCGATCGCCGCACCCATTTGTGATCGGGCGGCACGACGACAATCAGCTCATCGTGCGCGATAACGCGACTGCGCAACTCATGAAGTGTGCCGCGAATCTCGATGAAGCCAAGCTCCGCTTGCCCCTCGCGCACGGCCTTAATTGCTCCCTCGCTGTCGGTTGCGGTGAAACTGACCTCCGGCGCGGTGGCGCCGCGCCGCGCGGCCGCCGCCTGGAACGACACCAGCCAGCGTGGCAGCAATTGCTCGGCCACAGTCTGGCTGGCGGCCACCTTGAGCTGACTGCGGCGCTCGGCCCGCAACGATGCCAGTCCGGTGTCGACGCGCTGCGCGACATCGAGTATCTGGTCGGCCCATTCGGCGACGACCTCGCCCGCCGCGGTCAGTTGCGTGCCCCGCGTCGTGCGCGTCACCAGACGCACGCCGATCTGGGACTCGATCGAGGTCAGTCGCGCCGAGACGGCCTGTTGACTGATCCCGACTTCACGGCTGGCCGCACTCAAACTGCCAGTCTTGGCAATCGCCGACAGCAGCTCGAGTGCGGAAAGCTCTGGCATCCGCGCGCTTAACCCCACGCCTGATCGTAGCGCTCCTGGGTACAAAGCGGGCTTGTATCCATGCAAGAGCGTGACCGCTAGTGCGATACCTCCGCTGAACCCACGATCAATGCCATGAACTCTTCAGCAAGCACCAATCGGATTCACGCCACCGCGAGAGTCACCGCGCGTACCACGCCAGTGGGATTCCGCCGTCGCACCATGGCAGGCACTCTGCTGGTCACCGGTCTCACCGCAGTCGCTGTCGGTTTCGCTGCGACAAGCCACGCCGACGACGACCCGCCAAACCCGGGCACCGACACGGCAATCGTTGCTCCGGCACCTCCGTTGCCGCCGCCTCCGCCACTCGTGGTGCCGTGGCTCGAGGGAATGATCAACCGGGCGTTGCACCCGCAAATTCACTGCGGCTTGCAACGGGAAGACCGCTATCGATGCGACTGGTTCTGAGCCGCGGACACGAAAGGAAACAGTAGGCCTCCGTTCAAGCTGATCGGGGGCCTACGCCTCTCAAAGGGTCGAAGCCTGCTCGCTAGTCGACGCGGCCAGTTGTGCCGCCGTCGGACTCGGGCGGCTGTAAGCGCTGTCAACCAGCGGGCGTTCTTTGGTGTCAAGGGCGTCGGCCGTCGGGCTGGGTCCGAACAACCGCTGCATGTCATTGAGGGGCAGGTGCTGGGTCGGGACCAAGATCGCGGTGATATTGCCTCGCGTCGTTACCACGTTGGCCGAATTATCGAGCCGGGCGTTGACATAGTCGTGGATCAGGGCCGCACCCATTTCCGAGTTCCGCCACGAGAGGCTGAAATTGGGGGAGGTTGAGATATCGGGATAGTCAGTCCATCCGTCGTATTGACGAACCACCAGTATTACCTGGTTCGCGATGTTGGGGGGAACGCCCTGACCAAGGGCGACCATCTGATTGTTGTGGTTGAACGTGTCGCCTAACATCACGAACCGCACACCGGCGGGCGGTGTGTGCTGAGCCAGGTAGAGCGCTATCACTTGCGATCCCAGGCTGAACCCGAGGACAGTGTCACCGGACTGCAACGGAGTTTTGGCGATCGCAGCTACTCCTTGGGCATTGTGGAGGCCGTCAGCGGGGTAGGGGATCTTGACGCAAGGACATAACGTGCCGCCCAACTGCTGTTGGGTGATATTCATGACGGTCGAACCGACGTCGTCGTAGTCGAACGGTTCGAGTGTGTAGGTGGTGCCGGCCGCATGAGATACAGCGACATTCGTCATCACCGCCACGGTGACGCTCGCAACGACCGTCAGGCGCTTGCCTAAGCCACTCATTAACACCGTCCTGCCCCGTCAGACGTTGTTTCACTGGTGTGCAAAATACAGCCCGAACAGGCGAAAAACGGGGCGCAACACGGCAGCGGTTCGCGCTCTACTTTCCGAGGCCTGGTGCCCGTCTCGGTGGTCGTCGGCGAGCCATCGGGTGCGGAGACGCGCCGTAGGGGGCCAAAGCCCCAGGTCAGAGCAGGACAGGACTCATGGGCGCCTGGTAAATACAAGGCGCACTTGTATCGCTGCAAGAACGCGACGACTACTGCGGCACCACCGCTGGATGAACGATCAATGCCATGAACACTTCAGCAGTCACAGATCAAATCCACGACAAGACGACGGGCACCACGCGCCCCATCGGAACCGGATCCCTGCGCCGCAGCATGGCTGGCGCTCTGCTGGCCACGGCGATCGGCGCGACCGCCGTCGGTCTGACCGCAAGCACCGATACAGCAACTCCCGTGCCGCCACCTGTCGCACCCGCGTTGCGGTGGCTCAAGGGATCCCTCAAGGGATACATTGACCGGGCGTTCGACCCGCACGTCCAGTGCGACTACCGCTTTGACGACAGGTTTCCCTGCGATTGGCGCTAGGCCACGCCGTGCAGCATGCCTCGGTGCATCACGGCTATCAGAAGGCCCCGGACAAGACCACAGCGCAAAGCGCCTATCAGTGCCGCGCCCACCCGTCGGCCTGCCGATGGATCGTCTGATTAACTTAATCTCGAGGCGGCGTAACAGGGGAGGTGAAGTGCGGTCCGACGGGCGCATCCAGTCGAAGATTCGCAGTCACCGGTGCCGCCCGCACATCAGACTCGGCGGCGTAGCGCTGATAGGCGCGGTTGCGTGCGCGATGATTGCGTCGATCGCTCTGTACGTCGAAGGCGCTGCGACGCGCCGTATCCCAACTCTCGGGCCGCCTGCCAGTTTCGGCACCACCGTGACACTGGATGTGCAGAGCATCCAAAACAGCTACAGCCAACTCGTCGGCGACATGATCGTTTCGCCCGGACCCGAATTGCTCGATCCGGCGACTAACGGCCTCAAGGAAGAGCTAACCGTCGCCGTCACATCCGCGACGACACCGGTCAAGCGCACCTGGTCCAAGGGCATGTTGCCCGGTGTTTTCCCCGTGCCGCTGACACTGGCGCGCGACGTCGAACAGTGGCCGTTCGATCGCTACGACACCGGGCCGATCACCGTCGAACTGTTCACCGGCAAGGCGCAAGTCCCCGAACGGGCCAACGTGACATTCATCGATCGGCTGCCCGGCTGGAGAATCCACGTGGTGCGCGCGAGTAACGCCAATGCGTTGGCGCCCTATCATGTCGAGCTGCAGCGGTCAGCGAGCACGATGGTGTTCGCGATCGTGATCATCTGCATTCTCGTCGCGATCGCAGCAATCGGTGTGTTTGTTGCGGTTCAGACGCTGCGCGACCGACGAAGGTTTCAGTCCCCGATGACGACCTGGTACGCGGCAATGCTGTTTGCCGTGGTACCGCTGAGAAACGCACTGCCGGGGTCGCCAGCATTCGGAAGTTGGATCGACCTCACGATCGTTTTGTGGGTGCTGGTTGCGCTGGTGGTCTCGATGCTGCTCTACATCGTGGCGTGGTGGCGCCATCTACGACCTCAGCCAAAAGGCGCAGACAACCGAGCTCATTGGAAGCCCGACGCGATGCAACGCCTCTGAGACTCAGGGCTCGGGCGGGCTGGCCGGCCTACGGCCAAAGGCGATCAGGTGGCGAGTCCGCTCGGTGTCCTCGGTGAGGTTTAAAGACGATTCCGGTCAGCGGGGAACCCAGAACACCTCCGACGACGGCGGCCAAGCCCAGGATCGCCCAGAATCCCGGGAATATATGTGGAAGCCCAAGTCCGACAAGGGCGCCGAGCGCGCCGCCGATCATGAACACCGGGGCCAGCACGCCGCCAGAGGTGCCCGAGCCCAAGGACACTGACCAGATCAGCGTCTTCACAACAAGAATGCTCGTAGCCGACGCCCAGAGCTCGGGGCTGGATCAGTCCTCCCACGCCGATCACGACACTGCCGATCGCCGGCCACCACATCCAGTGGAACGGCGACCGCGCTATTGGTGACCAGCCCGACAACTTGAGTAGGCACCACGCCGCGGCCGCCGACAGCGCACCGATCGGTAGCGCCAGTGCCGTTGTCACCAACATGCGCCGATCGACCACGAAATCCGCAAGGCGTCCACTCGTGAACAGTTGCTGTGAGGTGTGACCGGCCCTGCGAGCATCAAATGATGGGCCCAGGCGGTCCATCGATCCCGGCGGGACCGAGCAGATCGAGTTGCATCCACGCGACGTCGTGCCAGCTGTCGTGTTTCCACGCGGCGCGCCGGTAGAGGCCGACATCGGCAAATCCGAAGGATCGATGAAATGCGTTGCTGGCCTCATTCGGCTGCGTGATGCCGGCGAAGGCCTGTCGGTAGCCGCGTTGGGTGAGCCGGTCCAGTAGCCGCGTGTACAGTTCGCGGCCACCGCCAGTGCGGTGGTGCTCGACGTGCAGATAGATTCCCGTCTCCGCCGTCCATTGGAAGGTGGCCAGGCGCTTCAGCGGTTGCCCGTAGGCGAAGCCGACGATCTGGTCATCTCGCTCCAGCACGAGCCATTCGTGAGTCGCGCGCAACCCGGCGATACGCGAAGCCATCTCGTCTGCGGTCGGGACTTCGAGTTCCCAACTGATCGCAGTGTTTTCGACATATGGGCGGTAAACCGCCACGCATGCGGCCGCATCCTGCGGAGCAGCCGGACGCACTATCCCGCCAATCGCTGGCATGCCACTAGTCTCGCAGCCGCCTCAACCGATTAGCCCCGCACCGACCACACGCCCAGTCCCGCAGCGGGAATGGGCGTGTAGTCGTAAGAAAAGAGCGCTTCGCCGCTACTCGACGAAGCCGCCGCCGCCGCCACCGACGAAGCCGCCGCCGCCGCCACCGACGAAGCCGCCGCCGACACCGACGAAGCCGCCGCCGCCGCCACCGACGAAGCCGCCGCCGCCGCCACCGACGAAGCCGCCGCCGCCACCACCGATGATCGTTTTGCTGGTCTTAGTCATGAACGACAATCTATCGCCGAATCCGTCGCCGCGGCAATCAATTTGAAGGTGAACAGCCGTCCGACTGTTTCGTGAACGGTGGTGCAGACTTCGGTTAACAATCGGTGCTGAAGGGCGGTCCGAGGAAGCGCTGCAGCATGGCCCGTTGGACGTCCGCATCTTTGACCGGCCAGCACCACAGTGCAAGGAAAACCCGAATAAGCCATTGTGCGGCGAGTGGGTCATCGTTTTCCAGGCCGAGCATTTCGGCGGCGAATCCGGCGACGGCGGATGAGCTGGTGATCCAATCACTGACGGGTGTCGCGTGCATCGACTGCATCAAGTGGGCCAGCGGATCCGATTGCAGATCCTGTAGAGCGACGATGGTGGCGGTCACCACTCGGTCGGGACCCTTGAGGTCCTTGATGGCGTGGCGGGCCGTATCGACGATGCGCGCCGCTTGGATCGCGACGACGGCGTCGCGGATCGCGGCCTTGCCGCCGGCATGACGGTAGATCGTGGCGGGCGAGCAGTGCACCTGCGCTGACAAGGCCTCGATGGTGAAGCTGTCGTATCCGCGGCGGGCGATCAGGTCGGCCGCCGCGACGTAGATGCGTTCGGCAGCTTCGCTTTGGCGATCCCGTCCGACCAGCCAATCGTGGCGTGGCATCTCACTGCGCTCCCTCGGTCGCACTCGCTGATTGACTTCTCTCACCGTGAGAATTCTTACTCCAGTTTTCTCACAGTAATGCGCAGGTGGCGCTGCGTCGACAATTTCAGCCACCATCCCTTGGTGCG
>DATJOR010000219.1:0-4669 GCA_035506875.1 Mycobacterium sp.
GCGGTCGAGTTCGGCCAGTGTGGTGGTGATGACCACGGTGACCGGGTGGCCGCGGTGCACCCCGAGCCCGCCGGAGGCGATGGCGGTGTGCAGGGCGAGTTTGAGCGCGTCGTGGCAGCGTTGGGCGGGGGTGCGGTCATCGCGCGCGGCGGGCTCGTCCTCGTTGTCCTCGGGACGGTGGCGGCCGGGCCGCACCGCTGCTTCGAGGGCCTCGACATACGCGCGGGCCTGCGGGTCGAGCAGCCCGGACAGCCGCGACATCCCGTCGGGGCCCTGCGGGCCAAGGTGCAGCCCGCGCCGCCGTGCCCGGTCCTGGTCGCTGAACAGCCCGTCGGGGTTGAGGTAGCCGGCGATGCGCTGACCGAGTTTGGCCACCACGCCGGCATCGACGGTTCTGGCCTGTTCGACCAGGGTGCGTTCGGCGGTGGCGGCCTCGGCGGGCGACACCCGGGCGGGCAGCACGTCGACTGCGCGGCACACCGCCTGGATGTGGTCCTCGCCCAACGGCACCGGCCTGTACGGCGGCCGCCAATGCCGGCAGCTCCGGGGGCACCGGCGGGCCGGCCAGCGATCGGCGCGGCCGAATCCGGGCCGCGAGCTTGCAGCGACGGGTGATTTCGTGGGGCGTGATGCGCAGGCGCGCCCACAGCGCAGCGCGCACCGCAGCGATCGATCCCGACTCCTCGGGCGGGTCGGCGATCTGCCCGAAGTATCGATACATCAACCCACGGTTGGTGCGCTCCTGGGTCTCCAACCGCGCAGCCACGTCGAGACGGAACGCGTTGCCCACGAGGCCCGAGGGCGTCTCACGCAACACCTCATGGGCAGCATCAATGGCATCCAGAGCGGCGACTATCCGCTCCCGCGCCTGCCCGGCACCCAGCGCTGAACCCATACCCCGACGCTATGAGCCAGCCCGACAACTCCGCCCCAGGCAACGGCGCTACGCCCGATCTGTGGATCAAATGCCAACTGGGGATAAGTTGCCGTTGGAGGGCCGCTGACAGCTGGACTAGTCGGTAGTGCAGGCCATCATGCGCGCACCGCGCGGCAAGCGACTAGACGCTGATCTTGCCCTTCGGCGGCTACTCAGACTTGACTCCCTGCTTCGAGGCGGTCAAGATCTTTAAATAGACCGACCGTCGGTTTACTAATGGGAGGCTGGATGGCCCGGACCGTCAACGCTGTCGAGCAGGCCGCCCGACGCGATGCGATTCTGGACGCCGCTCAGCGGCTGATTCTGTCCAAAGGCTATGAGCGCCTTACGATTCAAGACATCCTTGAGGACCTGCGGATCTCCAAGGGAGCCTTGTATCACTACTTCGACTCCAAGCCGGCGGTGGTCGAAGCCCTCACCGAACGGCTGGTCGACGATTCCGAGCACGCCCTTGCCCGGATCGCGCAGGATCAAGAGTTGGCGGCAACCGAGAAGCTGCAACGCTTCTTCGGTGAGATCATCCGCTGGAAATCCGAGCGGCAGGACCTCATGGTGGCGATGCTGCCGATCTGGTACGCACCCGACAACCTCGCCTTCCGGCTGTTGGTGGACCGCGCGACAGCGAAACGACTGGCGCCCCTGCTGAGCGCGATTGTCCTTCAGGGCGTAGACGAGCATCAGTTCGCGACCGCCTATCCCGAACAAGCCGGCGCGATCATCGTCGCCGTTGTGCAAGCACTTCAGGACGCGATGGCTCAGCAACTGCTTACTGGCGCAGCCAAAGTCAAGGAGCTGGTGGCCACCCACTGCGCGCACATCGAAGCGATCGAACGGTATCTGGGTGTGCCGGCCGGCACGTTGTATCGGGCCGACGCCCGTGTAGTGAAAAGCTGGATCGCGGCTTTGCGACGCGCCGAAACAGCGACGGCGGAAGGTACACGATGAAGGTTGATTTCACCAATAAGACCGTCGGCGGGTTCAACTTCGAATTCGTCCGCGGGTTATCGCTACAGGCGGTCGGGGCAGCCGAATACGGCGAGTGCATGGACACCATGAGCCGGGTGAAGAACAACGACTTTGACAGCTGGAGCAGCCAGTGGACCTCCACCGCTGACCGGGTCGCGGACTTCGCCGAACGTGAAGACCGCCTCGGCAACCGGGTGAGCGCCCGCAGCGCCTTTTTGCGCGCGGCCAACTATTACCGGATGGCGGTGTTCTACACGCATCACACCGATATGCGACACACCCAGCTATGGCGGCACAGCAAGGACTGCTTTCACCGGATGATCGAGCGCAACGACGCTGCGGTCCAGCGCTTGGACATTCACTTTGAGGGGGCGAAGTTACCGGCCTACTTCGTCTCTGGCGGCGAGGGCCGCCGCCCCACCCTGATAGCCCTGGGCGGCTTCGACTCCACCTTGGAGGAACTGTATTGCTGGATCGGCGCCGCGGCACCGGCTTATGGCTGGAACTGCCTGATGTTCGAGGGCCCTGGACAATGGGGTGCGCTGAAAGCCAACCCGGGTTTGGTATTTCGTCCCGATTACGAAAAGCCCGTTGGGGCCGTGGTGGACTACCTGCTCGATCGCGCCGACGTCGATCCCGGCAAGCTGGCCATCATCGGGTATTCGATGGGCGGCTACCTGGCCACCCGAGGCGCGCTCGACCAACGCATCCACGCCTGCATCCCCAATTCCCTGGTCGTCGACTGCGGCGCGGCCGCACGAGCGGGGATGAAGGGGCTGCTGAAGAGCAACGCCTTCATGGATGTGGCGTTCAAAGCGTTGATGAAGTTCAACACCCCGGCCCGCTGGGGCTTTCAGCACTCCGAATGGACACTCGGCATCCACAACGCCCACGAATGGGTGCAGGTCTACCAGCCTTACACCATCAAAGGCCTTGCCGAGCACTACCATCACCCAATGCTGTTCTTGTTCAGCGAGGACGACATTCATGATGCTGCGGCACCATCGGCCGACATCATCATCGACATGCTCGATTTCATGCTCGACCTGAAAAGCGACCGCTATATGCGCCTGTTCACCCGCACTGAGGGCGCTTCAAGCCACTGTCAAATGGGCGGCTTGAGTTACGCCCAAGCAGCCATCTTCGACTGGCTGAATCACGTCCTCGTCGGCGGCCCTTCACCGGCATCGGCCGCACCCGCGGCCGCTGACCTTTTCGTCCACCAATTCGCCAAATACGCAGGCAAAAAGGGAGAAACGAAGGCCAGACAATTACTCGATGTTGCCCGGTTGATATAGAACGTGGTCCCAGCTCCGTTTTCAGAAACTAGACGCTGATCTTGCCTTCCGCGGCGGCCGACGCTATGTCGGTGCGAAAGTGACTGCCGGGCAATCGGATTGAACCGAGGATGGCATAGGCGGCCGAACGGGCCTCAGCTAGGTCTGGCCCGGTGCCTACAACCGACAGCACCCGGCCGCCGGACGACACGATCGCGCCGTCGTCGCGACGGGCCGTTCCGGCATGCAAGACGCCGTCGGCGTCCGATCCCACGATCACATCTCCGACCCGTGGCCGGCTCGGATAGTTCTCCGCCGCCAGCACCACCGTAACGGCGGAACCGTCGCGCCAACGCAGCTCGCCGAAGGCGGCCAACGTGCCGGTCGCTGTCGTATACAGCAACTGGCCCAGCGGCGATTCGAGCAACGCCAGCACCGATTGTGTTTCCGGATCGCCGAACCGGCAGTTGAATTCGATCACCGCAGGCCCGTCGGACGTGACCGCGAGGCCGGCGTACAGCAATCCGGAAAATGGGCTGCCCCGCCGGACCAGTTCGGCCGCAACGGGTTCCATGATATCGCTGACGATCGCCCGGTAGACGCTCGAGGGCAGCCACGGTACCGGCGCATAGGCACCCATGCCCCCGGTGTTGGGCCCGGTGTCACCGTCACTGACCCGCTTGAAGTCCTGCGCGGCCAGCAGGGGCACGACGGTTTCACCGTCGACGAGACAGAACAACGACACTTCGGGACCGTCGAGAAAGGACTCCAACAACACCGGGTGCCCGGACTCGAGGAGGCTCGCGGCATGAGCGCGGGCCGCGTCGCGGTTCTTCGTGACCACCACGCCCTTGCCGGCGGCCAGCCGGTCATCTTTTACCACCCAGGCCGGGTCGCCGGCGGCCGGTCCGAATCGGTCCAGCGCAGCATCCAAACGTGCGGGGCTGTCAACGATCTCGCTCGACGCAGTACGGACCCCGGCCGCGGCCATCACATCCTTGGCGAAGGCTTTGGATCCTTCGATCTGGGCGGCCGCCTTGCTGGGCCCGAAGCAGGCGATGCCGGCGTCGCGGACGGCGTCGGCGACCCCGAGCACCAACGGCACCTCGGGGCCGATGACCACCAGGTCGGCCCGAACCTGGCGGGCCAAGGCGACGACATCATCGCCCGACGTGATATCGACATCGTGCTGGTCAGCTATTGACGCGGTGCCTGCATTGCCGGGCGCGATGGCCAGCGCTTCGACCTGGGGATCGTCGCGCAGAGCCAACAGCAAGGCATGTTCGCGGGCACCGGAACCGATCACCAGGACGCGCACGAACCGTCACTCTAGTGGCTCAGCTCGCGGACTCGCCCGAGTGCATCTTCAGTGCGCTCTCGACATTGGCCTTCTTGTCCTCGCCCGCACCCTTCGCCGCGGCTTTCTTGCGCTTTGCCACGACGGTGTCGACCGCACCGTTGAGCGCCGAGCCCAGCGGAAAGCCGAGAT
>DATJOR010000220.1:0-2409 GCA_035506875.1 Mycobacterium sp.
GAACTACGCCGCCAGGTGCTCACGTTATGGCAGACCGCGCTGATTCGATTGTCCCGCTTGCAGATATCCGACGAGATCGCGGTCGGGTTGAGGTACTACTCGGCCGCGTTCTTCGAGGTGATGCCGAAGGTCAACGCCGAGGTCCGCGAGGCGCTGCGCAGCCGCTGGCCCGACGCCGACCTGCTGCCCGAACCCATCCTGCGCCCCGGCTCGTGGATCGGCGGCGACCGCGACGGCAACCCCAACGTCACCGCCGACGTGGTGCGGCTGGCCACCGGCAGCGCGGCCCACACCGCACTCGGCCTCTACACCGCCGAGCTGACGGCGCTGGAGCAGGAGCTGTCGATGTCGGCGCGGCTGGTCTCCGTCACCGACGAACTGGCCGCACTGGCCCAGGAGTGCAACGAGCCGGCCCGCGGCGACGAGCCCTATCGCCGCGCGTTGCGGGTAATTCACGGCCGGCTCACCGCTACCGCCGCGGAGATCCTGGACAGCCAGCCGGACAACCTGCTCGACCTCGGCCTGTCTCCGTACGCGACACGGGGGGAGATGCTGGCCGATCTGGACACCGTCGACGCCTCACTGCGGGCCAACGGCAGCGCGCTGCTGGCCGACGACCGGCTGCTCCGCTTGCGAGAAGCCGTGCGCGTCTTCGGCTTTCACCTGTCCGGCCTGGACATGCGGCAGAACTCCGACGTCCACGAGGAAGTGGTCGCCGAGTTGCTTGCCTGGGCCGGAGTGCATCCCGACTACTGCTCGCTGAGCGAAGACGAGCGGGTCAACATTCTCGCCGACGAGGTGAGCACCCGCCGGCCGCTGATCGGCGACCGCGACCAGTTGTCCGACTTGGCCCGCAAAGAACTCGCGATCATCGGCGCGGCCACCCGCGCGGTCGCCATCTACGGCCCGCAAGCAGTGCCCAACTACATCATCTCCATGTGTCGTTCCGTCTCCGACCTGCTGGAGGCGGCGGTGCTGCTGAAGGAATCCGGCCTGCTCGACGCGTCGGGTGACCAACCCTATTGCCCGGTGGGCATCGTGCCGCTGTTCGAGACGATCGACGACCTGCGCCGCGGCGCATCGATTCTCGAAGCGGCACTTGACCTTCCGGTGTACCGCGGCATCGTGCGCGCCCGCGGCGACAGCCAGGAGGTGATGCTCGGCTATTCCGACTCCAACAAGGACGGCGGCTATCTGACCGCCAACTGGGCTCTCTATCGGGCCGAGCTCGACCTCGTCGAATCGGCACGCAAAACCGGAATCCGGTTGCGGCTCTTCCACGGTCGCGGTGGCACGGTGGGCCGCGGCGGTGGCCCCAGCTATCAGGCCATTCTCGCCCAGCCGCCGGGTGCGGTGAACGGCTCGCTGCGACTGACCGAACAAGGCGAAGTGATCGCCGCTAAATACGCCGAACCTCAGATGGCACAGCGCAATCTGGAGACATTGCTTGCGGCCACCCTGGAAGCCACGCTGCTCGACGTCGAGGGCCTGGGCGACGCGGCGGGCCCGGCCTACGAGATCCTCGACGAGCTGGCCGACCGGGCGCAGCGCGCTTACGCCGAACTAGTCCATGAGACACCGGGTTTCGTGGACTATTTCCTGCAGTCCACCCCGGTCAGCGAGATCGGGTCGATGAACGTTGGCAGTAGGCCTACGTCCCGCAAACCGACGTCGTCGATCTCTGATCTGCGCGCGATTCCCTGGGTGATGGCGTGGAGCCAGTCGCGCGTAATGCTGCCGGGCTGGTACGGAACCGGCTCGGCGGTGGAAAGCTGGATCGCCGACGGCGACGGGCGGGTTGAGCAATTGCGTGACCTCTACCAGCGGTGGCCGTTCTTCCAGACGGTGCTCTCGAACATGGCGCAGGTGCTCGCGAAAACGGATCTGGGCCTGGCGGCCCGCTACGCCGAGTTGGTGCAGGACGAATCGCTACGACACCGGGTGTTCGACAAGATCGCTGCCGAGCATCAGCGAAGTATCAACGCGCACAAGCTGATCACCGGCCAGGACAACCTGCTCGCCGACAACCCGGCACTGGCGCGTTCGGTGTTCAATCGTTTCCCGTACCTCGAGCCGTTGAACCATCTGCAGGTCGAACTGCTGCGCCGTTACCGCTCCGGCGACGACGACGAGCTGGTTCAGCGCGGAATCCTGCTGACGATGAACGGGTTGGCCAGCGCGCTGCGCAATAGCGGCTAGCGGGGCGGGCGTCGGAAGCCTCACTAGAATCTTCGGCCACTGGCAGGATTAGTTGCTTCTCTGATTTCAACGCGCATGTGATATCAGAGCCCAGGTGATATCGCATACGCCATCGTTCCCCAAACGACGTGTGCACCCAGTTGGCGGCGTGGGTGTGACAGCCGTGCACCTGGGCCGGTGACCTGCCCACGCCTGCGTGTTCGCCAGGGG
>DATJOR010000221.1:0-5994 GCA_035506875.1 Mycobacterium sp.
TCGGTGTTCTGGACAGTCAGCGTGCCCGGCAGGTCACCGAGCAGCTGCTGAGAGCCATCCGCGCCAACCGCGCCAAGGTCGTCGTCATCGACATCACCGGTGTGCCCACCATCGACTCCACGGTGGCCAACCACCTGGTGCAGACCGTGGACGCATCGGGCTTGATGGGCGCCAGCGTGATCATCACCGGCCTGTCGTCGGAGATCGCCCTCACCCTCGTGACGATCGGGCTGGATCTTTCCAAGATGAACGCCGTCGGTGACCTGCAGGGTGGTATCGAAGAAGCCGAACGTCTGCTGGGCTACGAGGTCACCCGCACCGGCGAAACGGGCGGATAACAGTCATTCGTTCCCGAGCTGACACGAGCGCACCATGCCAGTACCGATCCTGAAGCAGGGCCCAATCCTCATTGCGTCGGTGCAGGCGGCGCTGACCGACTCCGACACCGAGCGACTGCGCTACGACCTGATGGAGCGGGTCAGCCGCTACCGCGCACAGGGGATCATCGTCGACGTCACCGCGATCGACGTGATGGACTCCTTCGCCGCGCGGTCGCTGCGCACGATTGCGCACATGACCCGGCTGCGCGGCGCGGACACGGTAATCGTCGGCTTACAGCCGGAAGTGGCTTTTGCAATGGTCCAGCTGGGACTGATGTTCGACGATATGTACACCGCGTTGGACCTGGAAGAGGGTCTGGCACTGCTTAATCGTCAACTGGGGCTGGAGAAATCGATCGGACTCGACGGTGGCGGATGACGTCAAGGTCGATGTCGGCAATCCCGACGACATCGTAGCGGCGCGTCAGGCCGGCCACCAGATGGCCCGCGACCTGGGTTTCTCGTTGACCGATGTCACGATGATCGCAACCGCGATCTCAGAAGTCGCCCGCAACATCACCAGCTACGCCGGTTTCGGGGCGATCCGGGTCGGGGTGCAAGACCGGGAAGGCCGCCAGGCGCTGGTGGTGCGGGCCGAAGACAACGGTCCCGGGATTGCGAACATCGAAAGGGCAATGGAAGACGGCTATTCCACCGGTCGGGGCCTGGGCCTCGGCCTGCCCGGCGCACGCCGGCTGATGGACCGGATGATCGTGGAGTCCACACCGGGTCAGGGGACGGTCATCGAGATGTGGAAGTGGATTCCGAACAATGGCTGAGCACGGTTGGCTGGGTCCGATCGAATGGGCGGCCGAAGCGAGCGCGCGGCCCGGTGAAAACATCTGCGGGGACAAAGTTATCGCCGTCGACGTTGACGGCAATGGCGCCCTCATCGGCGTGCTGGACGGTCTCGGCCACGGCGCAGAGGCCGCCGAGGCGGCGAAGTGCGGCGTGGACGTGCTGCGATCTCATCGCGCCGAACCACTCGACGTGCTTGTGCGACGCTGTCACAGTGCCCTGTCCGGCACCAGAGGTGCAGCGATGACATTGGCGCACATCGATTTTCGGGCCGATATGCTGAGCTGGATCGGGATCGGCAACGTCGCCGCCGACCTTGTTGCCAAACATCCGGCCGGCCTCGAGGTGCGGTCCTCGGCACGCCTTGCCGGCGGCATCGTCGGCTACCGGATACCCGAAGCGCTGACACCGCAAGAAGTTTCGATTCGGCCCGGAGACCTGCTCGTGATGGCCAGCGACGGTATCGTCGAACACCACCTGGACGGCATCGACTTCTCCGCCTCGTCGTTGACGATCGCGGACGAAATTCTGCACACCCACGCCAAAGGCAACGACGACGCGCTGGTGCTCGCGGCGCGTCACCGAGGCGCATCGGGATGACTCGCGCCGACGACGATGATGCCGGCGCAGCCGGGATCGAGGAGCGGCGCCATGACTCGCGCCGACGACGACGATGCCGGCGCAGCCGGGATCGAGGAGCGGCGCCATGACTGAGGCCGACGGCGACTTCCATGCCCGTTACGTCACTGCGTTGCGTACCTACCTGGAAACGCGCGGCGAGGAGGAACTCGCCGTCGGCCACGAGCTGGGACGGCGTGCCTTGCAAGAAGGCATCAGCATGCTCGACATCATCGAGAACCACTCTTGGCTGATCAACGACCTGACGCAGAGTCGCAGCGGCGTCGACCTAGCCGCTGCGCTGGCTTTCCTCTTGCAGACGCTGGTCCCACTCGACGTCGCGACCCGCGGATTTCTCGATGGCACAAGGCGTTACGAGGAACAACGGGCCCGCGCCGAAGATCTGGCCGACCGCGACGAGTTTCGCAGCGCCTTGGTGAATTCGCTGCAAGAGGGATTCTTCGTCGCCAACCACGAAGGAGCGGTCACCGAAGTCAATGAGGCATTCACTAAAATAACCGGCCACCCAAGCCACGGTGTCCCCTATGCGTGGCCGCACCCTTGGCTGGTCGACAAGAAAGCTGCGCACCAACAGCAGCTGCGGCTCAACCAGGAGAACCACGTTCAGTACGAGACACCGATCCGGCATCGAGATGGCCGGCTGGTGTGGGTCACCGTCAACATCAACAGGGTCACGGCTGTGGTCGGCGATCACGCCAATAACGCAGTGTACGTCGGCACCATTCGCGACATCACCGCCGAGCGCGCCTTTGCGGCACGGGAAAGCGCGGTCCTGCGCCTGGCTACCGCCGTCGGCGTAGCCAAAAGCGTGGCCGAGGTGCTCACGATCACCCTCGACGAGTGCCGCCTCGCACTCGACGTAAACCGAGTGGTCGCCGCGGTATGGCCGACGAACGGAGGCGAGCCCACGATTCAGGTGGCCAGCGACAACGCCACCGCGTTGTCCTGGCGTCAACTGGATCCATTGCTGCGTGAGATATTTCAACAGTCGCGGCATCAATTGCCGCTCACGGTGCAGCCGATCGAGTCGCCGGATAATCCGGGCGAGGCGGGCGGAATCGTTGCAGTCCTCACCGGTGGTGGAGACGTCGCATTGTGGCTGGAGCTCCGGGTGCCGCGCCGGGTCAGCGCGGAGGATCGTCTGCTGGCCACCGTGCTCGTCGGCCACCTCGGGCTGGCATTACAGCATGTGCGCCAATTCGAGACCGCACGTGAGACTTCGCTGACACTGCAGCACGCGATGCTGGCGCCAACCGAGCTGCCTCCCGGCTTCGCGGTCCGCTACGAGCCCGCGGTGTCGCCGTTGGAGATCGGCGGCGACTGGTATGACGTACTGCGGCTCGGCGACCACCGGATCGGCATCATCGTAGGCGACTGTGTGGGGCGCGGCCTGTCCGCCGCCGCGGTGATGGGTCAGCTTCGCAGCTCGGCACGGGCGCTACTCCTCACCGGTGCCGAGCCGGCCATGCTCCTGGAAGAACTCGACGCCGTAGCCGAGCTGATCCCAGATGCGTTCTGCACCACAGTTTTCCTCGCGGTCCTGGACACCGATTCCGGCGAATTCTGTTACAGCTGCGCAGGCCACCTGCCGGCTGTGCTGGCCGCGCCGCATTCCGAGCCGACACTGCTCGCTGAGGCACGGTCAGTTCCGCTGGCGGTGCACCGCAAGGCTTCTCGACCACAGGCAGCCGCGGTGCTGCCACCGGGTTCGACTTTGATGCTCTATACCGACGGGCTGGTTGAGCGGCGCGACGTGTCAATCGACGAAGGCATCGCGCGGGTGAGTGCGACCGTGGCCGGCGGGATGAACCTGCCCGTCGACGCGGTCGCGGATGCGGTGCTCGCCGAGATGGCGCCGCCGGCCGGATACGACGATGACATCGCGATCGTCATCTACCGGCATCCGTACGCGCCGTTGATGATTGAGATGGCAGCGGCGGCGGAGCAATTGAGCGACGTCCGGCATCAGTTAAGCGCATGGATGCGGGCCGCTGCGATTCCGGAGGAAACGATCACCGACATCGTCCTAGCCGTCAATGAGGCGGCCGCCAACAGCATCGAGCACGCATACCGAGGACATCAACCGGGCATGGTGCTCGTCGAAGCCGAAAACGACGGCGCCCGAGTGCATGTGCGGATCACCGACAAAGGTTCGTGGAAGCCGGCGGCGGCCGACCCCGGCATCCGTGGACGGGGGCTCCTGCTGATCCGGGCGGTCAGCGACTGGCTGGAGATGGACTGCACGCCGTCGGGGACGGTCGTGAACATGAGCTTCCGTCTGCCCGGCCAGACGTCGTCTCCAACCGAATAGAGGAGCTCTCGAGTGGGACCACAGCTCGTCGAACGTGTCAACACCCTCGTCGATGACGACGCGGCGCACTTGGTGGAGATGTTCAAAGACATTCACCGCAATCCCGAGCTGGGCTTTAAGGAGACCCGCACCGCAGAAATCGTTGCGAAGGCATTGACCGACTTGGGTTTTGAGGTAACGACCGGTATCGGTGGCACCGGTGTCGCGGCGATCTTGCGCAACGGCCAGGGTCCAACCGTCATGTACCGCGCTGACATGGACGCACTTTGCGTCGAAGAAGCGACCGGGCTGGACTACGCGAGCACGGTACGGGTCGGGCGCGACGACGGCGGCGAATCTCCTGTCGCGCACGTCTGCGGTCACGACGCCCACGTCACCGGGATGCTCGGGATGGCCAAGGTTCTGTCGCAGGCCACCGACGCATGGTCGGGCACCTCGGTGCTGATCGGTCAGCCCGCCGAGGAACTGATCGCAGGTGCTCAGGCCATGGTCGACGACGGACTTTACAACGTGGTGCCCAAACCGGATTACTTCGTCGCGATGCACACCGCGCCCGTGCCGGTTGGCATGGTGGCCGCCTCTGGTGGCACGCTGCTATCGGGCACCGACCAGATTGACATCGTGTTCAAGGGTGTGGGCGGTCACGGGTCGATGCCGCAGCTGACCAAGGATCCGGTGCTTATGGCTGCGCTGGCCATCGTGCAGTTCCAGACGATCGTCAGCCGCACCATCGCCCCACAGGAGACCGCCGTGCTGACGGTCGGTTCGGTGCAGGCCGGCTCCGTCAACAACGTGATCCCGGATCATGCATTGCTGAAGGTCAACCTGCGGTGGCTCAGCCCGCATGTCCGTGACCAGCTGATCGCCGGGTTGCGGGCGGTCAGCAACGGTATCGCGCGCACCTACGGGATGCCTGAGGAACAGCTACCGGTCATCACGATGGGGGGCGGCTCCACGCCGCTGGTCAACGACGAGCGACTCACCGCCCGGCTCGCCGGTGCACTCGGCAAGGTCATCGACTCCGGCAACGTAGTGACTCAGCTGTCGGCGGTCACCGCCTCCGAGGATTGCCATCTACTCAAAGGGCCGCACACCGATGTGCCCCTGAGCTACCTTTTCGTCGGCGTGGCCGACCCGCAGGTCTGGGCCGAGGCCTTCAGGACCGGCAAGTTGTTTCCCTACTCCCCGCACAGTCCGGACTACGTCGTCGACCTGGCCGCAATCCCGTTCGGCGCCAAGGTCGCCAGCCACGTCATGCTGGAGTTGCTCCGCAAGCCCGGCCAGACGTCGTAACGCCTGCGCTATGGCAGCACCGTATGCATCAACATCACGTCGTACGCCGACCACAGCGACAGGTTGAAATACAGGTCTCGCCCGGACGACCAGGGATGGATCATCGGCGCATAGATGCCGCCGGGCATCGAAAATGACGACACCAGTGGTTGTTCCGGACTCCATGGTCCTGTTGGCGTCGGCGCGGTCCGCGCCACGACGTCGTTGCTGCCGCCGTTGGTGTAGAGCACCAGGTATTGCTTGAGATAGTCGTTGTACTGCGCGGACATCTCGCCCACCGGCCCCGGGAAGATCGGCGTCGCCGCGCTGGGGTCCATCGGTACCCAGCCCTTCCCCTCACCGTTCCAGTACTGGTACTTGGACAAGTCGGGCAGCATGCCCGGGGGGACCCGAGACAGGAATGCCGGACCGCCGCGTCCGGACGGCGTCCCGAAGGAATAGAGGTAGCCGTCCTTCCCCTTCATGAACGCGCCCATCTGGAAGTTCTCATTGCCCGGGAAGTACCGGCCGCCCGGGACGGTGTCCGCCGACGCCAGCCGGATGCTGCCGGGGAAGATCCCCCAGCTTTGGCCA
>DATJOR010000222.1:0-2371 GCA_035506875.1 Mycobacterium sp.
TCATCACCTGCACGGCAGTGGCGTCGCTATCCAACCGGCGGTTGCGTTCGGTGGCGCCGCTGCGTTCCTCGCGTTGCCTGCGCAGCCAGTCACGCAGCCCGGGCAAACCCAACCGTTCGCGATGCGCGACGTCCTGCAGCAGCTGCGTGACGTGCGCCAGATCGGTCATGTGCCGCTCGCCGTCCTCCCAGGACAGCACCCGATCACCCATGCCGCGCAGCTGCGCGGCCTCATAAATGGCCGCCACCCCCCGCTCCCGGGCATGCGCGGCCCATTCCCGCAACGTGTCGGCCACCCGATCGGTCAACGAGTCACCTTCGGCCGCGAGCGATTCCGCGGTCTCGCCGAGGAACATCGTCGCCGCGGCGGCGCGCACCATCCCGGGCCGGTGGGGCTGGTCGAAGGCCTCCAGCAGGCAGAGCCAGTCTTCGGCGGCGTCCGAGCTGAACACGTCGGAGTTGCCGGTGTACACCGCCGGAATGCCCGCGTCGCAGAGCGCCGTGAAGCAGGCAGCGGCATCCTTGTGCCGTTCCACGATCACCGCGATGTCGCGGGCCCGCAGCCGCTTGCCGCCGAATGTCGCTGCGCTGGCCAGCAGCGCGCGGATATCGGCGGCCAGGTCGGCGCCGATGTGGTCGCGCAGCTCGTCGATCGGCAGGTTCGCAGTACCGCTGCGGCCCAACGCCGGTCGCTGCACGACCCGCAACCGGAACGGGTCGTTATGCGGGGCGCCCGCGAGCCGGTGACCCGGGTGGTAGGCCTCGACGTCCTCCACCACGATCGCGGCGTCACCGAGTTCGGCGCCGCGCAGCACCACCTGCAGCCGGTCCAGCAGCGCCGCGTCGCTGCGCCAGTTGGTGCCCAACGTCTTCTGCTCGCCGGCGGTCTTGGCCGCCTCCAGATACGTGACGATGTCGCCGCCGCGGAACGCATAGATCGCCTGCTTCGGATCGCCGATCAGGATCACAGTTGAGCGTCCGCTGAAGGCACGGTCGATCACCTGCCATTGCACCCGGTCGGTGTCCTGGAACTCGTCGACCATGACGATCGGCCAGCGATGGTGCATGCGCAGTCGCGCGGGGGAGTCGTCCGTGGCCAGGGCGGCGGCCAGCCGGCTCAGCAGGTCGTCGTAGCCCAGGACGCCGAGCCGCCGTTTGCGGATTTCCAGTTCGGCCAGAACCTCTTTCGCGAAGTCAACCCGGACGGTTGCCTCCGAATCGGGCTCCGGGTCGCGGGGCCGCAGCTCGGTGACCGGATTGTTGACCACCTCGCGCGCCAATGTCAGTGCGGGGCCGTAGTGCAGCACCGGGTCGTCGCGTTGCTGACCGAAGTGGGCTAGATACAGATCGTCGACGATTTCGGCGACCAGCTCGTCGAGGCTTTCCAGCAGGGTGACGTTGGCGGCGGTGTCACCGGCCACGCCCAGCGACCTCAGCACCAGCTGGCAGAACTGGTGTGTGGTGGCGATCGTCGCGGCGTCGAAACCGGCCAGCGCGTCGCGCAGCCGCCGCCTGCGGGCCGCGCGCTCTGCGTCGCTGCCGGCCAGCAGGTGGGCCACCAGTTGGTTGTCGCCGACGGTGGATGGATCGTCGAAAGCGATGACGGCGTCGACGATTTGGCGGCGCACCCGCTCGCGCAGTTCCTGGCTCGCCGCGCGACCGAACGTGATGAGCAACATCTCGTCCAGCGTCGCCGCGCCCTCGGCGAGATAGCGGGTGACCAGACCGGCCAACGCGAACGTCTTGCCGGTGCCCGCGCTGGCTTGCAGCACCGTGGTGGAGCATTTCGCCGGCAGCGGGCCGAGTAGATCGAATCGGTCCATCAGGCCGGGTCCTTCTGGGCGCGCAGCATCGGCAGCCAGAGCCGACAGGCGTAGGCGCCGAGCCGGTTGTCTTCGCTGTCGAACTCTTCGCCCGGCCGCAGCGGCTGCATCAGGGCGTCCAATCGGGCGTTATGGCCCCACGCGCGCACGTGGGCGGGTTCTGCGTCTTCATATTTCCAGCGATACCCCGCCGCGCCTATCGGGTCGTCACCAGAGTGCCGGGCGGCCGCCCAGGCGTAGGACGTCTTGACCGGCAATGGAAGCGGCTCCCGGCGGCCCGCGTCGTAGATCGCCACCAACTCGCGCAGCGCCTCAACCGCATCACCGTCCGGCCGGCCGAGCGCTTCCACCCGCGGCGTGGTGCGTCGCTTCGGCCGGCCGATACACACCGCCGACCAGTCGCGGCGGGAGTCACGAGCGAACAACGCCAGCAACGGAATCCACGACTCGAGCAGATGCTTGCCGTCCAGCTTGGAATAGGTCACCGACACCAGGCGCTCGCCGAACACCGGAGACACCGTGCCGGTGAGCCGTCGACCGCCACCCAGA
>DATJOR010000223.1:0-10331 GCA_035506875.1 Mycobacterium sp.
GTGGCGTAGCGTCAAACGTGAGCCGTTTCGTTGTCAGCGGTGGTCCACCGCGGTCGGCGCGAATGACACCCACAGGCAATGTGATTCCTCCGTCCGCCTCGGACCCGTGGGCGGTCGACGCCGACCGTGAAGGAACCGCCCGTGGATAGCGCAGCCCTAACGATCGCGCGGCAACCAGACATCCCAAATCCGGCTTTCGCGCACACCAGACACGCCACCGTGATGGGCGGCTACACCTGGTGCCGACAGCGATACCCGCGATGAGCCGTCCATTTGGAGGTCGAGGCTCCACTAATCCCATTCGGCTAACGGTGGCTCGCGATCTCGGCCGCGACATCGACGGCGCGTGGTGGCCACGCGCAGACCGCATCACCAATGAATTACCCCACCTTGTCGCGGTCCTGACTCCCATCCTCGGAGACATCATCTCCATCAACGTCAACTGGCCACCGCTACAACGACCACCCGACTTCAACCGTCCGGGATGGGAGCAGCAACCCCAGCACGTGATGACCGTCAGCGGCGGGGATGGGTGCGCCAATTTGTTGATCATCTCCTACGTGACCTACAACCCGCTTGGCCTTATGTTGTTGCGCTGCGCCGCCAACCTGCCTATCGAGGCCGCCGACCGCGACAAACCCGCCTTCCTGACCGCCAGCTCGATTCTGCGTGCCGCGCAGCAGCAACGCGCCTCACAGCTGGCGACAATCAGGACCAAACCGTCAGCGCCCGTTTCTTAGCGGTCCGCAACCAGATTGCGTGGCAACGATGCGCGTAACCGGGCTGACCAGCGATGAACTGTACTGATCTTGGTGGGCGCGGACGGTATCGAACCGCCGACCGCTGGTGTGTAAATCCGAGCCAGACGGTCTATCGCGTTTCATGCTGTGCTATCGCGTCCTGAAATGGCCAGCTCAGCGGCCCGCGCGTGTCCACCCTGTCCCAGGATTGTCGGGCCGTATTTGCCCGTCTTGGCACACTCTTGGCACAACGGGAGTTTGGTCCTCGAATCATTCCCACCTAGCGGCTCGGGGGTCCCAGCGTTGCCCGTTAACGTCGCCGGCGACTGCGGGGCCGGCGAAGGCGAGGATGCCGTTGAGGACGTCGCCGAACTGCTCGGGCAGCCAGTCATAAGCGTTTTTCTGCCGCCATGCCTCCCATTTGGGTTGTCCGATGATGTCGTAACCATCGAGCACTTCATCTAGCGGCAGCAGGGTGGCGTTCCGAAAGGTCGCGACGGCGGTGATGGCGTCCTGAAGCTCGACCCCTACTGCGGGGTGGTGGCGAGACAGTGTCCAGATGTCACCGAAGTCACGCCAGCGGGTGTTGGCCGTGCCTCGTTGTACGGCAGTGACAATCTTTTCGGCATGCACCATCGCCATGGGGTAACCCGTGAGGGTGATGGGTTGCCCTCCGCGCAGTCGCGGGATGGCCACGGTGGTGGGTTCGGGATAGATGGGATCGCCCACGCTGACGTCGACATGAAAATTCAGACGTGCACGAGCGAGGGTTGCAATCGCGCTCACCCTCACACCGGAGTAGTTGTCCTCTTCGCGAATCACCTCGGCAGTAGCCGAATCAGCCTGGTATGTCAGGCCGTCATCCTCGGGGAGGGGGATAGTGAGCACGGTACGAATCAGGTTCAGAATCGTGGCGGCGTCGTTTTTGAGGTCGATCCCTGATAGATCGATGTCACGGGTGGGGCGGCGGTTACCAAACGCTGCAAGCAGCACGCCGCCTTTGAGGACGAAATGGTCGCGCATCGGGCTGACCGCAAGCCGAGCAAGAAAGCCTTCGAGCGCGTAGAGCCGGAGTAATTCGTCGGTTAGCCGGCCGTTTTGGCGCGCCTGGCGTTGAAGGTCGAGGTAGGCCGCCCCAGCAGTGGTGGACCGTGTCACTGGGCTCATAGCAGGATGTCCAGCGTTGCGCGCAGTGCGCGCTGCGCGCGAGGAAATGCCCGCGCCATGTGTAGCAGTGTGGAGGGCTGCCCACCGCGACGCAGCCAGGCTTTCAATGCTTGGTTTGCCATGGTGGTGTCACCGCCCTCCCGGTGGTTCAACCGCAAT
This sequence comes from Mycobacterium sp., assembly GCA_035506875.1. Taxonomy (GTDB): domain Bacteria; phylum Actinomycetota; class Actinomycetes; order Mycobacteriales; family Mycobacteriaceae; genus Mycobacterium. Next base: position 2,067 of record DATJOR010000223.1, read on the forward strand.
GCGTCGATGATGCTGCGTTCAGCGTTGTAGATGCCGATGCTGTGCGCCGCCCCGGTGTCGAGGGTTTCGCGGCCGATGTCGAATGTCTCGGGGTTGAAGTGGTGCCACCGGATTGGGATCGTTGTTTGCGGGGTCCACGATCCGCGCGGGATGGCGATATCGATGGTGGCGGGAATGTCGTCGATGAGGTTGTGGCTGGCCAGCGCTGAGCGCAGCGCGATGGTGGCGCGCGGAGATTTGGCGGCGATCTCGGCGAGATCTTCGTCGCCAGCCCAGTCGCTTTTGCGGTACAGTCCGCGGGCCAGTGGGGTGATCTGCTGGTCGGCGATCAACTGGCGCAGCTGACGCTCGTTGATGTGCTGGAGGGCCTCGGAGAAGCGGAAGGTGCTGGGCAGGCCCGCAAGGATGTCAAGACGCTGCTTGTCCACGCTGCAACACCTCCTGACTTGCACGTAGGAAATCCTTAACGCCAATGGCTCTAGTGTAGAGGATTTCCTACATCTCGGCCAGGACTGCGGATGATCAAGTCGGGTGCTCTGCGGCGGGGCTGACGCAGGCTGGGCTCGAGCCTGTGATCAACAGATTACCGGACGACTGATCCTGACCGTTCTGAATCCGCCGGGTTATCCCCTGTCGCCCAATGATTTTGGCTCCCTTCAACACCCTGTTGCATCCGGATCGATTCCGAGCGTTTCGCGGTCATTACCGGTGCATAAACGATGGGCACGGGGCTGACAGGCACGGGGCTGACAAGATTTGAACCTGCGACCACTTGACCCCCAGATACCGGCGCTGCATGTTTGGGTACTCGCTGGCACCCGCTGAGCTGCGCATTTATTGGTTCATGCTGATGGTCGCGGCGAGCTGATTGGGGTAAGAATTGGGGTAAGGGTCACGTCGTCGGGAGCGTCGCAGAAGGTGGCACCACGGCAGACCGTGGTCAGCAACTCATAAGCTCAATACTCGTGCCCGTGGAGCATCCGCCCCCTACCGACGCGACCGCTAAACGGTTGTACGCGACCGCGATCGCATGCGCGTTCCCCGACTGCGGTGCACCCCTCTACCGCACGGACTTCCATCCCCCAGCGCTGAACTCCCGAATCGCTCACATCTGTGCACGTAGGGAAGGCGGCCCCCGATGGGATCCTGGGATGTCGCCAGCGGAGAACCGCAGCTATGAAAACCTGCTAGTCCTTTGCATCGTCCATGCTGACCTGGTCGACCAGACGAGACTTGTCGCTCAATACGACGTTGAAACACTCCGGGAATGGAAATCCGCACAGGTCGCGGCCTACGAGCGCGCGGCCACTGCAAGCCGCGCTGCGGGTTTGCAACTGACCGACGATCAGGTGACCGAAGTCGTCGAAGAGTCCGTGCGGAGGGTGCATGTCACCGTCCACGCAGCGTTCTTTCTATCCGGACCACACCGCGGTGAGCCCCAGCAATTCTTCATCGGGGTAACAAACCTCTCGCCTCAGCGAATAGTAGAGATCACTCATGTCTGGTTTGACACCAATCCCCGAAAGGACATTCTCAATCTGGAAAGACCGCTACCCAAGCGACTTCAACTCGACGAGAAATGGGAGACATGGATACCCGTAGCCGATGTGCCCACCGAGGATGATCTTGAACTGAAGGGCCGGGTCCGGCTGTCCAACGGTGAGGTGGTGAAGTCTCTAGCGTTCCCAGATGTGCCGCCCGTCGGCTTCTTAGCAGGGTCGTGAAGTAACTACCTCTGTAACTAACGATGGGCCGCGAAGCGGCAGTCGTGCAGGAAAGATTGACAGGTGCCGGCCAGGGTTCGGCCTCTAGGTTATGAGCCGGTCGCGGTCTAGCTCGTTGCGCTCCGTCTCCTGATGACGCGAGCTCTGGAGCCGACGAGGGCGGGCAGGGCAATGTGGCTGATGCGGTGGGAGCCAGCGCTCAACGCGTTTGCGATCACATTCGGCGACCGATTCCCGGCAGCCGAAACCTACTAATGGAAACCGCCGGAAACAAGCCCATTGCCTCGGGGCAGCGCTGCGACAACAACGCCGTGGAGGTGCGCTGCCGCGGCGGCGCGGGCAGCCATGGCCTCACTGCGGTCAGCCGCCGAGAAATTTATCGATCTCACCGTGCCCGGAGGGAGTAGAGCAGCCCGACCTTGTTATGGCAAAATCGTTGCAGTGCTTGGGAAACCAATTCCGGGCCATTGTCCATTCGTAGCACCTTCGGCGGTCCACCCGCGGCGCCGAACGCCGAGTACAGCTGATCCGTGTGCGCCTCGTGTCGAGGGACAGGCGAAAGGCATGAGCTTGCAATGCCGGGGCAACCTTGGTCGATCCGTGTTGGGCTCGGCAACGGGGCGTCGCGTGTGACACGGTGGCAGCGGTGGTCCGCCGAAATATGCGCAGGTTTGGTCCTGTCGGCGATTGATGAGGCGGAGTCGCGGATTTGCGTGTTGCTCTCGATTGATCCGGGGATGCCGGTGACGCACGGATGCAAGATCGCCGTGTCGTAATACAGCCTCGCGGCATCGGTCCTTCGGTGGATGAGCGAAACCAGCAGGTGCAAAATCCATTTTATTCTCGGCGTTGACTCCGAAAGAAACCGCAGCTCAACGGTTGTCAGTCCCGGGGGAACACCGCACGCGGCTGGGGTGGGTCTGTGATGATGGCGGGAAGGACGAAGACCTCAATGTAATGTCGTGCCACGTCGGCGTTTTCGCTATCGGGAATGATGCCGATCAGCAGACTCAGGGCGGTTGCGATGAGGAACTGGGTCAGGTCTTGGGGCTGGATGCCGCGCCGGAAGTGCTGCCCGGCGTCCTCGCGAAGCATGGCTTCTATTCGCGGTTCGGCCAGCCGCGTTACGGTGCTGCTGTTGGCCAGCATTTGGGCGACGGTGCCTTCATCTGCCGCTTCGGTGATGGTTTTGAGTAGCGGGTCGTGGGCGAGTTCAGTGGCGACGATCACCAGAGTGTCAACAATCATGTCGACGGGCCCCGCGTCCTGGTGGCGCGCCAACAGGCCAGCTATGTGGCGCTGCGTTGTCCGTTGGATGAGCGCGGCGTCGAGACTTTCGCGGTTGGGGAATTGGCGGTAAAGCGCGGCCCTTGAGTAGCCAGCGTCTTGTGCGATGGTTTCCATGGTGGAAGCGCGATGGCCGCGGACCCTGAAAGATCGCTCGGCGGCGTCAAGGAGGATGTCACGCGTCTGCTCGGCGGTGTTGCCGCCGCCCGCCGGTCGGCCTCGGCGCCGTGGCGATGTTGGCAATCCTTGTGTCCTGACTTCACATGGCCTAGCGGCTGCTGTTGGGGCAGTTCTGTGCTTCGTTGATTGTGCTGGACACTAGTCGTCCTGGCATCGCGTCGGACCCATCAGCGCTGTCGTACGACGGCACATTCGTTCACCAAACCCTAGCCACCCGCACCACGAAAATGATACGTTCTGCCCGATTCGTCTATTTTTCGGCCATCCGTATGAACGGAAGTGAAGGAGTCGAAATGAGTGATCGCGCGTTTGGTTGGCGGTTCGGCTTGCTGACAGGCACCGGCGGCGGGCTGCTCGCGCTGACATCTCTGCTGACCGCGGCGTTCGCGTACGGCGACGCCGACGACCCGCTATCTGGCAGCGATACAGCGATCATCCTCGGCGGCACCGGCGAGTCGACCCCGTCGACCTCATTCGCGCAGGCCGCCGAGAACCTGTATCTGCACCCGCTCGGTTTCGACGGTGGCGCGACCTCCTCGACGGTCTGCGACATGGTCGGGACCGACCCATGTGCCGCCCCGTTGCAGGTGCTGACCACACCCGAACTGATCCAGCAGAGCCCGAGCACTCTCACCGATGCCGACGACGTCACCCTGGCCGTGGAGAACGAATTCACCGCGAACCCAGGCGCTTTCACCGCCGAGCACCCGCTGACGATCTTCGGATACTCCCAAAGTGCGGCCGCCGAGTCGATCGCCATGAGCCAACTCGCCAAAGACGGCATCCCCAGCGCCGATCTGCATTTCGTGTTCATCGGCGATCCCGCCCTCCCGAGCGGCATAGGGCCGAATCTGATGCCAGACCTGGTGTCGGTAGTGGGCTCAAGTGAGGCGAATACCATCCTCACCGATCTCGGTCTCAGCGATTCCGGCGTTTACAGCGTCCTGGCCAACCCGACGCCCGATGATCTTTACCCGGCGACGATCTACACGCTCGACGGCGACGGGGTCGCCGACTTCCAACAGGACTTCACAGCCGGAGGTCTGTGGGATTCGCTGTACAACCTGTTCACCACCCACGCGGAGTACCTGGGTTTGACATCGACGCAAATCGCTGACGCGACCACGTCGATCAACGGCGACCTCACAAATATCGACATCTCCGACAACATCAACGGCTTCGACGCGCTCATGGGTGCACTCGACAACGGGATCGGCAGCAGCGGACTGTTCGAGAGCCTATTCCAGTCCCTGGAACTGTATTTGACCAACATGTTCTGACCCGACCCGTAGACGCACCCCGAACACGAACGTCGCCGAGTGTTCCACTATGCCTCCGGGCCGTCGACGGGCTCCTCGATGACCGGCGTGGGGATGCTGACTCGCTTGTCGACCGGCTGCAGCTATCGCTAGGCCGACGATGAACTCATGCGGTGGCGAGGCCGACGAAGTAGCTGCCGAGCAGGCCGATGGCGATGATCACCAGCCATGTGTCGGTGAGGCGACAGAGCAGCGCGGGGGCGTGTCTGACTTCCATGAATTCTCGAAAGATGATGCGCACCTTGATGAGAGCGATCACGATGATGCTCGATGTGACGACCGCACTCGGACTTGGTGATCTGTGGTGACTGACGCTGTGGTCGATCCACAGGTAGGCGAGCGTCAGCGCCGCTAGCACCACCCACGCGAGGAGCAGCCTTCTGTTGAATGCGATGTGCATTGATCACCTCACCACATAGAGCAGAGCGAAGATGAGGACCCAGAGGAAATCGACGGTGTGCCAGTAGGTGGCACACGTCTCGATCAGCGCCTGGGAGCGCCGTGCGGGACTACGGAGTTGGTAGATGGCGATGCCGAGAACGACGAAGCCGATCAGCAGGTGTAGGAAGTGGATCGCGGTTAGGAAGAAGTAGTAGGAGAAAAACTCGCTGGTAGTGATTCCGTTGCCCAAATGGATCTCCCGGATCCATTCCCACACCTTCGATACGAGGAACGCCGCGCCGAACGACGCGGTGAGGTAGGCATCCCGGGTCGCCTGCTGGAAGGTGCCGGCCCGCGCCGCCTCGACGCATCGGGCCACCGCCCAGGAACTCAGCAGCAGCACAATGGTGTTGAAGACCCCGACGCGCAGGCTTAGATCGGCCTGGGCGTGCAGGAAAGCCATCGGGTGCTGGGCACGGTGGAACAGGTAGACGCTGAAGTAGCCGGTGAAGACCAGCGTCTCGAACAGGACGAACGCCCACATGTCGGGTTGGCCGGGCACGAACTTCGCGTGCTTGCCGCCATCGGTGGACACGGATTGCCCGTCGAGGTCCTGCGGCGGGCTGCCCGCACCGGCGAGGTCGGTCATCGCGCTAACTCCGCGTCGTCGGTCCTATCGAGGTCATCTGCCGTCACGAGGTCGGGCAGCGGTCCGGTGCCGAAGTCTTCGCGCTGGATCATCTGCCGCAGCAGCACGATGAAGGCACCGGTGTACACCCCGAAGACCACCATGTTGACCCACCAGCAGATCAGGCCGTTCCAGGCGAACACGCCCCGGTGGAAGATCCAGGCAGGTGCCACCACGACTTCGGTAAGCGCGTTGCAGAGGTTGAGGTAGCCGAACCACTTTGGGAACACGTTGTTGTTGTCCATCAGGATCGCGGCCATCCACAGCAGTGAGCCGATTAGGAACACGCCCATCGTTCCTGAGAAGGACAGGAACGCGAAGTCGAAGATCCACTGCAGCAGTGTGGGATTTCGATCGGGACGGAACGCGCCGGCAACCAGGACCAAGCACAGCAGCAGCATCCCGGGGATCGCGCTGAGTGAGTAGATCACCAGGTAGGAGTATGCGAAGGCGGGGCTGACCGACATGCGTCGCATCGAGTAGGCGATGATCGCGTTGCTTGCCGTGGTCATCCCGGTGATGACGAACATGATGGCGAACCCGATCAGGAGCCCGTCGTGATGGCCGTTGAACCAGCGCACCACGCCGGGGGTGTCCCAGCCGGGTTCCGGTGGCGGTTGGGTGCGGGTTATGACGAAGAACACGATGAAGAACAACTGGTAGAACACGACCATCGTCCACCAGGCAAGCCAGAGTTCGCGTTTGGGATTGTGCCGGCAATGCCAGGCGAAGCGCCGAAGCGGCGCCCCCGCGGGCCGCGACTGCGGATCCTGTGTCGGGGTGGTCACAGCGCTCACGCTACGACGACCTTCCGGTCACGGTACTCGGCACGCTCGCGTCGAATGGCTTGGCCGAGAACGACTCCCATGACCACGATCCACGTCGCGATTGCGATGTTCTTCAGCCAGAACGACAATGCCCCATTCCAGGCCAGCGGACCGGACAGAGCCAGGGCCACGAAAGCCGCCGGCACCATCGCGGCCGCGACCACCATGTTGAAATGCGCTACCCACTTCGGAAATACCGGGTGAGGTTGGTCATCGAAAAAGATCGCCAGGGCCAGGATCACGCCCTGGGCGATGAGGAAGGAGACCTGACTGGTGAAGGCCAGCCACGCCAGATCGTTCAACATCTGGGTCAATTCCGGGTTGCGCTCCGGGCGGAACGCGGCCAGCAGCCAACAAACGGTGGCGAGGAGAAACAGCGTGGGACCGGCGGCCACACAACCGAGCATGCAAAAGGCAAAAATTGGGGTGCGGTGGGCCATCCGGCGAATCTGCATCACGATGAGGATCAGAACCGGGATTAGGCCCACACAGAACCAGTTGAACAGGATCATGCTGGCGCGGATCCGCGAAAGGTGTTGGGGATCCCGGTAGAAGGCGGCCACTTGATCAGCCGACAGCGCCGGCGACATCGGGGGTGTGAAGCCCGGAAACAGAAAGAATGCCGAAATCCAGAGGACCGCCACCACAGGCAGCGACCACCACAAGATCACCTCGCCATCGACGCGTCGCGGGGCGGGTCGGGCTGATTCGGCGGCCTCGGCAACGGTGCTCGTGACGTCGGACATCGGTGGCGCCCCTTCTGGCCTCGATGGCCCCGTTCGAACCGCGCGCGAACGCGTATGACGAGAACCCGCTGGGATAGCCGTTCGGCTAGTCAGCGAAGGTAGACCACGGAACTGCTCGCGTCAATAGCCGATCGGCTAGCCTGGGCGGATGGGATCAGCATGCGCACCGGTCGACGGCGCAGAGCTGGCCGCCGTCAGTTACAGCGCAGCCCAGGCCCGCATTCTGGATGCCGCGCTCGATCTGTTCGCCACCCACGGCGTCAGCGGCACCTCGTTGCAGATGATCGCCAATGCCCTCGGTATCACCAAAGCGGCGGTATATCACCAGTTTCGGGCCAAGGAACACATCGTCGTGGCCGTCACCGAGCGAGAGCTAGGTCGGCTTGTGCCGGTGCTGGAGGCAGCCGAGGCGCACGGCAACGGGCCACGTGCCCGGGACGCGTTGCTTGTGCACGTCATCGCGATGGCTGTTCGCGACCGCCGACTGGTCCGCACCTTGCAGTTCGATCCCGTCGTCGTCGCACTGCTAGCCAACCACCCACCCTTTCAGCGGTTCATGGCACGTCTGTACGGGGTCTTGCTCGACAACGACGGTGAAGACGCGCGGATCGTGGCGGCCATGTTCTCCGGCGCGATCAGCAGCGCCGTGATGAATCCGCTAGTTGCCGACATCGACGACGACACGCTACGCGACCGGCTCACCGATTTAAGCCGTCGACTGCTCGGCCTACCGACGACTGCAGCGACCCCAAGGCGACCGCGGCCAGGCCAGGCGAAGTTATAGGCGCGCCAACGGATCAGGACCCAACAGCGTGATGCCGACACTTCGGCACCTCTCTTACGCACGAGTCGCGGGTGCGCGGCGGTGATCGGCGCCGAGACGTCGAGTTGGGCGTCGTTGGCAGCCGAAACCTGCGTCAACGGTCCACCGCGCATCGGGCGCTGTGCGCGCCCGGGGTCAGGCATACCACCGAGGATTCGTCAACGGATGTCGCGGCGACGTCGACGCTCGCCTCGCGTGGCGCCGCGGCAGGGGCACGCTTGAGCGGCGTGGCATCGCATGCCACAGCGTGTCTCCGCGACTACGGAACTTCTCGATCACGGGCGCGAGTT
>DATJOR010000224.1:0-5277 GCA_035506875.1 Mycobacterium sp.
GCACGTCACCGCCTTCGACGGGCGCGGTGCGCGATTCGTAGGCGCGCCGCACACCGGTGAATCGTGGATGGTGGGCATAAATCAGGTCGGTCAACGACGCCTCGCGCGCCCTTGCTTGAAGCGCCAGCGACGGGATCACGACCCGGGGCCCGATCCAGATCGACGAGTCACGGGTGAACACCAAGTTGGGCAGCGGCTCGATGACGTAGTCGCTGCCGTGATGCATCCGATGCACCAGCGAGTCGTTCGCGCGGGCGTCTGACGGCAACTCTGCGAAGGTCATGCCGGCCATCAGCACCTGCGCCAAGTCTGCCGGACCAAGGCTACGCAGATAGGCCGAGAGCTTTTGCGCCAGAGACGATCCGAGCCGTGGAGCATCAACAGCGGCGGCGATGCCCTGCATTCTTGCGGCGCCGCTGCCGAGAGCCTCGGTCAGCAGGTCGGACAGCAGCAGTACTTCGACGCCGTAGGATCTGAGCAACTCGGCGAACGCATCGTGCTCCTGTTGCGCCCTTGCGACCCAGGGCAATCCGTCGAATAGCAGATCGTCGTTATTACGCGGCGTAAGTCGGCCCAGTTCGGCGCCCGGTCGGTGCAGGATGGCCACCCGTAGTGCGCCCACTTCCGAGTTGGACCCCAGGTCGCCGATGCTCACAGTTAGCACGGTAACCCGAACCGTCACCTCAAGTATGGTTTAGGTTATGGGCACCGAGGAACTGCTTCCCGGCGAACTGGCCGCTCGGGCCGGCGTTGCGGTCTCGGCTTTGCATTTCTACGAGCGACAAGGGCTGATCACCAGCAGGCGCACGTCGGGCAACCAGCGCCGCTACAGTCGCGACACACTGCGACGGGTCGCCTTCATCAGAATGTCGCACCGGCTGGGCATTCCGCTGGCACGCGTCGGCGATGCGCTGGCCACGCTGCCCGCAGATCGGGTCCCGACCAGCCGAGACTGGGCTCGACTGTCCGCCGGCTGGCGGACCGACCTCGACGATCGGATCCTGCACCTTCAGCGACTGCGCGATAACCTCGCCGACTGCATCGGCTGCGGATGTCTGAGCCTGCGCAGTTGCGCGCTGTTCAACCCGGGCGACGTGCTCGCCGACCAGGGCCCCGGACCGGTCCGCCTGTGATTCGAACGGGTGTGCGATAGACTCGCCCGCGTGGCGATTGCGGTACAGGAGTCGTTATTCGAGTGCAGCGGACGAAGATCGCTGGGCAACGGAGCCTGGATCGACATCCGCTCCGGATGGCAGACCGGCGCCGACGAGTTGTTGAGCGAACTGCTCACCGCGGTGCCGTGGCGGGCCGAGCGGCGGCAGATGTACGACCGCGTCCTCGATGTGCCGCGCCTGGTGAGCTTTCATGACCTAACCGTCGAGGATCCGCCGCACCCACAACTGAGCCGGCTCCGCCGCCGGCTCAACGACATCTATGCCGGCGAGTTGGGCGAGCCCTTCACCACGGTAGGGCTGTGCTGGTACCGCGACGGATCGGACAGTGTCGCCTGGCATGGCGACACCATCGGCCGTAGCAGCACCCAGGACACCATGGTGGCGATCGTCAGTCTCGGCGCCACCCGCACCTTCGCGTTGCGACCACGCGGCGGCGGCACGTCGTTGCGACTGCCGCAGGCTCATGGCGATCTGCTGGTGATGGGTGGTTCGTGCCAGCGGACCTGGGAGCACTCGGTGCCCAAAACGTCGGCGGCCACCGGCCCTCGGGTCAGCATCCAGTTCCGGCCACGAGACGTGCGGTAAGGGAGATCAGCCTCTGACCGCGGCGACCGATTTGACCAACAGGTCGCGCGCCTTGTTGGTGTCGATGGGCGTCGGGGGCTTGCCGGGCTGCGGCACCCCGTTGGCGGTGATGATCACCTGAAAGTCGCCGAAGTGCGCGGAGTAGTTGTAAAGCTCGCCGCTGCGCGGCTTTCCCTGCACCACGGTCTGCAGGACACGGTGCACCCCCTGGGTGCGGGTCCCGTCGATCTGCGGCACGTCGACGGCCTCGATGAGGCCGCGCATCCGGCCGCCCTCGAATGCCACCTTGCGGCAGTTGCGGCTGGGGTCCTCGAAGGGCACCGGCGCCGACGTCTGGACGGCCATGGCGATAAACCGGTTCCCATCACCCTCGGCGGAGACCGCGGCCATGTTTCCCTGCAGGCCCGGCGGCATGTCCTGGCCGACCACGAACGACGAGCAATCGGGCGGGTCGAACTTCAGCCCCGGCGGAAGCTTGTGCGTCGTCAGCACCTTGGGATCGATGCCGGTCTTCGGGACGTCCTTGACCTTGAATTCCGGCCCGAAGTCGGACTTCACCTGAGAAATCTTGGTGATATCGGCAGTGGGCGCGTTATCCGAAGATCCATGAGATGAACAGGCCGCCAGCAAGCAGGCACTTCCGATCGCGACCGCTATTCTCATCATCCGCGTCAATCTAATGCACCGCCCTCAGGCACGTAATGCCGACACAACCTTCACCAGCAGGTTAGCCGCGAACTGCGGCGTCAGCGGCGAGTCCGGCGAGCCGGGGTCACTGATCACCGTGGTGAAGGCATAGCAGTCGCCCAGGTAGGCAGTGAAGGTGTTTGCCCGGGAGCCGATTTCATTGCCACCTTCGGCTGAGGTGGTGATATCCGCAGCCATGCCAAGGGTTTCGGCGCCGTCGATGCGGGGCGGATCGACAAGATGAACGCGGGCGGTGGCACGTCGGCTGGTCATGGTCCATTCGTGACACTGGTTCACCAGGGACTGGTCCAGCGCAACGGGGCCCGTCGGCGCGGCGGCAATCACCGCGTAGACGATGCCGCCGGCACCGGAGCCCGAAATGCCTTGGGCGGATTGGCCGTGTCCGCCGGCCGGGTCGGCCAACGCCGCGCAGCGCGCGGGGCTCGCTGCCGCGTCTGCACCCAGACCCCAGACCGCCGGCGGCGCGGCCTGGTCCAGAAGCCCGGTCACCTCATAGCCGGGCGGCAGTTCCCGTCGCACCCACCTGATGTTGCCGGGATTGATGTGGCGAGCCGCGCTTATTGACGACGGCGCGGGCGCTGTCTGGCGTGCGTGGGCGCATGACGCGAGCAGCGGGAGGATCACAAACATCACAGCGACATGCAGTCGCATACTAGCCGACGGCCCGGATAATTTGGCGCGCAACGCGTTTGATGTCAGCCGTCGTATCGCGGCCCAGCGGAAGGTCCCGTGGATCGGGCACGTCGATGACGGTGGTGACCACCCCGACGTCGTCGCGCTGCCATAAAGCGCCGTAGTGGTCCATGATGGTCCGCATCGCCACGTTGTCGGCGAGCATCCGGCCGGAGAACTTCTCGACTCCGTCAACCCGGGCTGCGACCGAGAGCGCGGCGATCAGGAAGGAGCCGATGCCGCGGCCCTGGTAGGCGTCGCCGACGGTGAACGCGATCTCGGCGAGGGTGGGATCGTGGTCGTCACGGACGAAGCGGGCGTCCGCAATTGGGTTGCCGTCCTCGTCGGTCATCACCCACACGAAGTGGTCGACGTAGTCGACCTCGGCCAAGTAATCCATCAGCGCCGGGCTGGGAACGCGCGGCGACATGAACCGCCGATAAAGCGTCTCGTTGGAGAACAGGACGTGACCCCGCATGGTGCGCGCACTGTCGCCGGGCAGCACAGGACGAAGCAGCAGCTGCGTTCCGTCGCGAACCTTGACCGGGATCGGCGTGACGAACGCGGCGAGTCGCTGACGGACCGTGCGCACCAACCGGCTCATGATGCCCGGGACGTGCACCAGCCGTGCGAACGCGTCGTTGTCGCCGATCCACCCGGTCAACGGTTCGGTTGTGATCACGGTCGCCGTCCGCGGGATGTCACGCAGCAGGGCGATCTCGCCGACGATGGTGCCGGCCGACACCTGCTCGACGGTCACGGCGTCGTCGTCGCCGACGTGCTTGATCTCGGCCGTACCCGTCGAAATGAGCAGAAAGGAAACCGCCTGCTCGCCCTGCTGCATAAGGACCTGGCCCATAGCGGCCTGCAGCGGTTGCAGGCTCGCGGCCAGCGGCATCAGGTCCTCGGGTGGGCAGCCCTTGAAGATGTCCAGTGCCGCGAGTTCGCCGGCGCGTAGCGCGGTCAGTTCGGTCACGTTGCCCAGTCCGCCCTGTTGCCGTCTCCTACGCGCCAGGTCAGCGACCCCCGGTCGCGGTCTAATGGTGCCAAGGTTATGGGCTGGGTTCGGGTTCCAGCAAGGATGGACCAGACTCGGGGGATGGACATCACCGACGATCCGCTGCAGGCAACCCGCAGGTTGCTCGATCGCACGGCCACCGTGCGGCACGGTTTCCTCGACGTACTTGGCGAGTCAACTTCCGCGCAGGTCCCCACCTTCGCCCAGCGCGCGATGAACAGCCCATTGGTCGCGGGCGTGTACGAACGCCTGTGGCGCCCGGTTGCTTTCTACGTTGCCAGCGGCGTCACCACCGGTGCCGAGCAGCGCCGTGCGGCCGAGGCTCTGGGTCTGTCCGGCGCGCGCAGGTTGCTCGACGTCGCCTGCGGCCCAGGCAATTTCACCGGCCCATTAGCGCAGCGACTGCCGACCGGCGGCCTTGCCGTCGGATTGGACATCTCCGAGCCGATGCTGACCCGCGCCGTGCTGGACAACAACGGACCACGCACCTGTTACGTCCGCGGCGACGCCAGCAAGCTGCCGTTCGGCGATGAAACATTCGACGCCGTGTGCTGTTTCGGCGCCCTGTATCTGATGCCCGAGCCGTTCCGGGTGGCTCACGAGATGGTGCGGGTCCTGACGCCGGGCGGTCGGTTGGCGATACTGACCAGCTACGCCGGGCAATCGGCGCCGGTTCGGCAGGCGATGACCGCGGGCGCCCACGTTATCGGGCTGCGCATGTTCGATCGACAGGCGTTCGTCGACCTGTTCAGCTCCGCCGGCTTGGTCGACGTCGAGCAACAAACCCAGCGGTCGCTGCAGTTCGTGACGGCCCGCAAGCCTCAGGCCAGCGAATAGAAGCCCTCTTCAGCCGGCTCCGCGGCGAAGCTTCCCCGAGCGGCCAAGGCATACGATTTGAAGACCTGCGCGGCGGCGCTCGGCCAATGCCGAGCTGGGACGAACCTGCCGTCCAGATTGGGCGGCCGGCTCCGACCCCAGAGCAGGACCTCGGTCGCATCATCCTTGCGCGCCGTCAGCGCCAGCCGACGCACCTGCTCATTCGCCACGAACACATCGCTGGCAACGGCAAGTACGTGTGGGCGTGCCGCGCTCTCTGTTCCGGTCGCCGTCGCGACCCGC
>DATJOR010000225.1:0-4797 GCA_035506875.1 Mycobacterium sp.
GCTGATCGCGCTTGCCGCTAGCCACTCCCTCGCCTTGATGGACGTCGTCGATCCGGTGTCCGGACAATTGGCCGTATTCGGGGTAGCTCAGCACGTCGAAGTAGACGTCGCCACATCCCGTATAGGCGTTGCCGGACTCGATCAGCCGCTCGATCAGCTCGACCATCTGGGTGATGTGGCCGGTGGCCCGCGGCTCGGCCGACGGCGGCAAGACGCCGAGGGCATCGTAGGCGGCGCTGAACGCCCGCTCGTAGGTGGCCGCCCACTCCCACCACGGCCGGCCCGCTGCGGCGGCCTTGTTGAGGATCTTGTCGTCGATGTCGGTGACGTTGCGGATGAATGCGACGTCGCAGCCCCGCGCCATCAGCCAGCGGCGCAGGATGTCGAAGGCCACGCCGCTGCGCACGTGGCCGATGTGCGGCAGACCCTGCACGGTGGCACCGCACAGGTAGATGGAGACGTGCCCGGGCCGCAGCGGGACGAAATCACGCACGGCACCGGTAGCCGTGTCGTATAGCCGCAGCTGGGCGCGATCGGTCACGACGTGCCAGCTTACCGGGCCACAGCTTTGCCGAGGACCAGCACAGCGCCGCGGCGTCGTTCATGGCCACCGACAAGGGAAGCGATCACCGCGATGCGAAAGTCCCGGTCACCCGGCAATTCGTCCTGCGGGGCCGGTTATCGGGATGGCTTTTCGGTGTGCCAGCCGCGGATCGCGGTGACGACGTCGGCGGCCGCATCCTCCTGGAGGTAGTGACCGGCGCCCTCGAGGATGACTGTCTGATGGTCGGGGAAGGTCGCCTCCCATCGTCGGCGTTCGGCAACGCGAAACGCGATGTCCTGGTCAGCCCATGCGATCAGGGCCGGCCGATCGGCGAGGCCTGGCAGCGCCGCCGCGACACCGGTCAGGAACGCTTTGCTGGCGAGGATTTCGCGAGGAAATACGTGCACCGGCTGGCGTGATCGCGGGGTGGGGAATGGTCCGCGATAGGCAGCCATCACCGCCTCAGAGAGCTGTTTGCGCTTGACTCCTAGGGGAATGATCCGTTCGACGAAGAAGTTGCGGTGCCGAATCAGGTAGCCGCCGATCGGGCCTCCGAGCAGGCGGGCGAACAGTTGGGTGCCCGGATCGGATTTCGGCCATGCCCAGGTGTTGCCGATCACGAAGGCCGCGAACCGGTCCGGTTGTCGGGCGGCGACGGCGAAGCCGATCGGTCCACCCCAGTCCTGGACCATCAGCGTCACCTCGGTGAGGTCCAGATGCAGTAGCAGCGCCTCGATCACCTTGGCGTGCTCGGCGGGTGTATAGCCGTAGCCAGGCGGCGCCACGGACAGACCGAAGCCAGGGTAGTCCGGGGCGACGCACCGAAACCGGTCCCGCAGTCCGGCGATGATGTCGCGGTACAGGAACGACCACGTCGGGTTGCCGTGCAGCAACAGCAGCGTCGGCCCGCTGCCCTCGTCGACGTAATGCACTCTCGCGCCGTCGATGTCGGCGTACTGGTCGGCGAACGGGAACAGATCCTCCGACAACCAGGCCGGCCGGCGCACACTGTGGTCACCCATCACAATCCCTTTCCACTTAAAATCCCGAGTTCGACCCTCTGCAAGTCCGACGAACGGCGCGATGCGATTCCGACGGCGGGGCGGAGGAACGCGCGGAAAGTTGTGCGGCAGCTAGCCGACGCGCCCTTCGACTGCGACGAGCAAGGCCGTCGCGATCGCGGCGCGGCCCTCACCGCGACCGGTCAGGCCCAGCCCGTCGGTGGTGGTCGCGGACACCGACACCGGCGCATCCAGCACCTCCGACAGCACCCGCTGCGCCTCGGCGCGGCGTGGTCCGACTCGGGGTCGGTTGCCGATGACCTGCACGGCTGCGTTGCCGACCCGGTAGCCCTCTTCGGCGATCAGCTCGGCGACGTGGCGCAGCATGTCGACCCCGCTGACACCGGCCCAGCGCGGGTCGTCGACTCCGAACACGGCGCCGAGATCGCCCAGTCCGGCCGCCGACAGCAGCGCGTCACACAACGCATGCACGGCGACGTCACCGTCGGAATGCCCAGCGCACCCGTCGACGTCGGGAAACGGCAGACCCAGCAGCCAGCACGACCTACCAGCTTCTATCACGTGCACGTCGGTGCCCAGGCCGACCCGGATGTTCACTGCTTCACTAACGCTTTGGCCAGCAACATGTCCCACTGGGTGGTGATCTTGAAGGCCAGTGGGTCGCCGTCGACGACCTGTACCTGACCGCCGATGTGCTCGACCATGGACGCGTCGTCGGTGAAATCCACCCCGGTGATCTCCCCCGCCCGCTGGTAGGCGCGCAGCAGCAACTCGGTGGCGAATCCCTGCGGGGTTTGTACGGCTCGCAGACCGGCCCGTTCCGGCGTCCCCAACACCATTCCGTTGGCGTCGACGGCCTTGACGGTGTCGGAAAGCGGCAGCGCGGGCACCACGGCCGAATGCCCGGCCCGCAGCGCCTCGACGACGCGCACTACCAGTCCGGGCGGTGTCAGTGGCCGGGCAGCGTCGTGGACCAGCACGAAACTCGGCTGTTGCGCGTCGGCGACCGCGGCTAACGCGCGGCTCACCGACTCACCACGGTTGGCACCGCCAGCGACGATGGTTGCCTCGCGGCCGAGGATCAGTTTGGCCTGCCCGGTGCGGTCGGGCGGCACGGCCACGACAACGCGGTCGATGACACCAGATTCCAGCAGGCAGCTGACGGCGCGTTCAACAAGCGTGCGCCCGTCTAAGTGAAAGAACGCCTTGGGCACGCCGGCGGCGAGCCGTTGGCCCGACCCGGCGGCCGGGACCACCGCGACAGTGTTTGTCACCCGGGCGCCTACGCGTCAGGGAGTCAAGACGCGGCGGCCAGAACCTCGTCGAGGATGGTCTCCGCCTTGGCGTCATCAGTGCTCTCGGCCAACGCCAGCTCGCCGACCAGAATCTGGCGGGCCTTGGCCAGCATGCGCTTCTCACCGGCGGACAATCCGCGCTCCTGGTCGCGGCGCCACAGGTCGCGAACAACCTCGGCGACCTTGTTGACATCACCGGAGGCGAGCTTCTCCAAGTTGGCCTTGTAGCGGCGAGACCAATTGGTCGGCTCTTCGGTGTGCGGTGCGCGCAGCACCTGGAACACCTTGTCCAGACCTTCCTGACCGACCACGTCGCGGACTCCGACGTATTCGGCGTTCTCAGCGGGTACTCGAACGGTCAGGTCGCCCTGCGCCACCTTCAAGACGAGATATTCCTTTTGCTCCCCTTTTATGCTTCGGGTTTCGATCGCCTCGATCAACGCAGCACCGTGGTGTGGATAGACAACGGTGTCTCCGACCTTAAAAATCATCAGTTTCGAGCCCCTTTCGTTACTCCATGCTAACACGCCACGCCGACACGTGCGGAACAACGGTGCAGGTCAGGGGCACCGCACGTGAACAGAGGGGGTTGACAGACAGCCAAATTCATGCAAGGCACCGACGTTACGGGAACCCGTGGGGCGCCCCCCGGAAGCTCGAGGTTTGCGCTGTTCGGCACGGTCAAGATCATACTGCGCCGGGCTAACTACCGTGCCGGCGGGCTGCGGTATCGCCCGCTTTGCCGACCTACTACTGTGCATAGTCGAACCGCATTGCCATGCGTAGGCCGAGCAGGAGGCTTGGAGTGAATAGCTTCGACTACCGCGACTCGAATCCCCGCTCGAGCCGGGTCGCGGCGCTGGCGGGGGCCGGCCTCATCGCCGCGCTGGCCCTGACCGGCTGTAGCGCCGGTCAAATCTCGCAGACCTCCAGCCAGGAATCCGACGTCGACGGCAACGCGGCGGTGATCAACAATGTTGCGCTGCGCGACGTCCGCATCCAGGCGCAGCAGAACACCGACTTCCTGCCCCCGGGCGCAACGGTCGATCTGGTGCTGGTTGTCGTCAACCAGTCGCCGGATGTCGCCGACAAGCTGGTCGGCGTCACCACCGACATCGGCAAGGTGACTGTGACCGGCGACGCCACCGTGCCGGCCGGTGGGACGCTGTTCGTCGGCACCCCGAACAGTCTGAACAGAAAGGCCGCAGACAGCGCTGCTGCCGTCGAGGCCGCCAACTTCGCCAAGGCGACGGTGGCGCTGAGCAAGCCGATCACCAACGGCCCGAACTACAACTTCACCTTCAATTTCGAGAAGGCCGGGAGTGTCAGCCTGCTGGTGCCGATTTCGGCGCCCGAAAGCCCGCCGCTGGAGGCCGGGTCGGCCGCGCGTCCCTAATTTGTCCGACGCGCCGGATACGGTCACCGTGTGGCCAAGGCGCGTTCGCAGTACCGCTGTTCGGAATGCCGCCATGTCACCGCCAAATGGGTGGGACGGTGCCTGGAGTGCGGCACCTGGGGCACGGTCAATGAGGTCGCGATGCTCAGCGCCGTCCGAAACGGTGCCCGCCAGGCGCTAGCCCCGGCCTCCGCCGCCGTCCCGATCAGCTCCATCGAGCCACACGGCACCCGCCATTGCCCAACAGGGATCGATGAACTCGACCGGGTGCTGGGCGGCGGCGTGGTACCCGGGTCGATCACCCTGCTCGCCGGCGATCCCGGGGTCGGTAAGTCGACGCTGCTGCTCAAGGTCGCCCATCAGTGGGCAATGTCGGGGCAGCGCGCGCTCTACGTGTCTGGCGAGGAATCGCGCGGCCAGATCCGGATGCGGGCCGACCGGACCGGTTGCAGCCATCACGAGCTGTACCTGGCCGCCGAGTCCGACCTGCAGGCAGTGCTCAGCCACATCGAGGCGGTGCAGCCCACGCTCGTCGTCGTC
>DATJOR010000226.1:0-10139 GCA_035506875.1 Mycobacterium sp.
ACCGTGCCGGTCAGCTTCACCGAATTAGCTTTGGGTACAACCCTTTCGGTGCCGACGCTGGACGGCAAGGTCGGTGTTCGAGTGCCGAAGGGCACCGCCGACGGCCGCATCCTGCGGGTTCGTGGACGCGGCGTGCCCAAGCGTTCCGGCGGCCAGGGCGACCTGCTGGTCACCGTCAAAGTGGCCGTCCCGCCGAACCTGGAGGGCGCCGCTAAGGAGGCGTTGGAGGCCTACGCTGTGGCCGAGCGCTCCAGTGGGTTCGACCCGCGGGCCGGATGGGCCGGTAACCGCTAATGGCTAAGAACCCCAGGGAATCAGAGGCGCGAACCTTTTTGATCTCGGTGGCCGCCGAGCTGGCCGGTATGCATGCACAGACGCTGCGTACCTATGACCGGCTCGGGCTGGTCAGCCCGCGACGCAGTTCCGGTGGTGGGCGGCGTTATTCGCAGCACGACGTCGAGCTGCTTCGCGAAGTGCAACGCCTCTCGCAGGACGAGGGCGTCAATCTGGCTGGGATCAAGCGGATTATCGAGCTGACCAATCAGGTCGAAGCATTGCAGTCCCGGCTGACGGAGATGGCCGCCGAGATCGAGATACTGCGCGCCAACCAGCGACGCGACGTCGCGGTGGTGCCCAAGAGCACCGCCCTGGTGGTCTGGCAGCCGCGGCGCTGAACGCGCAAACGTTGCGTAGAACACAGGTAGGCGACTACTCGCGCTTTCGGGTGACCATGGACCTTACGTTGCTGGCGACAGACTTCTCAGCGCTAGGAAACATGCCGAAATGTTCAATCCGCCCGATTACACCGACTACGACAGCTGGTTGACCGCCTTCACCGAAGCGTCTGCACGCCTCGACGCCCTGGAAGCAGCCTTAGTCGAGGTCCGGCAGCTGCTGCGCTACAGCGAGCGCCTCTATAGCGAAGAAATCGTCAAAGTACTTGAACAGCACGGTGTGTAACCATGCCGACGATTGAAGCGCGGCTCCGCCGGGAGTTGCACAAGTGCGCCATCGAGTTGCGGCAGCTCGCCTACACGTTGCCCAACGGGGTGGGCGAGTACGACTTGCTGCAGTTGTCGGATCGCATGAGCGCCGCCGCTCAAGAAATGGTCCCAAACGCGGCATGGGCCTAGATTCTGAAGCAAATCGGCACGAATAACCTTTTCTGATTCCGTAAACTGCGTTATCGAGCCTCTAGCACCCTATTCTTGATAATCGGGAAGCACGGGGGCAAGCGGCGGAGAGTCGGATGACCGCAGCGACCGCGTGTCGCACCTGTGGCAGTGAGCCGCGGGACGGAGCGCAGTTTTGCGATGCCTGCGGCTCCGTGATTGCGCCGGCCACCGAGCACGCCGAATACAAGCAGGTCACGGTGTTGTTCGGCGATGTAGTGCATTCGATGGATATCGCGGCGGCCGTTGGCGCCGAGCGGTTGCGGGAAATCATGACCGAGCTGGTCGAGCGTTCGGCGGCGGTGGTGCGGCGCCATGGCGGCACGGTGGACAAATTCACCGGTGACGGCATCATGGCCGTGTTCGGCGCACCGGCTGCTTTGGAGGACCACGCGCTGCGAGCCTGCCTGGCCGCGTTGGACATTCAGGCCGAGGTAACCCTCCTGGCTGCTGAGGTGGAGCGCCGTGACAGTGTCAATCTGCAGCTGCGGGTGGGCCTGAATTCCGGTGAGGTGATCGCCGGTGAGATCGGTTCGAGCGCTTTGGGTTACACCGCGGTTGGTGAGCAGGTCGGGATGGCTCAGCGGATGGAGTCCGCCGCGCCGCCGGGCGGCGTGATGGTCAGCGCTTCGACGGCGCGACTTGTCGGGAGTGCGGCGACTCTTGGCGAACCTGAGCGGGTGCCTATCAAGGGCGCCAGCGCGCCGGTGCCCGCCATGCGCCTGGTTGGCATAAGGGACCGACGTCGCGGGGTGGACCGGGCTGACTCGAATCTGGTCGGCCGGCGCTGGGAGTTGTCTGCGGTCGAGGCCCTGTTGGATCGGGCCGTCGGCGGGCGCGGCGCGGTGGTCGGCGTGGTGGGATCACCGGGTATCGGTAAGAGCCGCTTGGCGCGCGAACTCATGGCAAAAGCGGGTGGTCGTGGGGCGGGGGTCTTCATAACCTTCTGTGAGTCACACACTAGCCAGGTGCCCTTCCACGCCGTCGCACGACTGCTGCGCTCGGCCACCGGCGTCGAGGGTCTCGACGGACAGACCGCTCGGGATCGAGTGCGCGGCCGCATTCCCGACGCAGACCCCGAGGACCTGCTGCTGCTGGATGACCTGCTGGGCATCGCCGACCCGAATGCTGCGCTACCGGCAATTGATCCCGATGCCCGTCGGCGACGGTTGACGGCGCTGCTGAATGCCGCCACCTTGGCCCGGGAAACACCGGCGGTGTACGTCGTTGAGGACGCCCACTGGATCGACGAAGTCAGCGAGTCGATGATTGCCGACTTCCTCACCGTGATCCCACAGACGCCCTCGCTGGTACTGACCACATACCGACCCGAGTACGAGGGGGCGTTGGCTCGAATACATGGTGCTCAAACCCTAGCCCTTGGGCCGCTGAGCGATTCAGAAACAACGACATTGGTCTCAGAGCTGCTCGGCCCTGACCCGTCGGTTGGTGCGCTGAGCCAGACGATCACCGAAAGAGCCGCCGGTAATCCGTTTTTTGTCGAGGAGATTGTGCATGAGCTGGCCGAGCGTGGGGTGCTGCACGGCAACCGCGGCATCTACGTGTCGACGGCCGATGTCGCCGAAGTCAGCGTGCCGGCCACCCTGCAGGCGACCATCGCCGCCCGCATCGACCGCCTCGACCCGAAGGCGAAACACACGCTGAGCGCGGCGGCGGTCATCGGCTCGCGGTTCAGCGCAAATCTCCTCGAAACACTCGGCGTTGAAGCGATTTTCGAAGATCTCGTGGTGGCTGAGCTCATCGATCAGGTCAGGTTCATCGGACAACCCGAGTATGTGTTTCATCATCCGCTGATCCGCGCGGTGGCCTACGAATCGCAGCTCAAGTCCGATCGCGCCGAGCTACACCGGCGCGTCGCGGCCGCGATCGAAGTGCGTGACCCGGCAACGGCCGAGGAGAACGCGGCATTGATCGCCGAACATCTGGAGGCCGCCAGTGATCTGCACGCCGCGTACGGCTGGCACATGCGGGCGGCCGCGTGGGCGACCAACCGCGACATCACTGCGGCGCGACTGAGTTGGGAGCGAGCGGTAGAGATCGCCGACGTACTGCCCGCCGATGACTCAGCTCAGGCAGCCATGCGCATTGCCCCGCGCACCATGTTGTGCGGGACCGCTTGGCGAGTCCATGACCATGCGGCGAGGGACCGCTTTGACGAACTGCGCGAGTTGTGCACCGCCGCTGGGGACAAGGCGTCGCTGACCATCGCGATGGCGGGGCTGGTGATGGATCACGCGTTCCAGGACCGGATGTGCGAGGCGTCGCAGCTGGCATCGGAAGCCTGGACCCTCGTCGAGTCGCTCGGCGATCCAACCTTGACGGTGGGACTGGTCAATCCGCTGGTCTACGCCAAAGGTAATGGCGCCGAGTGGTCTGACATGCTGCGGTGTTCACAGCGGGCCATCGACCTGGCCGATGGTGACCCGTCGAAAGGCAACTTCCTGATCGGGTCTCCACTAGCGCTTGCCATAGCAACGCGGGGTCTTGCCCGCTATTGCCTAGGTCTTCCGGGATGGCGAGATGATCTGCGCCAGGGCTTGGCCATGGCCCGCAGCACCGACCCCATGTCCTACGCCTTCGCCGTTGGGTGGGTCTACTTCACGGGAATACTGAATGGAGTCCTGGCTGCCGACGATCACACTATGCGCGAAGTCGAGGATGCCCTGCGGTTTGCCGAACGATCCAGTGATGACCTCGCGCTGGCCTTCGTCCGGGCGACATTGGGCGTTGCGCTGGTGCACCGCCGAACAGATGCGGACCGTGACCGAGGGCATACGGTCTTGGCCGAGGTCAGTGACGTGTTCCTGCGCGGAGGGCACAACCTGTGCGAGCTACCGGTGGTCAACGTGTACGTAGCGCGTGAGAGGGCTCGGGTTGGAGATCGCGACGGTGCGATTCCGCTGATGCGCGCCGCCGCCGACCATCTGTTCCGCGAGGGACGGCTGCTGGGGTGGGGCATTCCAGCGACCGGTGTCCTGGTCGAGACACTGCTGGATCGAGGGACCGTAAGTGACATTGCTGAGGCCGAGGCCGCAATCGAGCGGTTAGCAGCCGCGCCAGCCGAAGACCGGCTGGCTGTGCGGGATGGGCTGCTTCTACGTCTGCGGGCATTGCTGGCCCGCGCCCACGGTGGCGAAACCGCCTACCGCGCATTCCGGGATCGCTACCGCGACATGGCGAAATCACTTGACTTCGAAGGACATATCGAGTGGGCAGAGGCGATGGCATGACGATGATCGGTGACCCGTTAACCGGGCGTGACAGCGAAATGGAAGCTATTCGCCGGGCACTCAGCGGAGCTGGCAATAAAAGCGGTGCCGTCATCGTCGGGTCTGCGGGAGTGGGCAAGACCCGGCTTGCACGTGAGGTGTTGACTCGCGCCGAAGCGTCGGGTGAGCGGACGTATTGGATTGTGGGCACCCAGTCCGCGCGACAGCTCCCGCTAGGTGCGTTCGCCGCCTCGATATCCGAAACCATTACCGATCCGATATCTGACGTGCGACGTGTCATCAATTCCTTTGTTATGCAACAACGTCAGGGCCGTGTCCTGATCGGCGTGGACGATGCGCATCTTCTCGATGCACTATCGGCACACGTCGTGCATCAGCTGGCCCAGGCTCCCAGAACACGGCTGGTGGTCACCGTGCGCACGGGCGGGGACGAGCCCGACGCGATCACCGCGCTGTGGAAAGACGACCTGCTCGCCCGACTGGACCTCGAACCGCTGTCGGCTCAAGACACCCACCGCATGATCGAAACCACGCTTGGCGGCCCGGTCGATAGTCGCAGTGCCAAGCGATTCTGGAAACTGACCGGAGGCAACGCCCTGTTCTTGCGGCAACTGCTCAAAGACCAAATCGCCGCCGGCGCAATACGACAGGTCGCCGGGGTATGGATGTGGGACGAGCGCGTAGCGGTGTCGGACAGCATCGTCGCCTTGGTCGGCCGGCAATTGAGCCGGCTCGCCCCCGATGTGGCGCTGGTCGTCGATACGTTGGCGCAGTACGAGCCGCTGGCCGTCGACGCGCTCTGCGACCTGGTGCACCGCGGCGATCTCGAGGCGGCCGAGCAGATGAGCCTGGTCACCGTGGAGCGCAGCGGCTCCAGGCTGATGGCCCGACTGGCCCATCCGCTGTTCGGTGAGCTTCGCCGCGCCGCGGCCAGCGAGATGTATCTGTCGCGAATCCGGGGCGCGCTGGCCCAACGGCTGGCCCAGGACGGCGACGCCGACATGCACGCGACGGTGCGTCGCGCGCTGCTCACCCTCGAATCAGACCTTCCGCCCGACCCGCCGCTATTCCTGGAGGCGGCGCGGTTCGCGATGACGCTGCTCGACCTTGATCTGTCCGACCGATTCGCCGCTGCCGCGGCCGATGCGGGGCTCAGCGAGGCCGTTGGCCTGCGTGCGATCAGCCTGGCTGGGCGCGGGCACGGCGACAAGGCCGAGGCGATACTGGCCGGAATCAGCGTGGATGACCCCGACGGACATCACTGGGCGACCGTGCGAGCCGCGAACCTGATCTGGAATCTCGGCCGGCCCCGGGAGGCGTCCGCGATTCTCGAGGGCCTGGCATCGACACGGGAATCCGCGGCGCAGCGGGCCGAGCGCGCTGCGGTCGAATCATGCTTGGACGCGGTGATGGCCCGCTGCGAAACCGCGGCGGACAAGGCGCAGGCGGCGTTGGAGGCGCCGACACTGCCCGACTTTCACGCCATGCTGGCGTCCATAGCGTTCACCATCGCGCAGGGCGCACTGGGCCGAATCGCCGACATCACCGACTTCGTGGCGCAGGCCATCGGCCGCGCGATCACGTCGTTTCAGGCGTCGCCGATGAGGTTCTGGTATGGGGCCGTCTATGCGCGCGCCTGCCGGTTGAACGGGCGCATCGACGAATGCGTGCGTTCGGCCACGCAGCTATCCGAGTCTACGCGCGACGTTCCTGGTCTCGCCTATGCGAACCTTGCATTCTTGCTGGGCTACGCCGAGCTGGTTCGCGGCGAGATCCCTGCCGCGGTGAAACTCCTGCACGAGGCGCTGGCCGGGGCAGAAAAGCACAGCGTAACAACGGGTTTACGAGCAGCGAGCTGCTTCGCGTTAGCTGAAGCCCATGCCAAGCTGGGTCAGCCGGATGCGGCGAGCAACGCGATCACCGAAGCACGGCAACACGTGCCGGACGATTACGTGTTCATGCATACCGGGCTGGCGGTGGCCCGCGGCTGGGCGCTGGCGGCCGGGGGGTGCCTGACCGAGGCGATCTCGGTCGCTCATTCCGCCGGCGAGGATGCACGCAAGCGTAATCAGCCAACGCATGAAGTGGCCTGCGTGCAAGTGGCGGCACAATGGGGCGACACGTCAGGGGCGAGGCGCGCGCGGGAGCTGGCGGATGAATTATCGCTTCCCATCGCCGATGCCGTTGCGCGGCATACCGAATCGTTGGGGGCCGACGATGGCGAGGGTCTGCTCGCGGCATCGGCTGACTACCGGGCGCTCGGTGATCGGGCCACCGCGGCCGACGTCGCCGCGCAGGCCGCGGTGGCGTTCAGCCGCAAGCAGCAGCGCAAGCGCAGTCTGTACGCCGCGGCGTTGGCGCAGGAGCTCGCCACCGAATGCGGCGGGCTGTGCACACCGGCGCTGCGAAACCCGATAGGCCAACCGTTGACCGGCCGGCAACGCGAGATCATCGAGCTGGTGGCGGCGGGCTTGTCCAACAAGCAGATTGCCGAGCGGCTTGTCACGTCCGTACGCACCGTTGAGGGACATGTGTATCGCGCATATCAGCGCTTGGGTGCCGAGTCTCGCGAGGAGCTGGTCAAGATGTTACGAGCCGGCAAGGGCGGCTCATAGCCTGTCCATTTCCCTTGCCATGGCGGCGCGCTCGATGTATGCGGCCCGAAGAGCATAGTGGGGCCGCGGTGGCGGCGGGCCAAAGGCGGCGCCGACGACACGAAGCACGTCCATCATTCGGTGGGTGATAGGGGTGCGCGGTAGTGATACCGCGGCCGCGGTACCGAGCATCACCTCTTGTTCGGTGATCACAACCGGTGGCTGTGGCTCGGTGACCAGCACCTCTAAGAGCTCGTCATCAGATGCGGCCGCTTGGGCATCGGTGACGGCGTTCTGCGTCGTCTTGAGTATTGAATCCAACATTGCCGATCGCCTCCACACGGTGTGGGTCTGTGATGATGTGCGAAACGTACGGCCGGAGGCGGTGGGCAAGCACGCGTAGCCGACTACTCGTATTGCGCCGATAGGTACTCGACCGAGAGGTAACGCCTAGCGAAGTGCGCAAAGTCTGACAGGCTTTGCGGATGGCGTACCCAAGCCGAAGTTCCAGATGGACGGACGCGCTGCTCGATCGCATGCGAGAGCTGGGTGACCCCGTCGCCGACATTCCAGTGGCGGCCGTGCTGGAACGGGGCGGCGTCGACGCGGTGAACGCGATCATGCAGACGTTGGTGCGTGTCGACCAGCCAGTGCCGGCGCAGTTGCCCGACGAGCTGCAGGACTACCTGGTCAAGACGCTGCCGCTGCCCGAATGGGCCGACATGCGCAAGATCCAGCGCGGGCAGCAGCTGTTCGAGACGTGGGGCGTCGAGATCGCGCTCTGCCTGTTCTGCGCGTCGTTGCCGTCGTCATACGCGGCAGCCAAAGGCGTGAAGGTGCTGTACCTGACCGCCCAACTCGATACGAACACCCGCCGACGGGTGATGGAGACCGGTCAGTTCCTGATCGACGTGCTCACTGCGGGCGGCCTTGACGAACACGGCACGGGCCGGCGCACCATTCAGCGCGTCCGGCTGATGCACGCCGCGGTGCGCCATCTGATCAAGGCCCGCAATGAGCAGAAGCCCGGCCTGTGGCAACCCGATTGGGGCACGCCCATCAACCAGGAGGACCTGGCCGGCACGCTTTTGTCCTTCTCCTATGTCGTCGTCGACCCGATGCGTCGGCTCGGCGCGCATATACCTGTCGCGGACGTCGACGCGTATCTGCATCTATGGAATGTCATCGGGCACTTGCTCGGTGTGCGCGACGAGCTGATGGTGCGCGACATCACCGATGCCACCGCGCTCGTCGACGCGATCCGGCGCAGGCAGTTCAGGGCGTCGCCCGAGGGGCAGGATATGACCGAGGCACTGCTGCGACTGCTCGACGAGCTGACGCCCGTCCGTCGATTCGACGACATCATCCCGCCGCTGATCCGCCACCTGATCGGCGACGAGACCGCCGACCTGCTGGATGTGCCGCACTCGGACCTCGCCAACGAGATCGCGCGGTTAGAGCGCGTCGCCAAGTGGTTCTATGTCGACATCTTCGGTCACAGCGACCGTGACACTGCGCGCTACCAACTGGTGTCGCGTCTGGCCCGTCCATTCGGCCGCGATCTGCTGCGCGCGCTCTTCATGCTGGAGCGCGGTGGCGACCGTGCGGCGTTCGCCATACCCGATCACCTCGCCCGCAGCTGGGAACTTTCGGCCTGAGTACCGGCACGGAAAAATGCAGTAGTCGACTACTCGTGACTGCCCAACTCGGCTGCCCCACGCTGGCGGACATGACGACCATGGTCACAAGCCCAGAGGTCACCGCGTTACCGCTCGCGCCGAGGAATCCGCTGCCGTATCGGCGGCAACTGGCGGCGGCCAGACGATTCGATGCCGGCCCGGAGCTGCTGCGGGACTCGGGCGGGTCGGTCACCCGCAGTGTGTTGGGGCCGCGGTGGATGACGCCGCCGCTAGTGTTCGTCTCGTCCCCACAAGGTGCCCACGACGTCCTGGCGCGCACCGACGCATTCGCCGAGCGCGCGGCGACGCCTATCGCCGTAGAACTCCGTCGACTGGTGGGCGACAACCTGCTGGTGATGCCACATCGCGAATGGTTGCCACGCCGCCGCGCGCTGCAGCCGATCTTCACCAAACAGCACGTGCCTCGGTTCGCCGGGCACATGGCCGACGTCGCCGAACAGCTTGCCGACCGCTGGGCACTCGGGGTCGCGGTCGATCTGGACGCCGAATGCCGCGACCTGACGTTGCGGGCGCTGGGCCATTCGATACTGGCAACCGATCTGGCCGACCGAACGGAGATGGTGGGAGACGCGCTTCGCATCGGGGGCAAGTGGGCAGCCGATCGGGCGCTGCGCCCGGTCAACCCGCCACGCTGGTGGCCCACCCGTGGGCAGCGGAGGGCTCGCGCGGCCAGCGCCTCGCTCCACGCGTTCGCGGGCGAGATCCTGCGCGCGTGCCGAGCCGACCCGACACGTGACGCCCCACTTGTACGCGCCCTGATGCAGACCGCCGACCCGCAGACGGGCCAGCCGCTGACTGATCGCGCGATCTGCGACGAGTTGGTGCTGTTTCTGCTCGCCGGTCATGACACCACCGCCACCGTGCTGACCTATGCGCTGTGGGCATTGGGCCACCGGCCCGACCTACAGCAACGGGTGGCCGCAGAAGCCGAAGCGCTCGGTGACCGCCGGCTCACCCACCAAGACGTGCCGCGATTGCGCTACACCATGCAGGTTCTGCACGAGGCGATGCGCTTGTGCCCGCCGGCGCCGGCAGTGGGGCGGATGGTGATGGAAGACATCGAGGTCGACGGCTACCGCTTGCCCGCGGGCAGCTGCGCCATCGTCGCGATCTACGCCATGCATCGCGACCCTGCCCTGTGGGACGATCCACAGCGCTTCGACCCCGACCGATTCAGCCCGGAGCGCTCCAAAGGCCGTGACCGCTGGCAATACCTGCCGTTCGGTGGCGGCCCGCGAGGATGCATGGGCGATCATTTCGCGATGCTCGAGGCGACCCTCGCTCTGGCCACGATCCTTCGACGCGCCAAAGTCCTTTCGCTCAGCACTGATTTCCCAACCACCACCCCACTGACGATGATCGCCGCCGCCCCCATCCGTGCTCGGGTCGGCCTGCGCGCGGCCGATTGAACCGGAGGTCCCC
>DATJOR010000227.1:0-8084 GCA_035506875.1 Mycobacterium sp.
GCCGTTGACGCCAAGGATCTGTCCGGTGATGTAGCTGGCCTCCTCGGATATGAAAAACGAACACGCGGCGGCGATATCCTCGGGCCGGCCCACCCGACGCACCGGTGTGCGATTGATGTGGTCCTCCACCGAGCCACCGAGGAGATGCCGGCTTTCGGCACTACGGAGCATGGGTGTGTCGACGAATCCCGGCGGGACGGCGTTGACGGTTATCCCGGACGGACCGTATTCCAGGGCCAGTGATTTGGTCAGGCCGTTCACCGCGGATTTCGCGGCCACGTAGTGCGCCATGAACGGTTGCCCGGAGTGCGTGCTGGACGACGAGATGTTGACGATGCGTCCCCACCCCTCCTCGAGCATGTCGGGCAGCACAGCCTGGATGGTGTGGAACACGCCGTTCAGGTTGACATCGATGACCTTCGACCAGTCCTGAAACGACATCTGCGAAAACTTCTCGAAGCCTTCCACCCCAGCGGCGTTGACCAGCACCAAGATTGGGCCGAACTGCTCGCGGATCGCCGCGACGGCCGCGTCGACTTGGGCACGGTTGGTGACGTCGGCGACTTGGCCGAATCCGTCGTCGGTCGGCGACAGGTCAATGACGGCGACCTGAAATCCGTCGCTGCGCAATCGCTGGGCGACCGCGCGGCCAATCCCTGACGCACCGCCGGTCACCAGCGCCGTCTTCAAGCCTGATACCCGCCTTCCTGAGCGACTGCCCAACATGCCTATCACTACACGTCGACGGCGGTCAAGTGACGGGTTAGGGTCCGTTGATGGACCGGCCCCCATTTCGTTTCGCAGTGCAGGCGACCAACGCCGCCGGGGGCCGCGAGTGGCACGGCACCGTTCGCAAAGTCGAAGATCTCGGATACTCAACGCTTTTCCTCGCGGATCACTATCTGGGACCGGGCCCCGCGCAGCGAGCAGCTCGCACACCTCGGCAAGACCTGGCTCCCATCGCGGCGATGGCCGCGGCGGCCGCGGTGAGCTCGACGCTGCGCATCGGGTGCCGGGTGTTCTGTATCGACTATCACGCACCGGCGGTATTGGCCAAGGAAGCGGCGACTCTTGATCTGCTCTCCGACGGACGGTTGGAGATGGGCATCGGAGCCGGGTGGAGCGACGTCGAGTACGACGCGATGGGACTTGACTTCGAGCCGCCGGGCCGACGAATCGCCAAGCTGGCCGAGGTCGTTTCGTTCATCAAGGCGCATTGGCAAGGCGAGGAGCTGAACTGGTCCGGCGAGTTCGTTCGGGTGCACGGATACGCCGGGCGGCCCCGTCCGGTGCAGCACCCGCATCCGCCGATCATGATCGGCGGGGGCGGACCGCGAGTCCTCTCTTTCGCCGGTCGCGAAGCCGACATCGTCAGCATTTCCAGCGTGCCGTTCGTCGCCCGTGACGCCGACGGCCTCGATCCCCAGGCCGTCGCGGAACGCCGGATCGGCTTCGTGCGCGACGCCGCCGGCGAGCGCTTTGGCGATCTGGACGTCGAGAGCTCGCCGTACTTCACCCAGATCACCGATGATCCCGAGACGGCTCTGCAGGAGTTGGCGAATTTGACCGGCATACCGGCTGATTTACTGCGAGACCATCCCAACGTCCTGGTCGGTTCGGTGGAAAGCATTGTGGAAACGCTGTGTTCGCGCCGCGACCAGCTGGGCGTCAACTACGTCACCGTCCAGCAGTCCCAGCTCGCATCCTTCGCCCCGGTGGTGGCCCGGCTGCACGGACGCTGAGCCTTGACCGCCACCAGCATAGATGGGACGATTTGGGCGATCGCTCAAAGAAACGGGAAGCTCTATGGCAAAGCGGACCAGATACACCGAGTACCACGACCGGTACCCGAACTATCGGCTCGAACTCACCGACGACGGAATCCTGTTCATGCAATGCCACACCAACGGCGGCAGCCTGGTGTGGGACTGGCGGGCCCACGATGATATGTCCGACGCGTTCGCCGATATCGCGGGCGATCGCGAGATCAAGGTGCTCATCCACACCGGCACCGGCGAGAACTACAACGCCAATTGGGGACGCATGCCCAACGGCGACCCCGTCGAAAAGCCCGATTATCTGCTGATGCCCGGCACCCGCGGCCTCAACAAGCTCGACGAAAAAGCTTGGTATGCAAGACATCTGATCACCAACGTGCTCGACGTCGATGTTCCGATGATCAGCGCGGTCAACGGACCGTGCAACATGCACTCCGAGGTGCCGCTGCTCGGCGACATCGTGCTGGCCTCTGACGACGCCTACTTTCAGGACGCATCGCATTTTCCCCGCGGCCAGGTACCCGGCGACGGTCAGCATGTGATCTGGAGTTTTTTGGCCGGCCACACCCGGGCCCGCTATTTCCTGCTGACCGGGATGAAACTCGGCGCAGTAGAAGCCAAGGAGTGGGGTGTGGTCAACGAGGTGCTACCCAAAGACCAGTTGCTGGACCGGGCGTGGGAATTGGCTCGCGAACTGGTCAAGCGTCCGCCGCTGACGCTGCGCTACTCGCGGCAGCTGTTCACCAACCCGCTCAAGCGGGCCTTCATCGACGAACTCGGCCACGGCCTGGCACGGGAAACCTACGCGCAGCGGGCCTTCTTTCCGTTCGGCGGTGAGATGGCCCCGCTGGACCGGGCTTGGGACGCCGAGCCCTGGAGCACACCGCCCGATGGCGCGCCCGCAGAAGAAGGAGCGCACTCGTGACCAGCATCCAGCAGCGACTGTCCACCGGCCGGGGCAAGTTCACCACCGAGTACCCCGAGCTGGGTACCGCCCCGGTCAACTACGAAGATTCGATCTCGCCGGAATTCTTCGCTGCCGAGCGCAAGGCGGTGTTCGAACGAAACTGGCTGTGCGTCGGGCGTATTGAACGCCTTGCCCGCAAGGGTTCGTACTTCACCCGCGACCTGCCCGGCGGCCTCGCCTCGATTGTTGTCGCACGCGATCTGGACGACACCGTGCACGCGTTCCACACCGTGTGCGCCCACCGCGGCAACAAGGTCGTCTGGCAGGAGCACCCCGGACGGGAGTCCTCGGGAACCTGTCGCGCGTTCGCCTGCAAGTACCACGGCTGGCGGTACGGCCTGGACGGCAAGGTCAACCACATCACCAACGAAGACGAGTTTTTCGACCTGGACAAGAGCACACTGCGGATGCCGCCGGTGCATTGCGAGGTCTGGGCGGGTTTCATCTTCGTGCACCTCGCCTCCGAAAATGAAGGAGTCCCGGTCCCGCTGCGCGATTTCCTCGGCGACGGGCTGTTGGCGATCGAGACCTATCCATTCGAGAAGATGACGCAGCGATACGGGTTCTCCAGCCGCATCAACGGGAACTGGAAGCTGGCCGTCGACTCGGTCTGCGAGTGGTATCACCCGCCATATGTGCACGGTCGCTTCATCGATCCCGACGTGTCGAAAGCCGAGAAGATGGTGCCGCCCGTCGACGCCTACCACTACGAACTGTTCCGGCCGCACATGCTCACCTCGGTGCCCGGACCGCCGCCGCTGCCGCCCCGCGAGCCCGGCACCGCGGGGCCGGCCCGTCAGGACCAACGCTGGGTCTACAAGCTGTTCCGCGCCGGCCTGTTCGGACCCGACGATGTGCCAGATATCGGTCCGCAGCCCGAATTCCTGAACCGCGGCAACATCGCATCGTGGGGCAACGACCAGTTCTGGGTCTTCCCGAACATTTCGATCCAGATCTGGGCGCGGGGCTACTACATCACCTACACCTACTGGCCGGAGACTGTCGACTCGCACATCTACGAGATCGACATGTATTTCGTGCCGCCCGCCAACGCGCAAGAGCGGTTGGCCCAGGAGCTGGTGGTCGACAGCACGATTGAGTTCGCGATGCAGGACGTGAACACGATCGAGGCCACCCACTCCGCGCTGAAAACGCGGGCGCAGAACACCTTTCATCTCAGCGACCAGGAGCTGCTCATCCGCCAATTCCACACCGTCGTCCGAGACACGGTGGCCGCCCACCAGGCTGGGGAGTCGTCATGACACTGCCCGAAGGCTTCGCAGATCTCGAACCGTATGTCGCCGACTGGGCGTTGCCGACGCGGGAGCAACGCTACGCGGCGCGTCTGCAGAAACCCTACGACGAACTCGTGACGTTCTATGACGCGATCGCGCCTCGGGCCGAACAGGCGACCGCCTACCTCAATGCGCTCGACATCAACGAACTAACGGAAGACGCCGTACGGCTGCTGCACCTGCTCTACTCGATGATCCTGGTTTCCTACGCTGTCAACGTGTTCAAGCAGAATCGCATCCCGGACTCCGGTGCCGCCTTCTTCGACATGGTCGCCGAGCCGGCGGTATAGCGTGACCGCCGCACCGCGACCTAAGGCACGGGACTCGACGACCCGCGACTTGCTGGTCGCCGCGACCGGTCAGGTCATGGTCGAGGAGGGCTACGCCGCAGCCACGTCACGCCGGGTGGCGGCCAAAGCCGGCGTGAAACCGGCCCTGGTGCACTATTACTTCCCCACCATGGACGAGTTGTATATGGCGGTTTTCCGCCGCGGCGCCGCTGTCTATTTGGAGCGCCAGCAGACCGCGCTGGCCTCCGACCGCCCGTTGCACGCCTTTTGGGAAACCCTGACCGCGCCCAGAGACACTCGCCTGCTGTTGGAGTTCATGGGCCTTGCCAATCATCGCAAGGAGATCAAGGCGGAGATCGCTGCCTGGTCCGAGCGGTGGCGCGAGCAACAGATCACCGCGCTCAATTTCATCGTGCGAGAACACGGCATTGACGCAGACGAATTTCCGCCGGCCGCCATCGCGGTCGTCGTCGCCGCGATCGGCCGCACCCTGATCCTCGAGCAGGGGCTCGGCACCAAGGGTGGTCACGACGAAGCGTTGGCTCTGGTCAATCGCTTCCTCGACCGATTCGAGATGCCGGCGCCGAAGGCTCGGCGTGGCCGCGCCTAACCGGCTGAGCCTAGGTACCGCCGGCCTCACCAGTCACTCCAATCGCCGGAAAGCTTGGGTGTGTCTTTCTGCCCGCCTCACAGCGACAATTTGGGATGCTCACACTCGCGACGCTTGCACGCGTCATGACGGCGACACCGAACCTATGCACACGAAAACGCCGCGACGAGGGTCGAAGAGCTTCAATCTCAGGCCGCGGCGCAACGGTTGTCGCTATGAGGTGGGCACAAGCACATAGGGCGGAAATTGTGACGCCTGGGACTCCTCACGGCAGTACGACGCGCAGCCGCTCCCAGCCGCGAACCGTCGAGGTCGACGCGAGTTGCGCTGTGTCATAGTCGATGTCCCATTCCGGCCAGCGGTTGAGGATCTCGTCCAACGCGACGCGGCCCTCCAGGCGCGCGAGGTTCGCGCCCAGGCAGTAGTGCACGCCTTTACCGAAGGTGATGTGCGAGATGTTGTCGCGGTGGATGTTGAAGTTGTCCGGATCGGTGTACCGGCGCGGGTCGCGATTAGCGGCGCCGAAAAGCAGCAGCATGGCGCTGCCCGCCGGGATGGTTGTGCCGTAGCACTCGAAATCCTTTGCCATCCAACGGGCAACGTGCGGTCCGGTGGGTTCGAAGCGCAACGTCTCATCGACAGTACGATTCAGCAGCGAGCGGTCCTGGTGAATTTCCCTGCGCTGGTCGGGGTGCTCGGCGAGCACCTTGGCCAACCAACCGATCAGCCGACCGGTTGTCTCATTTCCGGCTCCGGCTACCACCTGGGTGTAGTGCAGCACCTCTTTGCGGGTCAGCTTGCGATGCACGCCATCCTCGTCGTCGAACTCGACATTGAGCAACGTCGTCATCAAATCGTCGGAGGGGTTCTGCGACCGCCACTCGACGTAGTCAGCATAGATTCGGCCGTCGGCGATGGAGTCGGCGTCGGCAACCTTGAGCGGCGCGCCCGGCTTGGTACGCAGGTTGGCGTCGTTGGCGTCACGGACCGAAACCTGTTCGGATTCCGGAATTCCCAGCAACATCCCGATCACCCGCATCGGCATCATCGACGCCAGCTCGGCGATGATATCGAATCCGTCGGACCCGACCAGCGGGTCAAGACACCGGACACAGTACTGCCGGATCTGGTCTTCGATTTCGGCCATCCGGCGCGGTGTGAAGACGCGGGACATCAGTCCGCGCAGCATCGTGTGCTCGGGTGGATCCTGGAACATCATCACGCCGCGGGGCATGTCGAATTTCGACTTGATCAGTTCGAGGATGTCGCTTCGGCGGTTGGAGAAGACCTCCCAGTTCGCTAGGGCCTTCTCGACATCGGAATGCCTTGAGATCGCCCAGAAGTCGTACTGCTCGTTGTAATAAATCGGGGCCTCATCGCGCAGCCGCGCGTAGGTCGGGTACGGGTCGGCGTTGATCCCTACGTCGTAGGGGTCGTAGTAAACATCCGTGTCGCTGGTGATCGTCATCGATGATTCCCTTACTTCAGGCAGCTGCCCGCGTCCACCGGGAGCGCAACCCCCGTGATGTAACGCGCTTCGTCGGAGGCCAAGAACAACACTGCGTTGCTGATGTCCTCGGGGGTAACCCAGGGGATAGGCAGGTAATGAAAGCTCTGACACACCGGTGCAAGATCGTCGGGCCCGGGGTTGTCCAACTCCGGCCGGAAAGCGCGGTAAGTGGCCTCGTTCATCAGCAACGGCGAGTTCACATGCGTCGGGAGAACGGCGTTGACCCGGATCATCCGCTGCCCCAATTCGACAGCGAACGAACGCATCAGGCCAATCACCCCATGCTTAGCCGCGACGTAGTGGCCGACGTGCGGGTATGCCTTGTTACCGGCGACCGAGGACGTCAGGACGATCGAGCCGCCGCGATCGCCCGCAAGGACGTGCGGAACACCGGCCTTCACCGTCTTCCACACCCCACTGAGGTTGACGTCGATCATCTCCTGCCACAGCGCTTCGTCGGTCTTGTGCAGCTTTCCGGCAGTCGTGCCAATGCCGGCGTTGGCGACGATGACATCGAGCCGTCCCAGTTGTTCGACCCCGCCGTCGACGGCTGCGCGCAATGCGTCGTAATCGCGGACGTCGACTTCGGCGGTGACCACGCGGCCCCCGGCGTTCTTGACCAGACCGGCGGTCTCGTCGAGATCTTCGGCAGTAGCACCGTCGGCGGGTGAATTCTCAAAGTTGCGGCAGATGTCGACGGCGATGATGTCGGCGCCCTCTTGCGCCACCCGGACGGCGTGGCTTCTGCCCTGTCCCCGCGCAGCGCCGGTCACGAATGCGACCTTGCCGTCCATCCGGCCCGCCATGCCAACCCCGATTCCGCTGCGAATACGTTTTTGGGCGATCGCCCAATTTTCGGACGCACGCCATGTTTAGCAGCATGGCGCTGAGGTAGTCAAGAGCCTGTGCGCGACCGCGCGGCGACCTATTCTCGGGGTGTGCATGCTGACAAGAAATTGCGGGCGTTTGCGATTGGCGCGGTATCGCTGCCGGCAATGCTGGTCGCCGGCGCCGGAAACGCGCAGGCCGAAACCAATCCGACCTACTTCGCAAGCGAGGACGGCAGCCTCGAGGTCATCTACGGCGGTGGCGGCGCGGCGTTGTACGTCACCGTCGTCGATGCGCACAACCCGCCGGGAGCAACCGAGGTCTGTCACTACCACTCGGTGGGCGTGATGAATACGCCTGCATTTCCCTACGATCGCGACACCACGGTGACCGGAGCCAGCCCCTCGTCCCCCGTGACGATCATCTTCCCGCCGGCCGGCGGTACCTACAGCGTCGACGTGACCTGCTTGGGCACGGGAAATTCGGCAAGCTACTCTCCGGTCACTTTCTGATTTGCCGCGCCGCGTCGAAAACCGCAGTAAGGTGCTGTCCGTGAGCACAGCGTCGTTAGCCAGTGGGCGCGGCCGGTGGTTGGCCTTCGCAGCCACCGTCGTCGTCTCTGGCGGGATGCTCTACGCCCAAAGCACCGAGCCTCGGTGTTGCGTCAAGACCTCGTCCGCCGCCGCACCGGCAACGTCGACAAGCCCCGCTCCGGCGCCGGCCAGTCCACCGCACGTCGCTGTGCAGGCCGGCGCGCTACATGTCGCCAGTCCCGCGGAGACGCACTTGTTGACGGCGGGCGCGCC
>DATJOR010000228.1:0-5827 GCA_035506875.1 Mycobacterium sp.
TACGCGGCGCTGCGCAGCCGGATCGGGATGGTTCCCCAAGACGATGTGGTGCACTGCCGGCTGACTGTCGAGCAGGCCCTCGGTTATGCCGCCGAGCTGCGCCTGCCGGACACCGGCAAGCAAGACCGCGACCTGGTGGCCGCTCAGGTGCTCGCGGAACTCGAGATGACCGATCACACGCAGACCCGGGTGCACAACCTGTCCGGCGGGCAGCGCAAACGCGCGTCGGTGGCGCTGGAGTTGCTGACCGGCCCGTCGCTGCTGATCCTCGATGAACCCACGTCGGGGTTGGACCCGGCGCTGGACCGGCAGGTGATGACCATGCTGCGTAATCTCGCCGACGCCGGCCGTGTCGTCGTGGTCGTGACGCACTCGCTGACCTACCTGGATGTCTGCGATCAGGTGCTGCTGCTGGCCCCCGGCGGCAAGACCGCGTTCTGCGGTCCCCCGTGCGAGATAGGCGCGGCGATGGGCACGACCGACTGGGCCGACATCTTCACTCAGGTCGGCGCCGACCCCGACGCGGTGCACCGCGACTTCAGGCAGCGCGCCAATGCTCTGCCCGCCGCCGTGGAGGCCGACAAGCCCGCCCACCCCGGCAAGCTGGCGCGCACCAGGGGCTGGCGACAATTCTCCACGATCGCGCGCCGCCAAGTGCGGCTGATCGTGTCCGACCGCGGATACTTCGCGTTTTTGGCGGTGCTTCCGTTCATCCTGGGCTTGCTCTCGCTCGCGGTGCCCGGGCACGTCGGCTTCGGGATCCCCAATCCGCTCGGCGACACCCCCGACGAGCCGGGCCGGATCCTCGGACTGGTCAACATCGGCGCCGCATTCATGGGCATCGCGCTGACTATTCGCGACCTGATCGGTGAGCGGGCGATCTTCCGGCGCGAGCAAGCCGTCGGGCTGTCGACGTGGGCGTATTTGCTGGCCAAGATCTGCGTGTATTGCACCGCAGCGGTGATTCAGTCGGCGGTCCTGACCGCGATCGTGGTGTATGGCAAGGGCGCACCGACCCGGGGTGCGGTACTTCTGGGCAGTGCCAGCTTCGAGTTGTTCGTCGATATCGCCGCCACCTGTGTCGCCTCGGCCATCTTGGGCCTGGCGCTCTCTGCACTAGCCCGGTCGAACGAGCAGATCATGCCGATGCTGGTGGTCTCCGTAATGGCGCAGCTGGTGTTCTCCGGCGGCATGATCCCGGTGACCGACCGGCTGGTGCTCGACCAGATGTCGTGGGCCACCCCGGCCCGCTGGGGTTTTGCCGCCGCGGCCTCCACGACCGACCTACCCTTGCTCGAACCCAGGCCGATGAGCCCCACGGACCCGCACTGGGTGCACACGCCGTCGGCGTGGCTGTTCGATATGGCCATGCTTGCCGTCCTCAGCTTGTTCTACGCCGGCTTCGTACGGTGGAAGATCCGCCTGACCCACGACTAACTTAGGGCCCCGCGCGCCTGAGTCGGCGATGTCCACCCATTGTTCTCCGCGCAGATCCCTTGCACCAGACAGGTTTTGAACTATCCGTGTGATCCCACAACCCGGGGATGTCCGCTACAGATGGCGACCGATATGCGGTTTGCACCGTGTGTCGATTGCGGTGGCCGAAGCTGTCTTCAGCGGACAACAGCCAGACCTAACTTCAGCGATCAACGACGATGTCGCGGCTCACTTTAATTCCTACCTTTGTCTCATGTCACATTGCCACACCCATTCAGGAGCACACATGAACCTGCGGGCACTGCCCGAGTTACGCGCGGCAAAGGATCCCGAGAGGCCTGCCGTCGCCGACGACAACGTCAGCCTGACCAATAGCCAGTTTCTGGACGCGGTGCGCCGGGCCGGCGCATCACTTCGCCGACTTGGTGTGTCGCGCGGCGACGTGGTGGCAATCATGCTGCCCAATACGGCCGGATTTGTCGTATCGCTGTTCGCGGCGTGGCGCGTGGGTGCGGCGGTCACGCCCATCAATCCCTCGCTGCGACCCGCAGAGGTGCAGTACCAGCTTGCCGACGCCGGCGCCAAAGTGTTGATCGTCGACGCCGCGCCCGAGTTCGAAACCGGTGGACGGCAGGTCGTCATCGCCAGCGACTTGACAGCGCAACCCGCCGACGGGGCGTCATGCCCGGCGCACCTTGGCGATGACGCGCTGGCGCTGCTGATCTACACGAGCGGGACCACGGGCCGGCCCAAGGGCGTGATGCTCGACGACGCCAACCTGATCGCGATGTGCCGCAACGTAATCGACGTGTTCGCGCTGACCGGCGCCGACCATAGCCTGCTGATCCTGCCGCTGTTTCACGTCAACGGGATCGTCATCGGCACTGTTTCGCCGCTGCTGGCCGGAGGGCGCATCACCGTCGCCGGCCGATTCAGCCCCAACACGTTCTTCAGCAGGGTCGAACAGAGCGGCGCCACGTATTTCTCAGCCGTGCCCACGATCTACACGATGTTGACCGGGCTGCCCGGGGTCGTCAAACCCGACACCTCGTCGGTGCGGTTCGCGATCTGCGGTGCCGCACCGGCCAGTGTGGAGTTGCTGGAGCGGTTCGAATCGCGTTACGGCATCCCGATCATCGAAGGCTACGGTCTGTCGGAGGGTTCGTGCGCCAGCACCGTCAATCCGTTACGCGGGAAGCGCAAGGCGGGCACCGTCGGACTGCCCCTGCCCGGCCAGACGGTTCGGATCGTTGACGACTCGGGGCGACCGGTAGCCGACGGCGAGGCCGGCGAGGTGGTGATCAAGGGCCCCAACGTGATGCGCGGCTACCTCAACCGTCCCGAGGAGACCGCGAACACGATCGTCGAGGGCTGGTTGCACACCGGAGACATCGGGCGCTTCGACGAGGACGGCTATCTGGTCCTGGTCGACCGCGCCAAGGACATGATCATCCGCGGCGGAGAGAACATCTACCCCCGCGAGATCGAAGCGGTGGTGCACCAGTGCCCGCAGATAGCCGAAGCCGCGGTCGTCGGCCGGCCCAATCCGGTGTACGGCGAAGAGCCGGTGTTGTTCGTCTCGCCGCATCCGGGCAAGCAACTAAAAGTCGACTTGATCCGCGAGCACCTGCACGAGTC
Organism: Mycobacterium sp.; assembly: GCA_035506875.1. GTDB lineage: Bacteria > Actinomycetota > Actinomycetes > Mycobacteriales > Mycobacteriaceae > Mycobacterium. The sequence continues at coordinate 3,076 of DATJOR010000228.1, forward strand.
GTTGTCGAAATACAAACTGCCCGTTGAGATCACGATCCTCGACGAGCTGCCGAAGAATGCGGTCGGCAAGCTCGACAAAGGCAGTTTACGGCAACGGCTCGCGATAACCCACTGAACCCAACCACAACTATCCACTACCCACCCAACACAAATATAGGAGAGCAGACATGAGCTTCACCAAACCCGAATTCCCCGACGTGGATCCGGACACCTTCCTGCAGAAGCCGCTGATGGAGCGGATGCGCATCCTGGCGCTGAACTGGGCCGAGAATGGCTTCGGATCACCACGGATGATTCACGCCATTTACATCACCAAGCTGGTGCTGTTCTACGCCCTGGGTGCGATTCTGGTGGCCACGCTGACGTCGGGGCTGCCCGCGTTTTGGCATGTCTCACAGTGGTGGAACCAGCCGATCGTGTACGAGAAGGCCATCTTGTGGACGGTGCTGCTCGAGCTCATGAACGTGGCCGGATCGTGGGGTCCGCTGGCCGGCAAGGTCAAGCCGATGACCGGGGGCATCCTATTCTGGGCGCGCCCGGGCACCATCCGGCTGCGGCCGTACAAGTGGGTGCCGTTCACCGCCGGTGACCGGCGCACCCGTTTCGACGTCGCACTCTATCTCACGCTGCTCGCGAGCGTCGCGGTTGCGCTGTTTTCGCCTGGTGTGCATAGCGATTCGCTCTCGGCGGTGATGCCGGCCAATACCTCCGGTTTGGTCGACCCGGCGCTGCTCATCGCGCCGATCGTGCTGCTGGTGATGATGGGCCTGCGCGACAAGACGGTGTTCCTGGGCGCACGCGGCGAGCAGTACTTGCCGGCGCTGATCATCTTCGCGATATTCCCGTTCACCGACATGATTATCGCGCTCAAGCTGCTGATCGTGGCGGTCTGGGTCGGCGCCGGGGTATCGAAGTTCGGCAAGCACTTCGCCAACGTCATCCCGCCGATGGTCAGCAACAGCCCGTCGGTTCCGTTCAAATGGGTTAAGAAGGCGCACTACCGCGACTTTCCTCGCGACCTGCGCCCGTCTCGGGTGGCCGACCTGATGGCCCACGTCGCCGGCACCACCGTCGAGATCATCGCCCCGCTGATCCTGCTGTTCTCGCCGTGGCCGTGGCTCACGGTGCCTGCCGCGGTGCTCATGGTGGGGTTCCATTTGTTCATCGTCTCGACGTTCCCGATCGCGGTGCCGTTGGAGTGGAACGTGTTGTTCGCTTACGCGACGGTGTTTTTGTTCCTGGGCTTTCCGGCGTGGCGCGGCTTCGCGGTGACGAACATGTCCTCGCCGTGGCTGACCGTGGCGGTGGTGGGCGCGCTGCTGTTCTTCCCGATCCTGGGCAACTTCCGTCCCGACAAGGTGTCGTTCTTGCCCTCGATGCGTCAGTACGCAGGCAACTGGGCCTCGGCGGTGTGGGCGTTCGCCCCGGGGGCGGAGGCCAAGCTGGACAAGGTGACCCGCTCCGCGAAAAACCAGCTCGACCAGTTCATCGAGTTCGGCTACGAGCCGCAGTGGGCCGAGATTACCCTGCAGTCGACCCTCGCCTGGCGCACCATGCACAGCCAGGGCCGCGGGTTGTTCTCGGTGCTGCTGAACAACCTGCCCGACATCGACTCCCGGATAGTCCGTGAGGCGGAGTTCCTCTGCAACTCGCTGATCGGGTTCAACTTCGGTGATGGACACCTGCACAACGAAGACCTCATCGCCGCCGTGCAGCAAGAGGTCGGGTTCGAGCCCGGTGAGCTGGTGGTCGCGTGGGTGGAGTCGCAGGGCTGGGGCAGCAAGGTCCAACACTACAAGGTCATCGACGCCGCGCTCGGCGTGATCGAGCGCGGCACCTGGAAGGTGGCCGACGCTGTGGCTGAGCAGCCCTGGCTGCCCAATGGCCCGATTCCCACCCAGGTGACTTGGGCCGCGCACAAGGCACCGGCGGTGCAGGTCCATATGCACAACGGACAGGTCCACAAGGAAGGAGTGCTCGCGTGAGCACCGCGATCGTCGTGGGAGCCGGGCCTAACGGCCTGGCCGCCGCGGTGACCCTGGCCAGAGCCGGCGTGCAGGTGACCGTGTTGGAGGCAGCCGACGAGATCGGCGGCGGCACCCGCAGCAGCGAGGCGATCCTGCCGGGCCTGCTGCATGACCACTGCTCGGCGATCCATCCAATGGCCGTCGGCTCGCCGTTTCTCACCGGCCTCAACTTGGATCGTTATGGCCTGTCCTGGCGGCTCCCCGAAATCGACTGTGTCCATCCGCTCGACGGCGGCAGCGCCGGAGTGCTATTTCGCTCCGTCGAGGAGACCGCGGCGGGTCTGGGTCCCGACGGGTCACGGTGGCGCCGGCTGTTCGGCTGGTCGTCGGCGAGGTTCGATGCGCTGTCTGAGGACATCATGGGCCCGCTGCTGCGGGTGCCCCACCACCCGATGGTGCTGGCACGCTTTGGCGCCCCGACAGTGCTGCCGGCTTCGGTCCTGGCCCAGTGGTTTCGTACCGGGCAGGCACGAGCGTTGTTCGGAGGTGTTGCTGCACACGCCTTCCGGCCGCTGCACTATCCGATGACCTCGGCGATCGGGCTGGGCATCATCACCGCGGGCCATCGCCATGGCTGGGCGGTCGCAGCCGGCGGTTCGCAGTCGATCACCAACGCAATGGCGTCGCTGCTGGCCGATTTGGGCGGCAAGATCGAAACCGGCACCCGCGTCGAGGCAGTTTCACAACTGCCGCCGGCAGACGTGACGATGTTCGACCTGGCGCCC
>DATJOR010000229.1:0-14242 GCA_035506875.1 Mycobacterium sp.
CACGTCGACCCCTACCGAGTACTGGCTGCGCAGCTCATCGGCGAGGTCGTCGAGACGTTCCCGGCGACGGGCGACCAGCACCAGCGGGTAGCCGCGCCGGGCCAGACCGCCGGCCAGCTCGGTGCCGATGCCCGACGAGGCGCCGGTGACGACGACGGGCGCCTGGTTGCTTGGTTTCGGAAGGCTCATAATCCCCTCACCAGTGGATTCCGCGGGTCGCCCGGACGAAGGTCTCGCTTCGCGAGTCAAATTCCGGTGTGCGGCTGTCAGATTCGTCTCCCTTGGCCGCCGACGAGTCATCGAACATGCTGAACGCACGGTTGCGTACCCGGTCCATGACGGCCGGGTTGACGGCATCGGCGACGGCGGCGAACTGCCCGAACGGTGAGCTGGCCCGCCGTGGTCGATGCACGATCGCATCGGCGATCACGCCAGCCGCCTGGTCGGGCGTCAGCGCCGGGAACTTGTCGTACATCTTGGTCGGACTGATCATCGGTGTGCGCACCAGCGCCATGTGCACGGTGGTGAATTTGACGTCGTCGTTCACAACCTCGGCCTGCAGCGCATCGCAAAGAATGTCCAGCGCGGCCTTGCTGGCGATGTACGCGCCGAAGCGCGGTGCGCGAGTCTGCACGCCGACCGAGGACACGTTGATGATCTGACCGTAACCGCGTTCCCGCATCCCGGGAATAAATTTAAGGATTAGCTGGACCGCCCCAAGGTAATTCAGCTGCATCGTCCGCTGGTAGTCGTGAATCCGGTCGTAGGACAGTGCCAGCGAGCGGCGAATTGACCGGCCGGCGTTGTTGATCAGAATGTCGACGCCGCCGAGATCGTCGAGCACCTTGTCGGCCATCGTGGCGATCGCATCCATGTCGGCCAGATCGCACGGGTACACGTGGGCGGTGCCGCCGCTGCTGCGAATTTCGTCCGCCACCTTTTCCAGGTTCTCCGGAGTCCGCGCCACCAGCACCATCTCGCCGCCGGCCTCGGCGATCTTCTTGGCGGCTGCCTCGCCGATACCCGACGACCCGCCGGTGATGAGGACGATCCTGCCGTCGGCGGCATCTTCGAGCGTGCGGCCGGCAACCGCATCGAGGAGATTGCGGAGATAGAACGGTCGATACCGGCCCGCCGAATTGGGCGTGTTGACGAGGTTGGACATCGCAGCAAAAGGCTTCTCGACGAAGCTGGTCAGGTCGCCCAGATTCATAGTTTTCTCGCTCCCCGTTGACTGTTCTCTCCCGGATTCCCTCCCAGAGTCTGCTACCAACGGTGGGTGATTCGCTGGCAATCGGCTTGTTACGCCAGGTAACCGCTCGGTGATGGCTCTCTAACTGCTGGGCAACCGGTTGGTGGTCCGCTATCTCCTATGCGAATGCCCTCACTCCTCCGCAAGTCGAAGATCGACACCATCTACGAGCGGATCGGCGGCTACGAGGCCCTCGAAGTCGTCGTCGAGGACTTCTATGGCCGCGTGCTCGACGACTATCACGTGTCGGGCTTTTTCGCTGGAGCGAACATGAAACGGCTGAAAGGCAAACAGGTCGAATTCTTCGCGGCCGCACTCGGCGGGCCCAAAGCGTACGTCGGCGCGCCGATGAGGCAAGTCCACCAGGGTCGTGGGATCACGATCCATCACTTCAACCGGGTGGCCGGGCATTTGCAGGACTCGCTGTGCGCGGCCGGCGTGCCCGAGGACACGATCGCCGAAATCCTCGGCGTCATTGCACCGCTCGCCTCCGACATCGCATCGGACCACGCCACGGCCGACGTCTAATCACCCCATCACGCTTCGCCGAGCGCGGTTCGTCTGCGAATTCCATCGGCCTGGTTGTCGCATCGACGGCGCGCTCGGCGAACCCCACTGCAGCCCGGCCAGTCGCACGCACGGGGTATTCGGCCACCGCGGAGGTGGTAACGCTGAATAGGTCAGGCTGGCGCCGTAGGACAGTAATCGGCGCGCCGAGGCAGATTTGTGGGCGGGTAACCGAAGTCGTCGGCCAGCAGCAGCTAATCGGCGCTCAGCGCTGCGAGCCGGCAGCACAGATAGTCGCGAATGCTGCGGTCGGTAGTCAGGTCGATGGCCCGTTGATATGCGGCGACGGCGGCACCGGTGTGACCGGCGCGTGCCAGCAGGTGTGCACGCGTTGTCCAGGCCGGCTGGAACCGCTGGGCCACCGGATCGGTGATCGCGTCCAGCGCCTGCAAACCGGCGGCCGGTCCGTCGATTTCGGCGTCGACGGCAGCCAGAGCGACCGCGCCACCCATCGACGGCGCGACCCGAAGCAGCGCGCGGTGCAGGCGACGCAGCGCCGACCAGTCGACGGGCCTGCTGCAGTGCGCCGACTGGATCGCCGCCTCCAATTGGTAGCGACCCGGTCGGCCAAACCCGTGCGCCCGGTGCAGCAGGTCCTCGCCGCGGACGATCAGCGCCGGATCCCACAATGCCGGGTCTTGGTCGTCCAGCGGAATGAACACACCATCGCTGGTGGTCCGGGCTGCCCGGCGTGACTCCGACAAGCACACCAGCGCCGCCAAACCCAGTGCCTCGGGTTCGTCGGGCAGCAGCTCGACGAGCACCAGCGCCAGATGAAGCGCCTCGGCCGACAACGATTCGATTGCAGCACCTGCCGATTGCCAGTCGATCGCGTACGCGCCGTAGACCGCCTCGAGCACAGCGGGCAACCGCTCGTCGAGGTCGGCGCGGCTCGGCAGCACGAATGGGATGCGGGCGTCGCGGATACGGCGTTTGGCACGGACCAGCCGCTGCGCCATCGCCGCCGGGGGCACCGCGAACGCCGCCGCGATCGCCGCGGCGTCGACACCAAGCACGGTCTGCAGCATCAGGGGCGTGCGGCAGTTGGCGGCGATCGCCGGGTGAGCGCACACCAACATCAGCTCGAGCCGCCGGTCGGGAATCGCGTCTAAATCCATCTCGCTTGTATCGCAAGCAATTTCGGGCAGCGGATCGGTCATCCGGTACGCGTGCGACTTCCACATGTCGCGCAGCCGGTTGCGGGCCACGGTGAGCACCCACCCTTCCGGGTTGACGGGGACGCCTTCGATCGGCCATCGGGTCAGCGCACGCTCCAGCGCGTCGGCGATCGCGTCCTCGGCTGCGGCGATGTCGCCGCTCCCCGCGGCGAGCATCGCCAGCAGTCGGCCGTAGCCGGCGCGAACCAGCTCGGCGACCCGGGTCTGCACGTCACTCAGGGCTGTACCAGCCTTTGCCGCTGGCGTAGGTGACCGCGACGGGACGGATCTCGACGGAGCCCCAATCGACCGCCGGGCAGCGTTTGGCCCACGCCAACGCGGCATCAAAGTCGGGCACATCGATCACGAACACCCCGCCCAGACGCTCCTTGGTATCGGCGAACGGGCCGTCCTGGACCGTGGGAGCGCCGTCGCGCGCGGTGAACGTCGTCGAGGCGGCGGCCGGTTGCAGCACCTGCGTGCCGATCAGCACGCCCGCCGCGTCGAGGTCGTCGGCATAGCGGGCGAACGCCGCGCGGGCGGGCGCCATGTCCTCCTCGGTCAAGCCGATCTCCGGACCCTCCTGATAGTGCATGAGCAGGCAGTACTGCATTGTGGTGTCCTTTCCGCCTCGATGATGACACCTCAATGACGATTCGCACCGAGCCCAATCGACAACGCCTCATGGGATTCTGCAGACGCGGCGGGCCCGGCCTAGACTCGAATTTGGAGCTGTTTAGGTGACGGCTTCAGCAGAACGGAAGCCCGCCATGTTTTCCGGTCACACCCGCCTCGCCGGCGCCGTGCTTAGCGCCGTGGCGACACTTACTGGCGCGGCAATTCTGGCCGGTGCTACGGCGGCGGCCGACCCGAGTCAGGACGACAAGTTCTTGACCTTGCTCGGTTACGAAGACATCCCCGCCGTCGATAACGCGTCGAGCCTCATCGACACAGCCCATAAAGTGTGCGGCAAACTCGACGACGGCATGCCGGCGGGCGACCTGGTGGAATTGATTAGAAACAACGGTTTTAACGAGAACCCGCTCGCGCGGCTTTACCCGCAACGGCGGGTTACGAAAACCATCGACCGATTCATCGACGCGGCAGTGCAGGCCTACTGCCCGTACGACCAGGGCAAGATAGCGTCCCTCACCGCGCAGGTGGCGCCAGCGTCGAATGAGCCGACGCGACTGGTCGCTGCGTACACCCGCAACAGGGAGGCGCCGTCGCTCGTCTGGGGCATCGCAACGTTTCCCTCCGGAGAAGTACCGCCGTCGAACCCGCCGCCGATTCCAGCAGAGCCGCCGCTTGTACCACACGAAGTGGCGCCCGCGCCGCGACAATCCCCGCCGCAAGCGCCGTTACCGCGGCGACAGGCCGAACCGCCCGTGCAAGAGCCCGCGCCGCCGCAGGCAGAGCCGCCGCAGGCAGAGCCGCCCGCCGCTGCTCCTCCGCCCGGCGACGGCGATGGTGGTCCGGCGAGCCCGTCGCCGGAACCCGCGCCACCGCCGCAGCCGGCGCCGCCAGGCCATGTCAGGCTTGCGCCCTGAGACAAGGACATCGGCAATAGCGATCACGGGCGATTCTCACATCTCCCGCGTGTGGATGCGACGATCAACACCATGAGCATGGCGGGAATGGGCATCATGGGTTTGGCAGCCGGCGCGTCTACCGCAGGCATCTTGGGCGTTGTGAGGTTGATGACCGACACGTGGTTTCCCTGGCTCAACGCACACTCCGAGCACAGACACCACATGCTCGCCAACATGTACTCGCAACGGGCTGAAGAGATTAGGCGGTGGCGGGAAGGCTTGGCAGGTGCACGGGACACGTACCGGCAGTGGGCTGCCGGGCCGCGCAACGGCGACCCACCGAACATCGTCGGCGATGCGTGGTTCGAGGGCTTACGGCCGAATCTGCCCGCCGTCGGTGAAGCGGCAAAATACCGCACTGCTCACGAAATCAGCTGCGACAACGCGACTGTCGCGCTGTTGTCGCTGGAGATCGGCCGTGTGGAACAGCAGTGGACGGAGGAGGCCAAAAGCACCCGGCGTCGGACGCAAAGCTGACGTCAGGCCTCGTCACGTAACACATCGAGCGCGTGCCGCAGGTCTGGCGGGTAAGGGCTAACGATCTCGATCTGCCGTCCGTCGGCCGGATGGGTGAACGCCAGTGACCGGGCGTGCAGCCATTGACGTTCCAGCCCAAGCTTTTCCGCAAGCTTCGGGTTAGCGCCATACGTCAGGTCGCCGCAGCAGGGATGATGCAACGCGGCGAAATGCACCCGAATCTGGTGCGTACGGCCAGTTTCCAGGTGGACGTCAAGCAGGCTCGCGGCAACGAAGGCTTCGATTGTGTCGTAGTGGGTCAGGCTGTGTCGGCCATTGGCGGTGACGGCGAACTTCCAGTCGTGGCCGCGGTGACGGCCGATCGGCGCGTCGATCGTGCCGCTGGAGGGATCCGGGTGTCCCTGCACCAGAGCGTGGTAACGCTTGTCGACCGTGCGTTGCTTGAACGCACGCTTGAGCAATGTGTAAGCCCGCTCGGAGATCGCGACCACCATGACCCCGGAGGTACCGACGTCGAGGCGATGCACAATGCCCTGCCGCTCGTGCACCCCGGAGGTGGTGATCCGATAGCCGGCTGCGGCCAGCCCGCCGAGCACCGTCGGGCCGGTCCAGCCCACCGATGCGTGCGCTGCCACCCCGGCCGGTTTGTCGACCGCCACGATGTCGTCATCGGAGTACAGAATCGTCATGCCCTCGATGTCAACGGGCGTGTTCTCCAGCGGCGCGGGCGGTTCGGGCAACCGCACCTGCAGCCACGCCCCGGCGGCCAGACGATCCGATTTACCCGCCGGCACGCCGTCCAACTCGACACCGCCGTCTTCGGCCAGCGCCGCCGCAGCGGTACGCGACAAACCCAGCAGCCGGGACAGCCCGGCGTCGACACGCATGCCTGCCAGGCCCTCGGGCACCGGCATCGATCGGTCGGTCATCTCAGCGCTGGTCGGACTTGACGGTCCCGTCCTGCGGCTCATCGCCTTGGGCGGCTTCGGCCGGCGCGTCCGGCGTTTCGGTGTCCTCCGGCGTATCGGCGACATCGAGGGCGTCGTCCGGTGCCCCCACTGCACTGTCGCCGGTGCGACGACGGCCGACGGTGTCGAAGTCGAAACCCATTGCCGAGAGCGTGACCAGCAGGATCGCCCCACCGACCACCGAGGGGTCGGCGACGTTGAACACCGGCCACCAGCCGATCGACAAGAAGTCCACGACGTGGCCCTGCAGGGGTCCGGGCGAACGGAAAAACCGGTCGACCAGGTTGCCCGTGGCACCGCCCAGGATCATCCCCAGGCCGATGGCCCACCATGGTGAAACCAGCCGCCGTCCCATCCAAAAGATCCCGGCCACCACACCGGTGGCGATCAACGTCAACATCCAGGTGTATCCGGTCGCCATCGAAAACGCGGCGCCGGAGTTGCGGACCAGCGTCCAGGTGACGGTGTCACCGATGATGGATACCGGCTGGCCAGGGGTGAGAACTCGTACGGCGATGACCTTGGTGACGATGTCCAGCACCAGCACGACCGCAGCGACCGACAACAGCAGGCGCAGCTGCCGTCGCGGCGCGGGGGCTTCGGCGTCCTCCGCCATCGAGGCCTCGGTCACCGGCTCGGCCGATCCCGTTGGTTGGTCAGTCACTCCTACATCATCCACTAGGTCGTTTAGCGGCGACCCGCCGCGCCCGCGACCGCCGCGGGTCGATGCAGGATGATGTCAGCATGAGCCGTCTCAGCGTCATCGCCACCGGTGGGACGATCGCCAGCAGCGCCGCCGCCGATGGGGTTGTGCGGCCAACGCACGGCGGCGCCGCGTTGACCGCGGGCCTGAACGTCGATGTGGTCGACGTCATGTCGGTCGACAGCTCGCAGCTGAACCCGGCTGACTGGGACGTCATCGGCGCGGCGGTTCGCGCCGCGGTCGTCGGCGGCGCCGAGGGGGTGGTCGTGACGCATGGCACCGACACCCTTGAGGAAACCGCGCTGTGGCTGGACCTCACTTACGCGGGCGCGATTCCGGTGGTGATCACCGGCGCGTTGCGCAGCGCGGATGCACCGGGCGCCGACGGGCCGGGAAATGTGCGCGATGCGTTGGCCGTGGCGTCCAGCCCCGCCACCCGCGACCTCGGCGTGCTGGTGTGCTTCGGCGGGCGGGTGTTACAGCCGTCGGGCCTGCACAAAGTGGCGACGGGAGACGGTTTCGCCGGCGAGTTACTCGGCAGCGTCGACGGCGGGGTGCTGCTGACGCGGCCCAAGACGCGCCCCTTCCTCGGCGAGCTGAGCGCGGCCAGCGCGCCGCGCGTCGACATCGTCGCCGCATACCCGGGCGGTGACGGGGTGGCGATGGACGCCTGCGTGGCCGCGGGCGCCCGCGGCATCGTGCTTGAGGCGCTGGGTTCCGGCAATGCCGGCGACGTGGTGATCGATGCTGTGCGGCGGCACTGCCAGAACGGTGTTGTGGTCGCGGTGTCCACCCGAGTCGCCGGCGGGCGGGTCAGCCCGGGCTACGGTCCCGGCCACGACCTCGTCGATGCGGGCGCGGTCATGGTGTCGCGCTTGCCGCCGAGTCAGGCGCGGGTGCTGGTGATGGCGGCGCTGGCGGCGCAGTTACCGCTGCACGACGTCGTCGACCGGCTGCGCTGAGGTGTTCTCGGTCAGCGCGGCCACGTAGTCGGGCCAGTCGAGGCTGTCGACCGGATTCGCCGGCTCGATATCGCCGGTGTCGGAAGGGCCGTCAGGAAACGTTCGCGCGGGCCCCGGTCCGGAGCTGCGGGTCTCGAACCGCACCGTGACCACGCCGTGCCCGGCGCCCTGCACCCAGCCGTGGCCCAGGTCGCGGTGTGTGACGTCGTCACCCACCCGCCACCCGGCCGCCTCACCGGTGCGCTGGGTGGGCGTCTCCGGCTCGACCGGCGCCGCGTCCGTCCCCGCGTCGGCATCCGACATCGTCAACTCCAGGTCCGGAAACAGCGACTCTTGCCGCACGTTGCTGAGCCCCGAAAACCCAACACCGAGTAAGCGAATCGGCCCGATCTGCCGCGGATCGAGCAGCAGCCGCCGGGCCAGTGCGGCCAGCGCGGCGCCGTCGGTCGTCGCGTACGGCAGGGTGGCCGATCGGGTCAGCGTGTTCATATCGGATTTCTTCAGTTTGACCGTGACGGTGCGGGCGCCGCGGCCATCGCGGCACAACCGTTGATGGGCGTGCTCGGCGATCGGGCCGACCGCCTCACGCAACTCGTCCAGCGTGGTCAGATCCGCCGCGAAGGTGGATTCCGCGCTGATCTGCTTGGCTTCGGCCCGCTCGGCGACCGGGCGGTCGTCGATCCCGCGGGCCAGCCGGTGCAGCGCGGGCCCGATCGTTGCACCCAGGATGCTGGCCACCTCGGCTTCGCTCAGCGCGGCCAACTCGCCGATCGTCTCGATGCCCAGCCGGTGCAGCTTCTCCTCCGCCACCGGCCCGATACCCCAGAGTCGGCGCACCGCAAGGCCACCCAGCAGCGGCGCCTCTTCGGCGCGGTCGACCACCCGGACCCCGTCAGGCTTGGCCAAACCCGACGCGATCTTGGCGATCTGCTTGCCCGAGCCGGCGCCAACCGAGGCGACCAGCCCGGTCTCGTCGCGCACCCGTCGTCGCAGATCCTGGCAGAACTGCTCGACGTCGCGCGCCGATGCGCCGACCAGTTCGGGCGGCTCCCCGAACGCCTCATCAAACGAGAGCTGCTCGACGACGGGCACCACTTCGCGCACGGTGTCGAAGACCCGGCGGCTGGCCACTCCGTAGACCACGCCGCGCGGCGGCAACACCACCGCCGTCACCCCGATCAACCGGCGTGCCTGGTGCATCGGCATGGCCGACCGGGCCCCGAACATCCGCGATTCATAGCTCGCGCCGGCCACCACGCCGCGGCCGCCCAGACCGCCGACCAGCACCGGGCGGCCCCGCAGGGTGGGCCGGGTCAGTTGCTCGACGGATGCGAAGAACGCATCCATGTCGAGGTGCAGCACCCACCGCGAGTCCACGATTGTCGATGCTATTGCGGTTTCCGACCGCTGCTTCGCAGTCGTCGAACACGCCGCCTCGCACGGCGAGGTCTGGCTTCGCAAACTATTTGGTTTAAATTTTCTCAGGCCTGGGGACCACCTAGACGGCAGCTGAGATCGTTCAGCTTGGGGGGAGCCAGTGGATGGCGCGCGATCGACATCTACCAGGGGAAATGTTGGACAACGTTGGACAACATAGTCACTGGGCGCGCACACGAAGCTGGGCGACATCACCTGTAATCATCAGACATAGGGGGCACCTATGAATCAAGTAGTTCTCGGCGCTGCGCTGTGCGGCGCCGCGGTGGCGTTGGCCGGGGCAGCCAACGCCGACGGGTATGACAGCGATTTCCTGTCTGGCTCAACCGACGCACTAGTCCTGGGCCCAACGGGCATACCGACACCGGATGCCGCCTATATCAGCGACGCGGAAAACCTGTACCTCGACCCGGACGGCTACGACGGCACCACCGCGACGACGCTGCCGCTGACCACCCCGGAAACCGAAGACTTCACCACGAGCGTGCCGCAGGGCGAGCAGGACCTCATCAACGCGGTCGTCGCCGACTACGACGCCGGCGACATGGACTGCAGCACCGCCGGCGTGTGCAGCGACCCGCTGACGATTTTCACCTACTCACAAAGCAGCGCCGTCGCGTCCCTCGCCGAACCGCAACTCGCCGACGACAACATCCCCAGCGACGCTTTACGTTTCGTGATGCTCGGCGCCAACCCCGCCGGAGTCCCCGACAACCTGTACCCGACCGAGGTGTACAACATCAACGGCGACTTCTATGCGCAGCCCGGCTCCGACGGCACAACGCTTCAAGGCGAGCTGTTCGGGATGGAACTCCACGACGCCTACATGGGGCTGACGCCAGCCGAAATCGATGCGGCCTCACCGGTTGTCGAAGGAATGACAACCGTCAACGACATTCCAACACTGACCACCCTCGAGCTGACAACAGCGCTGCTCGCTGCCGTGCCCGCAACGGGATGATCACGGCCGTCACATCGGCTCGTCGGCCTGTAGGGCGGCCCCGCAGGGTGGGCCGGGTGAGTTGCTAGGCGGACGCGAATAACGCGTAGAGGGTCGGCGGGCAGCACCCAGTGCGAGTCCACAATTGGCGATGCTATTGCGCTAGCGTCTGACCTCATGGCGATGAACTTGTGCCACCGGTTGTGTTGTAGTTCCGAGCGCTACTTCCAAGCCGTCGAAGACGGGCTGCTGCCGTGGGTCCTCCGCGACGTCGACCTCGGCGACAACGTGCTGGAGATCGGACCCGGTTACGGCGCCAATATCCGGGTGCTGATCGACAAAGCGCCGCACTATACCGCCGTCGAGATCGACCCGCCGATGGCGGATCGGCTGAAGAGCAAGTACGGCGCCCGGGCCCGCATCATCCAAGGCGACGGCACCGACACCGGCTTGCCGCCCGAGGAGTTCAGCTCGGTGGTGTGTTTCACGATGCTGCACCACGTTCCAACACCGGCGCTGCAGGACCGGTTGTTCGCCGAAGCGTTCCGCGTGATGAGGCCCGGCGGCATTTTCGCCGGCAGCGACAGCACGGCGTCAACCCTGTTCTCTATCTTACATTTTCGAGACACCTGCAATCCGGTGTCGCCGGACACGTTGCCGGAGCGGTTGCGCGCAGCGGGTTTTAGCGACGTGGATGTGGAGCCCAAGGGCCGCAGGCTGCGCTGGCGCGCGGTCAAGGCGACCTGATGCGCAGCGAGGTCGGCCGTGCGTTTGCGCGGTTACGCGAGGAATGGAGCACTCGGCTCGAACCCGGTGAGCAGGCAACAGTGCTGGCCTGGTCGACGTTTACCGTCACGTTCGCCGGCCTGCGCGCGCTCACCCACTGGATCCGCGCCGGGCACGGACCGTCGGGCGGAGGTATGAGCGTAGGCGGCAGGCACTTCCATCACTACAACCTCGGTATCGCATTGCTGGCGGGCGTGGCCGCGGTGGGCTTACGCGGAACCGAGCGGCAACGGCGCCATCCTGCGGCCGCGATCGCCTTCGGGTCGGCGAATGCGCTGATCGTCGACGAGTTGGCGCTGCTGCTCGACCTGAAGGACGTCTACTGGGCCAACGACGGTCGCGAAAGCGTCGACGCCGCGATCGGGATCATCGCCGCGGGCGGCACGATTGTGGCCGGCATGCCGTTCTGGCCGCACGCACACCGGGTGCTGCGCAACCTCAGGAACGAAACACTCTCGCGAAGTTAGGCCTTCGCGATCGCGACCCGCACACCATCGCCGATCGGCACACCGTCGGCGGGCTCGCCGAACTCGAAACTGGTGGCCAGGATTTCCCCGGCGATCAGGTCACGATGCGTCTCGGCCCAGTCGGCGCGATGCGCCGGGACCGACATCACCACGCTGATCCGGTCGGAGACGTCCAGCCCGGTCGTCTTGCGCAGCTCCTGCAGTTCGCGGATGCGGTCCTTGGCCCAGCCCTCGGCCTCGAGCTCGGGTGTCACGGTGGCGTCCAGCACCACCAACCCGGCCCCGCCCGGCAGCGGGGCGGTGTACTCGGGGTCGGCGGCGACCAGCTTGGAGCTGTACTCGTCGGGTTGTAGCAGCGCCGGGCCCGCTGCCAACGTGCCGTCGGCGTTGAGAACGCCCTCGCCGGCCTTGACCGCCTTGATCGCCGCCTGCACATCCTTGCCCAGTCGCGGCCCGGCGACGCGGGCGTTCACGGTCAGCTCGAAACGACCGTAGCTGTCGATGTCCCCGGTGAGCTCGACCTTCTTGACGTTGAGCTCGTCGGCGATCAGGTCGGTGAACGGTTCCAGTCGCCGCGGATTGTCCACGGCCACCGTGAGTTTCTGCAGCGGCAGCCGCACCCGCAGCTTCTTCGCTTTACGCAGCGACGACGCCACCGAGCACACCTCGCGCACCTGATCCATCGCGACCACAAGTTCGGCGTCGGCCGGCAGCACATCGGCTTCCGGCCAATCGGTCAGGTGCACCGAACGCTCGGCGGTCACACCGCGCCAAATGATCTCCGTGGTCAGTGGCAGCAGCGGTGCGGCCAGCCGCGCGGTCACCTCGAGCACCGTGTGCAAGGTGTCAATCGCGTCGGGATCTTCCTCCCAGAACCGCGAGCGGGACCGTCGCACATACCAATTCGTCAACGCCTCGGTGAACTGCCGCAGCTGCTCGCACGCCCCGGAGATGTCGCAGACATCCATCGCCGCGGTGAGATCGTCGCGCAACACCGCCAGTTTGGCCAGGATGTAGCGATCGAGCACATGTGGTGAATTCGTCCGCCAGTTACCGACTTTCGGCGCGTAGAGGGCCAGGAAGCTGTAGGCGTTCCAGAACGGCAGCAGCACCTGACGCACCCCGTCGCGGATGCCCTGTTCGGTGACGATCAGGTTCCCGCCGCGCAGGATCGGCGACGCCATCAAGAACCAACGCATCGCGTCGGAGCCGTCGCGGTCGAACACCTCGCTGACATCGGGATAGTTGCGCAGCGACTTGCTCATCTTCTGACCGTCGCTACCCAGCACGATCCCGTGCGACACACACGTTTTGAAGGCCGGCCGATCGAACAGCGCGGTGGCCAGCACGTGCAGCGTGTAGAACCAGCCGCGGGTCTGCCCGATGTACTCGACGATGAAGTCGCCCGGGTAGTGCGTCTCGAACCAGTCGCGGTTCTCGAACGGGTAGTGCACCTGCGCGTAGGGCATGGATCCAGAGTCGAACCACACATCGAAAACATCGGCGATGCGCCGCATCGTCGATCCCCCGGTGGGGTCGTCGGGATTGGGCCGGGTGAGCTCGTCGATGTATGGCCGATGCAAGTTGTCCGGGCGCACACCGAAGTCGCGCTCCAACTCATCGAGGCTGCCGTAGACGTCGATCCGGGGATAGGCCGGGTCATCGGAGAGCCAGACCGGAATCGGCGTGCCCCAGTACCGGTTTCGTGAGATCGACCAGTCGCGCGCGCCTTGTAGCCACTTGCCGAACTGACCGTGTTTGACGTGCTCGGGATACCAGGTGATCTGCTGGTTGAGTTCGACCATGCGGTCCCGGAATTCGCTGACTTTGACGAACCACGACGACACCGCGCGGTAAATCAGCGGATTGCGGCAGCGCCAGCAGTGCGGGTAGGGGTGCTCGTAGGTTTCGTGGCGGATCAGCACCGCACCGTTGGCCGCTGCCGGGCCGCTCTGGTTTTTCAGATCGCGGATGATGTGCGGGTTGGCCTCGAAGACATGCTGACCCTGGTAATCGGGAACGGTGGCGTCAAAGCGGCCCCCGGCGTCGACCGGCGTCACCGGCACGATGCCAGCCTTGTCGGCGGTCTCCTTGTCGTCCTCGCCGTAAGCCGGCGCCAGGTGCACGATGCCGGTTCCGTCGTCGGTGGTCACAAAGTCGGCAGCGAGCACCCGAAAGGCGTTGGGCGAGTCCATGAAATATGGAAACGGCGGCAGGTATCGGATGCCTACCAGATCGCTGCCTCGATAACTGCCCAGCACCTCCGGTTCCTCGCCCAATTCCCGTGCGTACGCGGCCAATCGCGGCTCGGCCAGCACCAGGTCGCGCTCCCCCGCGCGCACCCGGACGTAGGTGACGTCGGGGTTGACCGCGACCGCCTGGTTCGACGGCAGGGTCCACGGTGTCGTCGTCCACACCAGCAGGTGCGCACCGGCAAGCTCACCGTCGCGCACCGCAAATCCGACGGTGAGCGCCGGGTCTTGACGACTCTGGTACACGTCGTCATCCATCCGCAGCTCGTGGTTGGACAGCGGGGTCTCGTCACGCCAGCAGTACGGCAGCACCCGGTAGCCCTCGTACGCTAAGCCCTTGTCCCACAGCTGTTTGAACGCCCAGATCACCGATTCCATGTAGGACAGATCGAGCGTCTTGTAGTCGTTAGCGAAGTCCACCCATCGGGCCTGACGGGTCACATAGGCCTGCCATTCGTCGGTATAGCGCAACACCGATTCACGGCAGGCCTCATTGAACGCGGCGATACCCATCGCGTCGATCTGGGATTTATCGGTGATCCCGAGCTGTCGCTCGACCTCGAGTTCGGCCGGCAGCCCGTGGGTGTCCCAGCCGAATCGGCGGTCCACCTTGTAGCCGCGCATCGTGCGATACCGCGGCACGATGTCCTTGACGTAGCCGGTGAGCAGATGACCGTAGTGC
>DATJOR010000230.1:0-8781 GCA_035506875.1 Mycobacterium sp.
TCCTGCGAAAGTTTTACACGAACACAGAAGCTGCGACCGCAAACAGTCAATCATGTTCAACGCTTCCGCGACAGCCTCAGGTCATCAATTCAGCTACCACGAGGTAAACAATTCAGTAGTGAAGGCGAAATTCCTGGCCGCAGGGTCCCCGTCGGGTGAGGTATTCGCTATTTACGTCGCGTCAGGAAGGACGGACAGGTGGTGACGTTCGGCAGCGAACTGCTTGCCGCAGCGGTCGCCGGCAGCGAACCCGGAGAACACCCGCTGCGTCATGTCGCGGAGCTCCCGGCGCGGGAGGGCCGTCGGCGGCCCTGGCCCGCCTGGGCCGAGCCGGAGGTGGTCCGCGCGTTCACCGATCGCGGCATCAGCTCGCCGTGGGTGCATCAGGTTGAGGCGGCCGACCTGGCCCATGCCGGCCGTCACGTGGTTATCAGTACCGGCACGGCGTCGGGCAAATCGTTGGCCTACCAGCTTCCGATCCTCAACATGTTGGCGACCGATCCGCGGGCCCGGGTGCTGTATGTGTCGCCGACGAAAGCGCTTGGCCACGACCAGTTGCGGGCCGCGCATGCCCTGACCGCCGCGGTTCCACGGCTGGGTGACGTGGCGCCCACGGCCTACGACGGCGACAGTCCGGCCGAAGTGCGTCGCTTCGCGCGGGAGCGTTCTCGTTGGCTGTTCTCCAACCCGGATATGGTCCATCTGGCGCTGCTGCGCAACCATGCCCGGTGGGCGGTGTTTCTGCGCAACCTTCGCTATGTGGTTGTCGACGAATGCCATTACTACCGCGGTATTTTCGGCTCGAACGTGGCAATGGTGCTGCGTCGCTTGCTGCGGTTGTGCGCGCGTTACTCGGCTCACCCGGCCGGCACGCCGACCGTGATCTTCGCCAGCGCGACAACCGCATCGCCCGGCACGACCGCCGCCGAGCTCATCGGCGAGCCGGTCGAAGAGGTCACCGAGGACACGTCGCCGCAGGGTGCCCGCACGGTGGCGTTGTGGGAACCGGCCCTGCGCGCAGACCTCGTCGGCGAGAACGGCGCCCCGGTGCGACGGTCCGCCGGTAGCGAGGCGGCACGAGTGATGGCCGACCTGATCGCCGAGGGTGCGCGCACCCTGACGTTTGTGCGGTCGCGTCGGGGCGCCGAACTGACCGCGGTGGCAGCCCGTGCGCGGCTCGCGGACATTGCCCCGGAGCTGACCAAGACGGTGGCGTCCTATCGGGCGGGTTACCTACCCGAAGACCGCCGTGCATTGGAACGCGCGCTGCTCGACGGGCAGCTGCGAGGTCTGGCCACCACGAACGCGTTGGAGCTGGGTATCGATATCGCCGGGCTCGACGCGGTGGTGTTGGCCGGCTTTCCCGGGACGGTGACGTCGTTTTGGCAGCAGGCCGGGCGGTCTGGGCGACGTGGACAGGGCGCGCTGGTCCTGCTCGTCGCCCGCGACGATCCGCTGGACACCTATTTGGTGCACCACCCGGCCGCACTGCTGGATAAGCCGATCGAGCGGGTGGTGATCGATCCGGCCAACCCCTACATTCTCGGTCCGCAATTATTGTGCGCCGCAACAGAATTACCGTTGGAGGACGCAGAGGTACGGACGTTGGGCGCACAGGAGGTCGCCGACGGGCTGGTCGACGACGGGCTGCTAAGACGCCGCTCCGGCAGGTACTACCCGGCACCGGGGGTGGATCCGCATCCCGCGGTGGACATTCGGGGGTCGACGGGCGGCCAGGTCGTCATCGTGGAAAGCGATACCGGACGACTGCTGGGCACCGCCGGTGTCGGCCAGGCCGCGGCTTCGGTGCACCCGGGGGCGGTCTACCTGCACCAGGGTGAGAGTTACGTCGTCGACTCGCTGGACTTCGACGAGGGCATGGCCTTCGTGCACGGCGAAGATCCCGGATACGCAACATTCGCAAGGGAACTCACCGACATCGCGGTCACCGGAGCGGGCGAACGACGGGTTTTCGGATCCGTCACGCTGGGCTTGCTACCCGTCAGCGTCACCAGTCAGGTCGTCGGCTACCTGCGCCGCCGACTGACCGGGGAGTTCATCGATTTCATCGAGCTCGACATGCCGGCTCACACCCTGGCTACCACCGCCGTGATGTACACGATAACCCCAGAAGCGTTGCACAGCAAAGGGATTGACGACCTGCAGATTCCGGGATCGTTACACGCCGCCGAGCACGCGGCGATCGGACTGCTGCCGCTGGTCGCCAGCTGCGACCGGGGCGACATCGGCGGGTTGTCCACCGCGGTAGGCCCCGAGTCTGACGGGCTGCCCAGCGTGTTCGTCTACGACGGTTATCCGGGCGGGGCGGGCTTCGCCGAGCAGGGCTTCCGCCGGGCGAGCACCTGGCTGAGTGCCACGGCTGCTGCTATCGAGGCGTGTGAATGTCCGTCGGGATGCCCGTCCTGCGTGCAGTCACCGAAATGCGGCAGCGGTAACGAACCGCTGGATAAGGTGGGGGCTGTGCGTGTCTTGCGCGTGGTCCTCGGCGCGCTGGCTCACGAGAGTCAGGCATACGGATGACGACCGACCCCTCGAACGGTCGACTTCCATATGACATTGTTCGCAGCAGCGGGCGTGAAAACGCATTTCCTCGCTTCCGAAGAAACGCGCACGTGCCGTAATTTCATAGCGGTGCGGCGAACGGTCGGACATCGCAATCCGTTCGCTATCCCAGTGGGCGCAGCAGCAAAATACCCAACCGCGATGACCTGTGCAAGTCACCGCCTGACGTATCAACGTCACCCTTAGGTTGATCGTGATCGAACTTCGGTGGATTGGGCAGTAAGGCAACGACTTATGCGTTGCACGGCCGGTAAAATGTCGAGGCATGGCCCGCGACTGGCTGCTGGTGGAAACGCTGGGCAAAGAACCTGCGGTAGTGGCACTGGGCCGTCAATTGAAAAACCTCGTTCCCATCACCACGTTCCTGCGACGGAATCCGAACCTTGCCGCCATCCAGACCGCAATCGCGGAGTCACTGCAAAACAGCCAGAGCATGGTGAGCATCACACCCAAAAGCCGCCGGGTGATCCGCACCGAGCCGGTGCTGATGTCCGATGGCCGCATGCACGGTGTGCATATCTGGATCGGCCCGGCTGAGGCCGAACCGCCGGAGCGGCCGATTCCCGGCCCGCTGAAGTGGGACATGACGCTCGGGGTGGCGACCGATACACCGGAGTCGCTGGTTAACACCGGCCGAAATCTCGAGGTCGAAGACCCGCAGCGTCGCGCGTTTGCGGACAGCTGGCCGTCCGGGGATCTCAAGCCCAACGAGGGCAAGGCCCTCGCGGCCGTTGTCAACCCGGAACCGGGACACACCCTGTGCGACACCTGGGACAGCACCGATTGGCAGGGCAATCACATCCGGGTGAGCTTTGTCGCCCGCAACGGACTCGAACCGGGGCCGGATGGCCGCGACCATGTGATCGCACGGGGGATGAACTGGCGTGCTGAACCGACCGACCCAGTGCGGCCGGCGGATCGGCTCGCGCAGCAGATTCTGCACGGGTTGGCGCAGCCTGGCGTGCATCGAGCGTTGTTCGATCCGAGTAGCTGGACCCTGCTGAAGTGGCTTGACGAGCCGTGCCCCTTCTACGACTGGCGACGCACCGAGGCCGATGCGCCGCGGATGCATCCCAGCGACGAGGCGAGGATGGCGGCGATGACCGCGGAGTTCGCCGGCGGGGCCACCAGCGGTGTGCTGCGCATGCCGGGCTACGACGGCGACTGGGTCCCGATGCATGTGACGGTCAACCGGGTCGAAGTCGAACACGAGACGTTCGCCGGACTGGTTTGCTTGCGATTGCCGACGCCACACGAACTTGCCGACGCGGGGCTGCCCAACTCCGACTCAGCCGAGGGTTAAGTGTTATCGGCCGGGCCGGCACGAGCGCCGGCCCGCGCGTTGCCCCATCCGCCGACGGCAAGACGCGCCTCGGTTGTGACGACGACGTCCAGCTCCTCGATGGCGCAGCCGGTGGTGTTAGCCCGCATCTGACGGGCCACAGCTTCCGCCCGCTCGCAAGCCGTCTTTGGTCCGGCCGTCAACCCGGACGCGGCGGCCAGCGCGGCCAGATCCGCCGCCGCCTGAGCGCGGTGGCGCGCCACCACCGCAGCGCCCAGATACGCGCTGCCGCCGGTGACGGACAACAGCACGGCGACCATCGCGGCGGCGATTACGGTGGCTGATCCGCGTTCACTGCGGTGGCTCCACCGCCGAGACGCCGGTAGCGCCGATGCCCAGCGCGGGCAGCAGATTCGACCGGGCGGTAACCGTCGCGACGACGAACCCGCCGTCGCGGCGCAGTTGCACCAGGGCGCCGCCGGGCGCGATACCGCGTGCGGCGGTGACCGCCGACCTCTCATCGCCACGCGCGGCCAGCCGGGCGGCCTCGCGGGCAGCGTCGATGCAGCGGACCTGCATCGAGACCGCCGTGATCCCGGCCAGGCACAGCACCAGCACCGCGACCAGGGTGACGACGCCCAGCGCCGCCTCGACGGTGCTCGCGCCGACATCGTCGACTACGCCTTGGTGTTGAGCGCGCGGGCGATGATGTTGGTCAACGCCGAGACGATGGAGTCGCCGGTGACAACCGAGTAGAGGATCGCAGCGAACGCCGCCGCCGCGATCGTCCCGATTGCATATTCGACCGTCGACATCCCGGCCTCGTCTATCGCCAACAGGGTCGCGCGCGCTCGTAGCGTCCGAAACATGTTGGTTGAAACCATTTTTGCATCCTCTTTTCGTAGCAAGGCCGATGTTCACAACAAGCCCGATTGCAGTAGGTCACCGGCCAGTCCGGCGACCACCGGAACAATGCCCAAGCACACGAACGCCGGAAGGAAACACAGTCCCAGCGGGCCGGCGATCAGCACGCCGGCGCGCTCGGCAGTCGCGGCGGCCACGTGTGCGGCGTCCTGACGACACTGCGTGGCAAGCGCGGCCACCGCCTCGGCAAGTGCCACCCCCGAGGCAGAGGACCGTCGCGCCAGCCGCAGCAACGCATCGGTCTGCGGATCGAGTGAACCGGGCGGCAGATCGGGCGGCGCCGACCAGGCAACGGCGGGGTCGGCGCCGAGCGCCAGCAGATCGGCGGCGCGACGCAGCACTCGGGCCAGCGGCGGCGGCGCCGACGGCGCAGTCGCTGCTGCCGCGGTCGACACCGCCATGCCCGCCGCCAGGCAGACGGCCAGCACGTCCAGGCTCGAAGCGACGGCCAGCGGATCCGGGCCACGCATCGGCCGGCGCGCAGTGGCGGGTGCGCGCGGCGCCAGCGCCGCCCGCGCCCGCACCCTCGACGGCCGGACGCCACTCAACAGCGCGACGGCCAACAGCAGCGCCGCAGTGCTCATGCGCGCCACTCCTTCTCATCGCTGCGTCCCTCTCGCCGCTGCGCGGCTTGGGGTGCCCCCACTGCACCGTCGCCGGCGCGACTCACGACACCGCCCGATCGGTGATCCGGTCCGACCAGAGCAAGCCGCCGCAGACCAGCGTCACCCCAATCACCAGCAGCCAGCCACCCACGTGTCCGGCCAGCAGGAAAGCCACCGGGTCCGCCCCAATGAGTTGACCGAGAACCACCGACAGCACCGGCAGGCCCGCCAGGATCGCCGCGGTCGCGCGGGCACCAGCCATAGCGGACGTAACTTGCCCTGAAAACCTTTGTCGTTCAACGATATCGCGTTGAGCTGCGCGCATCAGCGTGGACATCGCAAGGCCGTGTTCAGCTGCCAGTTGCCAGCACACCGCCAGCCGCGCCCACTGCGCGGGCAGCGCCGAGTTCTGGGCGACGCTTCGCAAACCGCCGGTGACGTCGGCGCCCAATCGGGCGCGCGCCGCCACCGCACGACAGGAGTCCGCGACCGGACCGGCTGTTTCGTCCGCCGCCACGGCGAAGGCCTGGGCCGGGTGTGCCCCGACCCGCAGTTCACCCACCAACACATCGATCGCGGTTTCCAGGTCACGGCCCTCAGCCATCCCCTGACGACTACGTCGACGGCGGCGATAGCGCAGGCTTGCCGTTGCGACGAAAATTGCAGCGGTCAGAACCGTTGTGAGCGGCAGGAATACGGAGCCGGCAGCTGCTGCGCATACGGCTAGCCATCCGGCCGCCCGAGCCGGCGACCGGCGGGAGGCCGGGCCGCGGCGAGCAAGTCGTCGACGCGGCGATGGCGGTGATACGAGCAGAGACGCCGACAACGCCAGTGCTGCCGCCGAAGCCGTCATCGGGGTGTCCGGCTCTGCAACACACGGCGGAAGCGGGCGGCCTCGTCGGTCAGTCCACGATCGGCGTGCCACACGGTGACCGCGCCGACCCTACCGTCGATGTGACGCAGCACCGCGATTTCGCTGAGCCGCCGGCGGCCGGCACGATCGCGTTCAACGTGCAACAGCACCTGAACCGCGGCGGCCAATTGACTATGCAGCGCAGCACGATCCAGGCCGCCGACAGCACCCAACGCCTCCAAACGAGCGGGCACCTCACCCGGATTGTTGGCATGCACTGTGCCCGCACCGCCGTCATGCCCGGTGTTGAGCGCCGCGAGCAGATCGACCACTTCGGCACCGCGGACCTCGCCGACGACGATGCGGTCCGGGCGCATCCGCAACGCCTCTCGGACGAGTTGGCGGACCGTGACTTCGCCGACGCCCTCGACGTTGGCGCATCGAGCGACCAGCCTGACCAGATGCGGATGCGGAGGTGCCAGTTCAGCGGCGTCCTCTACGCACACGATCCGCTCGTCTGGCGAGACCGCGTTCAGCATCGCCGATAGCAGTGTCGTTTTGCCCGCCCCGGTGCCGCCGGACACCAGAAACGCCAACCTGGCGGCGATGATGTCAGCGAGCAGTGCGGCGGCGGTCGGCGCGATCGCGCCCGCTGCGATCAGGGCGGACAAATCTTGGGTGGCCGGCCGCAACACCCGTAACGACACGCAGGTGCCGCCGACCGCGATCGGCGGCAGCACGGCGTGCAGCCGGACCGCGAAGCCTCCGGCGCCCAGGCCGGTCAGCTGACCGTCCACCCAGGGTTGCGCATCGTCGAGACGGCGCCCTGCCGCCAGCGCCAGCCGCTGCGCCAAGCGCCGCACTGAGGCTTCGCCGGCGAACTGAACATCGGTGCGCCGCAGGCCGTTTCCGTCATCGACCCACACTGCGTCCGGACCGGTGACCAACACGTCCGTGGTGCCGTCCGCACACAGCAGTGGCTCGAGGATTCCAGCGCCGGTCAGCTCGGTCTGCAGCACTCGAAGATTGCTCAGTAGCTCGGTATCGCCCAGCACCCCACCGGATTCGGCCCGGATTGCGTCGGCCACCACCATGGGACGCAGCGGAGTTGATTCGGTCGCCAGGCGCTCACGGACCCGATCGATGAGCGAATCGGTCATGCCACCCTGCCTTCCACCCGGGTCGCTGGACGTGCAGGCAGCACACCCAGCACCCGGCGGGCCGCCGCCGCCAGCGCGGAGCGCCGCCCTAACCGGAGACCGCCGTGTTCGAGCTGCTCGGCCAGCCGCGGGTGCGGCCTCATCGACGCCAGCAGCGGTAAGCCGGCTATCTCCGCCACCTCCTCCGCCCGCAGCCCGCCCGGCGACGGACCCCGAACGACCAGCCCGACATTGGGATTGATTCCGGTCAGCACCGCCGCGATCGTCGCCGCGGCCGCGCACGCCCGCACGTCGCACGGACTGACCAAGACAACGAGATCAGCTGTATCCAAGGCGGTTTGAGCAGCGTCGGTCAGCCGACGCGGGAGGTCGCACACCACGGTCGCCCCGCCACGGCGGCCGGCATCGACGACGGCATCCACAGCCACGGCGTCCAGCTCGTATCCAAGGCGGGTGCCCGACAGCATGCAGATCCCGCGGTGGCGCGGCAGTGCCTCGCGCACCGCCGGCCAATTCAGCCGTCCGCCTTGCAATGCCAGGTCGGGCCAGCGAACCCCGGGAGCGGCTTCGCCGCCCATCAGCAGGTCGATGCCACCACCCCAGGGATCCAGGTCGACCAGCAATGGCTCGCTGGCGACGTGTGCCAAAGCGGCAGCGAACAGCGACGCACCCGCACCGCCGCGCCCACCGATCACCGCGACCACGTCGCCCAGGGCGCCCAGGGCGCCGCAGCCGCGCACGGATTCGCCGGCATCGGCGAGCTCGCGGACCAGATCCCGTTCCTGCGCGGGCAATCTGAGCACGTGCCGGGCGCCGACTTCGACGGCCGCCGCCCATGTCGCCGACGCCGGTTCGCTGTCCGTGACCACGACGACGTGTGCGCGGCGGGGTAGTCCGGCGCGGGCATATCCTTCCGCCGCAGCCTCGTCGAGCACTATCGCCGCGGCTGCCGACCACGTTTTCCTTGTGATCGGTGAAGTGCCACAGGCATGGACGACCCGTACACCGACAGCCGCCGCGACCCGGTCGACCTCATCGCGGAGCGCGGGACTCGCCACGAAGGCCAGGAGTCCGCGGGCGCCGCCAGTGCCGGTAGGGGTGGTCATTGGCCCACGGTGCCCGGGGATCACGCCGCGCCGCCAGCCACGGACGCGGATTTGTGGACAACACCCGATCTGTGGACAGCCGGCGACCGGCATCTGGCAAAACCGGCGGAGGCGAGCGAATGACTTACCCGAGAAAAGGGACGACCCCCGCCAGGGGGGGAGGAGGCGAGGGTCGTCGTGTATCAGCCCCGGGGGGTCGGGCTGATACACCCTCGGCTAAGCCGAGTACTGCTTACTATACACATGACAGCATTGCGCGGCGCAAGAG
>DATJOR010000231.1:0-4531 GCA_035506875.1 Mycobacterium sp.
CCCGCCATGATCGCCTGCGCGCCAAAGGAAATGGCCTGCTGGCTGGAACCACACTGTCGATCGACGGTGACGCCGGGAACCTCTTCTGGATAGCCGGCGGCCAGCCATGAGAGCCTCGCGATGTTACCGGCCTGCGCTCCGATCGCGTCGACACAGCCGGCAATCACGTCGTCAACAGCCGCGGGGTCGATGTCGACCCGGTCGAGTAGGCCACGCCACCCGAGCGCGCCCAGGTCGACGGGATGCACGGCGGCGAGCGACCCGCCGCGCTTACCAACCGCGGTACGCACTGCGTCAACGATGTACGCCTGATTGTTTGAGGGCATGTCAACTTCCTTCTTTGGTGATTCCGCCTAGGACGATAGCGAGATACTGCTGACCCACTTGCTGAGCGGTGAGCGGTCCGCCGGGCTGATACCAGCGCACCGACACCCAGGTGGTGTCGCGGATGAATCGGTAAACCAGGTCGACGTCGAGATCGGGCCGAAAATAGCCCTCCTCGATGCCCTGGTGCAGCACGTCCACCCACATCTTGCGCTGCGACTTGTTCATGTCCTCGATGTAGGAGAACCGCGGCTGCGACAGCAACCGCTTGGCCTCATCCTGGTAGATGACGACCTGGGCATGCCGGTGCTCAATGGCGTCGAACGACGCCATGAACAGCCCCTTGAGCCGCTCGAGCGGATTGGGCTCGCTGTCGATGATCTCTTGGTAGCGCGAGAACAGCCAGTCCAGGAAGCTGTGCAGCAGTTCGTCGACCATCTCTTCTTTGGACGCGAAGTGGTGGTAGAGACTGCCCGACAAAATTCCGGCACCGTCAGCGATGTCGCGCACCGTGGTCGCGCGCAGGCCACGCTCGGCGAACATCGTCGCCGCTAGCTCCAACAACTCGTCGCGCCGGTTCACGGGTGTTGACTCGACACCGAAATCACTTCTCCAGTGAGGTAACTGGAGTAATCACTCGCTAAGAACGCGATGGTGGCCGCCACCTCCCACGGCTCGGCCGCACGCCCGAACGCCTCCCCCGCGGACAACCGATCCAGCAGATCTGTCGAGGTGGTCTTGTCCAGGAACTTGTGCCGGGCAATGCTCGGCGACACCGCATTGATCCGCACTCCGTAGTCGACGGCCTCGATCGCGCTGCACCGAGTCAGCGCCATCACCCCGGCTTTGGCTGCCGCATAGTGGGATTGCGAGTGCTGGGCGCGCCAGCCAAGGACGCTGGCGTTGTTGACGATCACCCCGCCGTGGTCGGCCTCGCGGAAGTAGCGCAGCGCCGCCCGGGTGGCGCGGAAGACCGACGTCAGCGTGACGTCGAGGACACGGTCCCACTCCTCGTCTGTCATGTCGGCCACCGGTGTTTGTCCGCCCAGGCCGGCATTGTTGACCAGCACGTCGATTCGGCCCATCCGCGCGTGCGCCGACGCGACCAGCGCGTCGACCTGAGCAGAGGACGTGACGTCGCAGAGCACATGCTCGACGCGGCCCAGGCCCAGCGCCGACAGTTCCCCGGCCGTCTCGCCGAGGCGTCGCTCGTGGTGGTCGGAGACGACGACGTCAGCGCCTTCGGCCAACGCGCGCCGAGCGGTGGCCGACCCGATGCCGGTGCCGGCGGCCGCCGTGACGATCACGACCTTGCCAGCCAGAAGCCCGTGTCCGGCAACTTCTTTCGGCGCAACCGCTAACGTCATCTAGCCTCCCTGGGTAGGCCAAGCACACGCTCGGCGATGATGTTGCGCTGAATCTCGTTCGAACCGCCGTAGATGGTGTCCGCGCGAGTGAACAGATACAGCCGCTGCCACTCGTCGAAGTCTCCGCGGTCCAGGACCAGACCCGCCTTACCCTGCACATCCATCGCGATCTCGCCAAGCTCGCGATGCCAATTGGCCCACAACAGCTTTGAGACATTATCTTTCCCGGCGGCCCGGCCGCCTCCCTCGACGTCCATGGTCGCCAAAGCATACGAGCGCATCGCTCGCAAACCCGCCCAAGCCCGGGCCAGGCGTTCGCGGATCAGCGGATCATCCGCGGCGCCGGTGCGTTTCGCGAGTTCCGCGACACCGCTCAGCTCGCGTGCGTAGATGATCTGTTGACCCAGCGACGAAACACCGCGTTCGAAGGTCAGCGTTCCCATCGCGACCCGCCAGCCGTCACCGGGTGTGCCGACCACCAAGTCGGCATCGGTGCGGGCGTCGTCGAAGAACACCTCGTTGAATTCCGAGTCCCCGGTCAGCTGCACGATCGGGCGGACCTCCACCCCCGGCTGGTCGAGCGGCACCAACAGGTACGACAACCCGGCGTGGCGCTTCGAGCCCTTCTCGGTGCGGGCCACCACAAAACACCACTGCGCCCAGTGGGCCAGCGATGTCCACACCTTCTGGCCGTTGATCACCCACGCGTCGCCGTCCAGCACCGCGGTGGTGGACACGTTGGCCAGATCGCTGCCGGCACCCGGCTCGGAGTAGCCCTGCGACCACAGCTCGGTGACGTCGAGGATTCGGGGCAGAAACCGCTGCTGCTGCTCGGGCGTGCCGAAGGCGATCAACGTCGGCCCAAGCAGTTCCTCGCCGAAGTGGTTGACCTTCGCCGGCGCGTTGGCGATCGCGTACTCCTCGTAGAAGGCGACCCGATGCGCGACGGAAAGACCGCGGCCGCCGTGCTCGACCGGCCAGCCCAAACAGGTCAGACCCGCTTCGGCCAGATGCCGGTTCCAGGCGCGCCGCTCTTCGAACGCCTCGTGCTCGCGGCCGGGCCCACCTAGCCCCTTGAGCGAGGCGAACTCACCGACCAGGTTCTCGGCCAGCCAGTCGCGTACCTCGGCCCGGAACTCCTCGACGCCCTGCACCCCTGTAGGCTAACCTACCAAGCACTTGCTTTGTTAGTCCGGCGACGATACAGAGCGCGCAGCGCGATGAGGAGGAGCCGGACAGTTGAAACGTCCGGGTGACGATGCAGAGCGCGCAGCGCGATGAGGAGGAGCCGGACCGTCAAAGCTAGAGGAGTTCGATGCCGAGCGATCCGCAGACCATTCCTGCGGTGTTGGACCGCATCGCGCATGAGCTTCCCGACCACAACGCGCTGGTCACGCCCGATCGCACCCTTACTTTCGCCGAGCTGCGTGACGAGGTGCGCCGTGCTGCGGCGGCGATGATCGCATTGGGCGTGAACGCCGGCGACCGGGTGGCGATCTGGTTGCCGAACACCTGGCACTGGGTGGTCGCCTGCCTGGCCACCCACTACGCCGGCGCCGCCGTGGTACCGCTGAACACCCGTTATACCGCCGCCGAAGCAACCGACATCCTGGCCCGCACCGGCGCTCCGCTGCTGGTGGCGATGGGAGAGTTCCTCGGGACGAACAAGCCCGCTGACCTGGACAGGGGCGCGCTGCCCGATCTGCGTCACATCGTGCGGGTGCCAGTCGACGTCGACGACGGGACCTGGGACGAGTTCATGGCGGGCGGCACTGGCAGTGCAGCCCTCGCCGCTGCCGATGCCCGGGCCGCCGCCGTCAGGCCCGAGGACCTCTCCGACATCCTCTTCACCTCCGGCACCACCGGTCGCAGCAAAGGCGTGCTGTGCGCGCATCGGCAATCGCTGTCCGGGTCCGCAGCGTGGGCGGCCTGCGGGAAGATCACCAGCGACGACCGCTATCTGTGCATCAATCC
Source organism: Mycobacterium sp. (assembly GCA_035506875.1). Classification (GTDB taxonomy): domain Bacteria; phylum Actinomycetota; class Actinomycetes; order Mycobacteriales; family Mycobacteriaceae; genus Mycobacterium. Next base: position 3,666 of record DATJOR010000231.1, read on the forward strand.
GTTCTTTCACAACTTCGGCTACAAGGCCGGGATTTTGGCCTGTCTGCAGACCGGCGCCACGCTGATCCCACAGCTGACCTTCGACCCCGAGCAAGCGATGCGCGCGGTAGGCCAGCATCGGATCACAGTGCTGCCCGGCCCGCCGACCATCTACCAGACGCTGCTCGACCATCCCGCCCGCGGCAGCTACGACCTGACCTCGCTGCGGTTCGCGGTCACCGGCGCGGCCACGGTGCCGGTCGTGCTGATCGAGCGGATGCAAACCGAACTCGACATCGACATCGTGCTGACCGCCTACGGCCTGACCGAATGCAACGGGTTCGGCACCATGTGCCGCCCCGACGACGATGCCGTCACGGTAGCCACCACCTGCGGACGACCGGTCGCCGGATTCGAGCTGCGGATTGGCGATCACGGCGAAGTACTGCTGCGCGGTCCCAACGTGATGCTCGGGTACCTCGACGACCCGCAAGCCACCGCGGACACAGTGGACCCCGATGGCTGGCTGCACACCGGTGACATCGGAAAACTCGACAGCGCAGGCAATCTCCAGATCACCGACCGGCTCAAGGACATGTACATCTGCGGCGGCTTCAACGTCTATCCGGCCGAGGTGGAGCAGGTACTGGCCCGCCTGGACGGCGTGCTGGACTGCGCGGTGATCGGCGTGCCCGACGAGCGGCTCGGTGAGGTCGGCCGGGCATTCCTGGTGACGAGGCCCGGATCCGAGCTCGATGAGCAGGCGGTAATCGCCTACACCCGTGAATATTTAGCGAACTTCAAAGCCCCCCGTTCGGTGAGGTTTGTCGACACCCTGCCGCGCAACGCCGGCGGCAAAGTTGTCAAACCACAATTGCGAGAGATGC
>DATJOR010000232.1:0-7087 GCA_035506875.1 Mycobacterium sp.
GGGGATCACGTCGCCGGCTTTGCGGATCACCACCGTGTCGCCGATCAACACACCCTTGCGCTTGACCTCGGCGGCGTTGTGCAAGGTGGCCAGCCCCACCGTCGATCCGGCAACGGTGACCGGCGTCATGAATGCAAACGGCGTCACGCGCCCGGTGCGTCCGACGTTGACCCGGATGTCGAGCAGCTCGGTCTGTACCTCTTGGGGCGGGTACTTGTAGGCAATCGCCCACCGCGGTGCCCGCGACGTGGAACCCAGCCTGCGCTGCAACGCGACATCGTCGATTTTCACTACGACGCCGTCGATTTCATGAGCCACGTCATGGCGGTGCTCGCCCCAGTAGCCGATGCGCTCCAGCGCGCCGGCGGCGTTCTTCACCCGCGTCGTGTGTTCGGACACCGGCAGGCCCCACGCACCCAGCGCCAGGTATGCGTCGTGCAGGGTGGGCGGCCGGAACCCCTCGATATGCCCCAACCCGTGGCAGATCATCCGCAGCTTGCGACGAGCGGTGACGGCCGGATCCTTCTGCCGCAGCGATCCCGCCGCACTGTTGCGCGGGTTGGCGAACGGCGCCTTGCCGTCTTCGACCAGGGCGGCGTTCAGCGCTTCGAAATCGGAGAGCCGGAAGAACACCTCACCGCGCACCTCGAGTACGTCGGGTATCGGATACTTGTCGCTGGCGGTGAGCCGCTCGGGGACGTCGTCAATCGTGCGCGCGTTGAGCGTGACGTCCTCGCCGGTGCGTCCGTCACCCCGGGTTGCGGCACGGACCAGCCGTCCCGCACGGTAGACCAAAGCCAGTGCGACGCCGTCGATCTTGAGCTCGCACAAGAAGGGCACCTCGTTGCCGACCTCGGCGTGGATACGCGCCGCCCATAGGTCGAACTCCTCGGTGCTGAACACGTTGTCCAGCGACAGCATCCGCTCCAGGTGCTCAGCAGAGGTGAAGTCGGTGGCGAAGCCCGCGCCGCCGACGAGTTGGGTGGGCGAATCCGGCGTGCGCAGCTCGGGATACTCGTCCTCGAGCGCGGACAGCCGACGCAGCAGCTGGTCGAAGTCCGCGTCGGAGATGATCGGCGCGTCGCGCACGTAGTAGCGGAACTGGTGTTCGCGCACCTCGTCGGCCAGTTCGCGCCATTGGCGTCGGATCTCGGGCGCTATCGGGTCAGCCTCTGCTGAGCTCACCTTGGCAGGCTATCGGAGCACGCCGACAGCTCAGTCCTCCACGTAAGCGCGCCACCGGTCGATGGTGGCGTCCCAGCGCCGGGACAGCTGATCGAGGACATCGCTGGCCTGAGCCAGCGGCCGGGTCTGCAGGGTCCAGATCCGCTCGCGACCGCGTCGGCTACTGCTGACCAGCCCCGCGGCCTGCAGCAGTTCCAGATGCTTGGTGGCCGCCTGACGAGTGACCGAGACCGCTTGGGTCACTTGCGAAGTCGAGCTCGGACCGCCATCACACAGCCGGGCGACGATGCGCAGCCGGTTGGCGTCGCCGAGCGCACCGAAGACGGGCGCCGCCGCGATTGTCGCCGTCACACCCGCTGCTCCAGCGCCAGATACTTTCGCCCGGTCCATCGGCGCGCGCAACACCACCTGCTTCTCGATTCGATCAGTGCTCATATGCAACCTCCTGGTTGCCCATCAGTGCAGCACGACCCGAGATCATTACGCAACCTTTCGGTTGCATGTTTCAGATCGCGTCGGGGTCGTCGGCGAAGGCCTCGGCGGCCCGCCGGGCCAGGCCGATGGCGGTGCGGGCCCATTGCGGCGTCGCCGCGGCCAGACCGCACGCCGGGGTGACGCCGATGCTTGTCCGCAGCGCCGCGCGGCCGAAGCCGAGGCGGTCGGTGACCGCCACGACGGCGGCGGCCAGTTCCTCGGCCGATGGACGGCGCGCCGGCGTGCTTGACGAGACGACGCCGAGCACGACGGCCCGACCCGAGTCGACGAATTCCGCGACGGCATCCAGATCGGCGGTCTCCAGTGTCGTCACGTCGACCGATACTGCCGTAATATTGCTGCGCTGCAACACTTTCCACGGCAACGCCGTCGCACAGCTGTGCACCGACACCTCGCCGCCCGCGGCGGCTACACAGGTGTTCAGCAATGTGGTGGCCAGTGTCTCGTCGATCGGGGCCACCGGGCTCAGCGAAGTCACGCCGGCCAGCCGACCGGCCACCGCTGCCGGCAGCGACGGCTCGTCGAATTGCACCACCACGGGCGTGTCGAGTCGACGCGACACCTCGGCCCGATGCGCGCCGACCCCTTCGGCCAGTGAGGCGGCGATGTCGTGTACGGCAGCGCGATCGGTGATCGCCCGGTGCCCATTGGCCAGTTCCAGCTCGGCGGCCAATGTGACCGGCCCGGGCGCCTGCACTTTGACCGGCCGCCCGCTGCCCCGTAAACCCGCTGTCTCCCATGCCTCTTCCAGCGCGTCGATGTCCTCGTCGAGCAGGCTGACCGCGCGGCGGGTCACCGCGCCCGGCCGGGCCGCCACCCGGTAGCCACGGGGCACCGTGTCAATGGCCACATCGATCAGCAGCGCACCGGCGCGCCCCACGATGTCGGCGCCCACTCCCCTGGCGGGCAACTCGACGACGTGGGCCATCGCGGCGCCGAGCTCGCCGACGACAACCTCGGCCGCTGGCCGCGCCGCGGTGCCGGGCCACGACCCGGTGCCACTGGCGGTTGCGAAAACGCTCACCAGCCAACCGTATTCGACTGGGTATGGCGCGCCCGGCCAGGGCCCTTCGAGACCTGCCGCGGGCACGAGCCCAATGGTTACCTCAGCGGGGGCGGTCGTCGGTATCGGCGCCGATCAGCGCGGCTGCGGTGCTGAGCGCGGAGTCGAGCGGCGCGATCCTGGATTCGCTGCGTTCGGGGATCCCGCGCGAGATCAGGATCGATCCCACCATCAGAGCAACAATGCTCCACGCCCGTCGTTGCCGATCAGCCTCGTCGCCGTCGAGCAGGCCGGCGATCCGGTCAACGAGTGCAGTCATCTTCTGCTGGTAGGTGTCTTTGACGCGCGGTTGCGCGCGTGAGACATCGGCCGTCAAAGCAGGCATTACGCAGCCCTCGGCTGGGTCCAGGCTGTGATGAGCGCTGATGTAGTCCTCAACAAATTCGATCAGGCGCGCCCGTCCCTCTGCAGGGGTGGTCGATTCGGTATCCGTTAGGAACGGCTCGCCCAACGCGGCGTCGATGACGGCCTCGAGCATGGCTTCTTTGCTCGAGAAGTTTGAGTAGAAAGCGCCAGATGTCACGCCCGCCGCTGCCGCGAGTCCGTCCACACCGATGCCGTTGAAACCACTTGTCTTCAAGGAACGCGCACCGGCGCGCAGCAACGCATCGCGCGCTCGCGCCTTCTGATCCGGCGGATACCTCACTAGTCCTCCTTGACGCACCTTCCATTATAGGATAGCGTCCGTTATATAACGATCGTGATTCTATTGCTCGATGGGAGGATCCTCGATTGACGACTGGGGACACGACGCGGTTCGCCAACGTGGCTGACGTGTTAGCACCGCGCTATGACGTGATCGTTTGTGGGGCGGGATCGTCGGGGTCAGTGATCGCGTGCCGACTCGCCGAAAATCCCGACGTTCGGGTGCTGCTGCTGGAGGCCGGGGGCAGCGATGAAGTGACCAGTGTGAGCGAGGCCAGCCAATGGCCGCTGAACCTCGGCGGCGAACTTGATTGGAATTTCTCCTCTGAGCCCGACCCGTCATTGAACGGCCGCTCGATCCCGTTCTCGATGGGCAAAGTACTCGGCGGTGGATCAAGCATCAACCTGATGATCTGGGCGCGGGGACATCGAAGCGACTGGGACCACTTCGCCACCGAATCCGGTGAGCCGACATGGGGATACGAGCCGGTGCTGGATTTGTACCGGTCGCTCGAGGACTGGCGCGGCACCGGCGAGGCTGATTATCGAGGCGCCGGCGGACCGATATTCGTACAGCCCGCACCCGATGCCCACCCTTTGGCGGTGGCCGCCGTTGATGCGGCCAGAGCGGTAGGGATACCGACCTACCAGAGTCCCAACGGCCGGATGATGGAGGAGAAGCGCGGCGCCGCTATCACCGACTTGCGCTGGCATGACGGTAAGCGCCTGTCGCTGTTCCGTACTTACATAACCCCGAATCTGGAGAAGCCGAACCTGACGGTGGTGCCGCATGCGCTGGTGACCAGGGTGTTTTTCGACGGCACCAGAGCCGCTGGGGTTGAGGTCATCCACGGTGGCGCGGTTCGCAGGGTCACTGCTGACACTGAAGTGGTCCTCTCGCTGGGCGCTATTCAGACGCCCAAGGTGCTGATGCAGTCCGGCATCGGTGATCAGGCTGAACTGCGTCGCGTCGGAATCACGGTCCGGCAGCATCTAGCGGGTGTAGGCCGCAACTTTCACGACCACTTCGGATTCGATTGTGTGTGGCAGTTTCCGGAAAGCATTCAGGGCAGCACGCAGGTGGGTTCGACGCTGTTCTGGGACTCCGGGGCTGCCAGCGTCGAGGGCCCGGATCTGTTCGCCTGTTTGGGACCATTCCCGAAGGCAACTGCCGAGAACGCAGCCAAATTCGGTCTGCCAGAGAATAGTTGGTGCTTGTTCGGCTCGCCTACACATCCAAGAAGCCGCGGCCGGCTACGGTTGTCGGGCCCGGATCCGTCCGACCCTATTCGGATCGAAGCAAACGCGCTGTCACATCCGGACGATCTGAAAACGGCGATCGCTTGCGTCGAGTTTCTCCGCGAAATCGGTAACTCGGCAGAGCTTCGTCGGTTCGTCGAGCGCGAAGTCATGCCCGGCGATCTGACGGCCGCAGAGCTTGAGACCTATTTGCGCAGTGCCGTGACCACCTATTGGCACGAATCGGGGACGGCGAAGATGGGGCGCGACCGTATGTCAGTGGTCGACGGGCGCCTCAGGGTTTATGGCATCGACAACCTGCGCGTAGCCGACGCATCGATCATGCCCCGGATCACGACCGGCAACACCATGGCACCGTGCGTTGTAATCGGCGAGCGCGCTTCGCAGTTCATCAAAGCAGAACACCAGTTTTGACCCGGTGCCGACGGGCGTCCTCAAGCACTAATGAAACATCAACCACAGAAAGGCAAAACGAAATGGCAAGCAGTGAAGCGGTCGAATTCGCTGAGTTCCTGACGACATTGAGTTCGCGGTCCTCGGATCCACATCTCGACCTACCCACGATCCGCGACATCATCGAGACGGTTCATCTTGCAACCAAAGAACCGGAAGGTGTCAGCTACGCCGAGCAGACTGTTGGCGGCGTCGAGGCGCTGTGGTGCGTTCCCGCTCGCAGCGACGACCGCGCGGTAATACTGCACAACCACATGGGCGGCACCGTCCTCGGATCGATGCATTCCGACCGCAAGGCCGCGGCGCATATTGCAAAGGCAGCCGGTGTGCCCTCACTGGTACTGAACTATCGTCGGTCTCCCGAGGACAAATTCCCGGCGCAGATCGAAGACGTAGACAACGCCTACAGGTGGCTGCTCGAGGAGGGTTACCGGCCAGAGAACATCGCCAGTGTCGGGCATTCGATCGGTGGCAACTTCGCTCTTAGTCTCGCGCTGCGACTGCGTGATTCAGGTAACGCACTCCCCGGTGCCATCCTCTCCATCTCCCCGTGGGTTGACATGACCCTTTCCAACCCAACCATCGACGGCAACGCCGACGCCGACAAGCTCCTTTCACGTCCGTTGCTGGAGCTCTTCCGCTCCCTGTGGCTCGACGACACCGGCGTGGAATGGAACGACGCACGCGTGACTCTGCTCGCGGCTGATCTCACCGGACTGCCACCAATCGCGATCTATTACGGCGCAGACGAACTACTCGCCGGTGAAGCGGCCCAACTCGCGCAACGAGCCCAAGGAGCAGGCAACGAAGTTTTTTTGCGAGCGGTCCCCGCGGGACAGCACTCGTTTATCGTCGCCGCCGGGTGGGTGCCCGAAGTAGACCAGGCCGTCAAAGAAATGGGCAGCTGGTTGCGAACCAAACTCGGACTCAGCGAAATCGCCGCAGCGCTTGTCTAAGAGCGGCCGACCACTGGCCGCAAAGATCCCAAAGCTGGGCTCGAACGCGCTGGCCCGGGAGGACGAGCCCGGCAACCCGGCGCCAATCCGGCGGCGCGACTACCCTGGCGTAGAGGCAAACAGCCCGACGACCTGGAAAAACGATGTCACAGATGGCCGCAGCGATCCGCCCGCTGGTGCTGTGTGGTGCGGGCCTGCTTGCCGCGGCGTGCACCCGCGTGGTGAGCGGCACCGCGGTAGCGCCTTTCGGCACCGAACCCAACCTTTCCGGGGTCGAAGTCGACCACGTACTGCTTGATCAGGACCGCATGCGCGCGATCACCGGCACCGACGAGCACCTCACGATCATCCCGTCGATGGACGCCAAGTCTCCGGTCGACGTCGACACGCTCGCCCAGACCGCGCCGCCGCAATGCCGGTTCGTCTACGAGGAAACCGCCACCTTCGGACCCGACATCGAAGACTTCCACAAGACGACGTTCCAGTACCCGCCTCGCGGCGGGTTGATCTCGGAGGGCGCCGCGGCCTACCGCGACGCCAACACCGCACGCCGTGCCTTCGCCGCCCTGGTGGCGACCGTCCGGGGCTGCGCGAGCACGTCGGCCGGTGCGACTTTCGTCAGCCCCTGGACCGCGGATAACCGATCGCTGCAGACGCGGCCCGGCGACTGCGGACGCGATTACCAGGTGAAATCGGTGGTGCTGATGGAAGTCACCTACTGCGGCTTCCCGGACTCGGTCTCGATGATCGTGATGACCAACATCGCCGCCAACGTGCCCGGCTAGGCGATCGTCGCGCTGCCGATCACCTCGTCGCCGTCCGGGTCGGGGCGGTAGAGCACCAACGTCTGCCCCGGCGCCACACCGCGTAGCGCCGTACGCAGGCGCACCACGAGCTCATCGCCCACCAGCTCGGCGACCGCGTCGACGGTCTCACCGTGCGCACGCACCTGCACCACGCACTCGACGGGTCCGACCGGCGATGTCCCCGCGGTGAAGACCGGCTGCTGCCCGGTCAGCTGCCAGACATC
>DATJOR010000233.1:0-3604 GCA_035506875.1 Mycobacterium sp.
GAGGTTGCTCGACACCTCCGACGGCAAGATCAGGTAATAGGCGGCCAACGCGTGATCGAAATGGGGACAGTCGACTTCGGACACGTCGGCGCCGATCGCGGTCAACTGCTCGACGGCGCTGTTGAACGATTCCAGCACGCCGGGCTGATACCCCTCGCCGCGCAACTGTTTGACCACGCCCACGCGCACGCCTTTGAGATCACCTCCCGCCCCGGCCTTGGCGGCGCCGACGACGTCGGGCACCGCGGCGTGCACGGAGGTGGAGTCTTTGGGATCGTGTCCGGCGATCACCTGATGCAGCAGTGCGGTGTCGAGGACGGTGCGCGCACACGGACCGCCTTGATCCAGCGACGACGCGCAGGCCACCAGGCCGTAGCGCGACACCGTGCCGTAGGTGGGTTTGACCCCGACGGTCGCGGTCAGCGCGGCCGGCTGGCGGATAGAGCCGCCGGTGTCGGTCCCGATGGCCAGCGGCGCCTGGAACGCGGCCAGCGCGGCAGCACTGCCGCCGCCGGAGCCGCCCGGCACCCGGTCGGTGTTCCACGGGTTGCGGGTCGGGCCGTAGGCGGAGTTCTCCGTGGACGAGCCCATCGCGAACTCGTCCATGTTCGTCTTGCCCAGGATCGGGATGCCGGCCGCCCGGAGCCGCGCGGTCACCGTCGCGTCATAGGGGGAACGCCAGCCCTCGAGGATCTTCGACCCGCACGTCGTGGGCATGTCGAGGCTGGTGAACACATCTTTGAGGGCCAACGGCACGCCGGCCAGCGCCGACGGCGGCTGCTCGCCGGCGGCCAGCGCCTTGTCGACGGCGCCCGCGGCCGACAGCGCAGCATCGGCCGCGACGTGCAGAAAAGCGCCGTAGCGCTGATCGGTCGCCGCGATCTGATCCAGGAATGCCTGGGTGACTTCGGTGGAGGACAGCTCGTTGGCGGCGATTTTGCCGGCCAGCGTCGCGGCGTCCAGCCGGATGATGTCGGTCACTGCGGTTCCCCGAGGATCTGTGGGACGGCGAAGCGTCCGTCGACGGCTTCGGGTGCCGCGGCGAGCGCTTCCTCCTGAGTCAGGCAGGGTGCGATCTGGTCCGGGCGGGTCACGTTGACGTCCTTGAGCGGGTTGTCGGTTGGTTCGACGCCGGTGACATCGACGGCTTGGATCTGGCTGACGTGGGTCAAGATGGCGTCGAGCTGGCCGGCGTAGCTGTCCAACTCGGCGTCGGTCAACGCCAGCCGGGCCAGCCGGGCCAGATGGGCCACCTCGTCGCGAGAGATCTGGGACACGACCGAAAAGCCTAGCCCGGCGGTCGCCGTCGAAATGCCGCGGGCGCGTCGCTGTGCGACAGTGTGCGCGTGGCTACCTATCTGCTGCGGGTGCAGCTGGCCGACCGGCCGGGCAGCCTCGGCTCGCTGGCCGTGGCGCTGGGGTCGGTGGGCGCGGACATCTTGTCGCTCGACGTCGTTGAGCGACAGGCCGGCTACGCGATCGACGATCTGGTGGTCGAACTGCCGGCGCGGGCCATGCCCGACACGCTGATCACGGCGGCTGAAGCGCTCAACGGGGTGCGGGTGGACAGCCTGCGGCCGCACACCGGGCTGCTGGACGCGCATCGGGAGCTGGCGCTGATCGACCACGTCGCCGCGGCCGGCGACACCACAGCCAAGCTGAAGGTGCTGGTCGACGAGGCCCCCCAGGTGCTGCGGGTGAGCTGGTGTGCGGTGCTGCGCAGTTCCGACGACGGGATCGAGCCCATGGTCGGCAGCCCGGGCGCACCGGAAACCCATCTGGACGCCGTGCCGTGGATGCCGATTCAGCGGGCCACCGCTCTGGACGCGACCGACGACTGGGTGCCGCAGGTGTGGCGCGAGCTGGACACCACCCTGGTCGCCGCGCCGCTGGGCGGCCCTGACACCGCAGTGATGCTGGGCCGGCCGGGCGGCCCGGCATTCCGGCCCTCAGAGGTGGCCCGGCTGGGCTATCTGGCCGGGATCGTGGGGACCTTGCTGCATTGACTCCGCCGGCAAACGGGGTACTGATCAGATGTGAGCGTGCTAACCGATGCCCAGATCGCGACGATGTCCCCTGCCGAGCGGCGTCAACTGATACGACGACTGGAGCGACCCCTGTCCGAGCTGCTGCCGGTCGCTGTGGCGCACCGAATCCGGTGGGGCTGGCTGGGGGTCATGACAAGCGGAACGCTGGTGCTGATTCCCTGGACCGTCTACCTCGCGTTCGCGTTGCCCGACGACTACCTGGTGCACGACTGGACAGCGCTCTGGGTCGGTTTCGACCTGCTGCTGCTCGTGCTGATGGCGGCGACCGCCATCTTCGGCATGTTGCGCCGGCAGGTGATGCTGCTGACCGCGTTCGCGACGGGCATGTTGCTGATCTGCGACGCGTGGTTCGACCTGATGACCGCCGGGCCCAACGACTTTCGGCTAGCGGAGCTGACCGCAGCGCTGGGTGACCTGCCGCTGGCCGCTGTGCTGATCACCGGCACATTGCGACTCTTCCGGTTCACTGCGATCCGGATGTGGCTGCTCGAGCCGCACACCCCGCTGTGGCGGCTGCCCTTGCTGCCCTAAATTACTCCACTGATTCAGCGAGCCCTTGCGCCAACAAGTTTCGGAATCCGTCCTCGTCGAGGATGGGCACGCCGAGTTCGACGGCCTTGTCGTATTTTGATCCGGGGGAATCGCCGGCGACGACGTAGTCGGTCTTCTTCGACACCGACCCGGCGGCTTTGCCACCGCGCGCCACGATGGCCTCCTTGGCCTCGTCGCGTGAGAAGCCGGTCAACGAGCCGGTCACCACGATCGTCAACCCTTCCAGCGTGCGGGGCACGCTGGCGTCGCGCTCGTCGGCCATCCGCACGCCGGCCGATCGCCATTTCTCGACGATGGCCCGATGCCAGTCCACGGTGAACCACTCGACCACCGCGTCGGCGATGGTCGGGCCGACACCTTCGACCGCGGCCAACTGCTCTGTCGTGGCCGACGTGATGGCATCCAGGCTGCCGAATTCGGTTGCCAGCGCGCGGGCAGCGGTCGGCCCGACGTGACGGATCGACAGCGCGACCAGCACCCGCCACAGCGGCTGCTTCTTGGCCTTGTCCAAGTTGAGCAACAGCCGCTTGCCATTGGCCGACAGCGCCCCGCTCTTGGTGGTGAACAATTCGGTCCGCAACAGCTCGTCTTCGGTGAGGCCGAAGAGGTCGCCCTCGTCGCGGATCACCTGCGCTTTCAACAGCGCAATCGCCGCCTCGTAGCCGAGGCCCTCGATGTCGAAAGCACCCCGACCGGCGACGTGAAACACCCGTTCACGCAATTGCGCCGGGCACGCCCGGGCGTTGGGGCAGCGTATGTCGGCGTCGCCCTCCTTGGCCGGAGCCAGCGGCGTCCCGCATTCGGGACATGTTGTGGGCATGACGAATTCGCGTTCAGATCCGTCGCGCAAGTCGACGACGGGTCCCAGCACTTCGGGGATCACGTCGCCGGCTTTGCGGATCACCACCGTGTCGCCGATCAACACACCCTTGCGCTTGACCTCGGCGGCGTTGTGCAAGGTGGCCAGCCCCACCGTCGATCCGGCAACGGTGACCGGCGTCATG
>DATJOR010000234.1:0-19971 GCA_035506875.1 Mycobacterium sp.
ATCCGAGTGCAGGATCTTCACCACGCCCTCAGCCTGCGAGTACACCGGGCCGCCCTTGGCAAGATCGGACACCGCCCTGGTGACGTCCAAAAAGCGGGCGATCCGGCCGGTCGGCGGCGCGTCGACGACGATCGCGTCGTAAACCGGCAGCTTGTTCTTATCGACGCGGATCACGGATTCCTTGATCTTGCCGGTGAGCAAGACATCGCGCAGACCCGGCGCGATCGTCGTGGCGAACTCGATCGCCCCGATGCGCCGCATTGCACGGCCTGCGATACCGAGGTTGTAGAACATGTCGAGGTACTCCAGGAACGCGGCTTCGATGTCGATCGCCAGCGCGTTGACCTGGCCGCCGTGCTCGGCGGTCGCGATCTTGAGCTCTTTGTAGGGCAGCGGCGGCACATCGAAGAGTTGCGCAATCCCTTGGCGCCCTTCGACTTCGATCAGCAAGACCTTGCGCCCACCGGACGCGAGCGTCAGCGCCAGCGCGGCGGCAACCGTCGACTTGCCGGTACCGCCTTTGCCGGTCACGAAATGCAGACGGGCCTTCGACAATCGCGATGGCCAGCCGACGTTGCTGCCGCCGCTCGGTGTGGTTGCCACCAAAGCATGCTAACCATCGGCCACGATGCCGCTGTCGATAAGCTCGGGATATGAGCCAACCGACCGCATGGGAGTACGCCACCGTCCCGCTGTTGACGCACGCCACCAAGCAGATCCTGGACCAGTGGGGTGAAGACGGGTGGGAACTGGTTTCCGTGCTTCCCGGCCCAACGGGTGAGCAGCACGTCGCGTATCTGAAACGCCCTAAATGAGTGCTGGATCTGCCACGGCCCGGCTGGCAGAGCTGGGGATCGAGCTCCCCGAGGTGGCCAAGCCGTTGGCTGCCTATGTTCCAGCGGTGCGCAGCGGCAACCTGGTCTACACCTCGGGCCAGTTGCCGATGCAGGCCGGCAAACTGGCCGCCACCGGCAAGATCGGCGCGGACGTCACCCCCGAACAGGGCAGGGAATTGGCGCGGATCTGTGCGCTCAACGCGCTGGCCGCGGTCGATTCGCTGGTGGGCCTCGACGAGATAACCCAAGTGGTCAAGGTGGTCGGGTTCGTCGCGTCCGCTCCCGGGTTTAACGGCCAGCCGGGTGTGATCAACGGCGCATCGCATCTGCTTGCCGAGGTGTTCGTTGATCGCGGCACCCATGCCCGCTCGGCGGTCGGCGTATCTGAGCTGCCACTGGACTCACCGGTGGAGGTCGAACTGGTGGTGGAGGTCGGCTAACGACCGTGACCGACACCGCTGAATCGCTGACCCATCCCGCTTATGGCCGGCTGCGTCCGGTCACCGATACCGCATCGGTGCTGCTGGCCAACAATCCGGGGCTGATGACGCTGGAGGGCACCAACACCTGGGTGCTGCGCGGCGCAGGAAGCGACGAGATCGTGGTGGTCGATCCCGGGCCCGACGACGACGAGCACATCGCGAATATCGCCGGCCTGGGCCGCATCGCCGCAGTGCTGATCAGCCATCGGCACGGCGACCACACCGATGCCATCGACAAGTTGATCGAGCTGACCGGCGCGCCAGTGCGCTCTGCGGGCAGCGGGTTCCTGCGTGGTCTCAGTGCTGAGCTGACCGACGGTGAGGTGATCGACGCTGCGGGCCTGCGGATCACGGTATTGGCGACGCCGGGGCACACCGCCGATTCGCTGTCGTTTGTGCTCGACGACGCGGTGCTGACGGCCGACACCGTGTTGGGCCGCGGAACGACCGTCATCGACACCGAAGACGGCAGCCTGGCCGACTACCTCGAGTCGCTGCACCGATTACAAAGGCTGGGTCAGCGAACGGTCCTACCCGGTCACGGACCGGACCTGCCCAATCTGGCGGCTGTGGCGTCGGGATACCTGGCGCACCGGGAGCAGCGGCTGCAACAAGTGCGCTCGGCGCTGCGTGATCTTGGCGACGACGCCACCACGCGCCAAGTCGTCGAGCACGTCTACGTCGACGTCGATGAGGAGCTGTGGGACGTCGCGGAATGGTCGGTGCAGGCGCAACTGGACTACCTGCGTCGCTGAGATTGCAGGTAGGGCTGTGAATCCTCCGGCGTCACAACCCTGAGCGCAATTCCGGCGTCAGCGTGCCCGCCTGGCCAGCCGTTCGGAATCCGAGATCAGCACGCTCTTGCCCTCCAGGCGAATCCAGCCGCGGTGGGCGAAGTCGGCCAACGCCTTGTTCACCGTCTCGCGGGACGCGCCGACCAGCTGGGCGATCTCTTCCTGGGTCAGGTCGTGGGTGACTCGCATCGCACCACCTTCCTGGGTACCGAAACGCTGAGCCAGCTGCAGCAGCTGCTTGGCGACGCGGCCCGGCACGTCGGTGAAGATGAGGTCGGCGAGGTTGTTGTTCGTGCGTCGCAACCGGCGGGCGAGCACCCGCAGGAGCTGCTCGGCGATCTCGGGTCGGTCCGCGATCCACGCCCGCAACGCGTCGCGATCCATCGACACCGCGCGCACCTCGGTGATGGTGGTGGCGCTGGAGGTCCGCGGCCCGGGGTCGAAGATCGACAGCTCACCGAACATGTCGGATGGACCCATGATGGTCAGCAGATTCTCCCGGCCGTCCGGTGAACGGCGGCCGATCTTGACCTTGCCGGAGATGATGATGTACAGCCGATCACCCGGCTCACCCTCCGCGAAAACCGTATGTCCGCGCGGGAAGTCGACGGGTTGCAGTTGCTTGGTCAGCGCGGCGACGGCGCTTGGTTCAACCCCCTGGAAGATTCCGGCCCTCGCCAGGATCTCGTCCACGTTGCCCCTTAGCTATGTAACTGACACTGATATGCCTGGGTCGGTTTGCCGGCCGCCCCGCAGTCTAGAGGTCAGCCATCGACTCAACGTGCCAACGCTACACACGATTGGCATGCTGCGGCGGGCCAAATTGCCGATTCGCCTGCGAATGGCTATGCCGCCGTCTGGGCAAGCCGGGATGTTCGGGGGCGGAAATAAAGGCCGCCGGCAGCAACGGATCAGTGACCGGGTCGGCGTCAGCGAAGCGATACGGCGATTCATCGCTGAGGCGGCCGATGCGGCGGTGCAGGCAGTCCAATGCCTCCGGCATTCCCTCTCGGGCCAAAACGCGCATGTCGATGGGCTCGGCCTGCTGGAGAAATTCCTCGACGTCGCTTGCCGTCACGGTGTCCTTTTCTAAGCCCGCTTCGAGACGTTCAAGCCCGAAAGTCGCCAGCATCAGCAACCCCGGTGTGAATGCCACCAGCAACCAAGACACAAGCCGTAAGTAAACACGGCTAAGGTCTCAGCGGGATCACGAATTAGTACTCTGTAGAGAGTGATAATGGGCAAACCATCTCGCGCCGCCGCGCAAGCTTCGAGTGCCGCCGACGCCGCCGTCGCCAACCGTTGGTCTTCGGAAACCCGCATAGGTTTGGTGCGACGAGCTCGCCGCATGAATCGCAAACTTGGAGAAGCGTTTCCGCATGTCTACTGCGAGTTGGATTTCACCACACCGCTGGAGCTGACGGTGGCCACGATCTTGTCGGCACAAAGCACGGACAAACGGGTAAATCTCACCACCCCGGCGCTCTTCAAGCGTTACCGCACCGCCGTCGACTACGCACAGGCGAACCGCGAAGAGCTCGAAACTCTGATTCGTCCCACCGGCTTTTACCGGAACAAAGCGGGGTCGTTGATCGGCCTGGGGCAGGCGTTGGTCGAGCGGTTCGGCGGCGAGGTGCCGGCCACTATGGAGGAGCTGGTGACACTGCCCGGGGTGGGACGCAAGACCGCCAACGTCATCTTGGGCAATGCATTCGGCATTCCGGGAATCACCGTCGACACCCATTTCGGGCGGCTGGTTCGGCGCTGGCGCTGGACGACCGAGGGGGACCCGGTCAAGGTCGAGCAGGCGGTCGGCGAACTCATCGAGCGCAGCGACTGGACCGTGCTGAGCCATCGGGTGATCTTCCACGGCCGCCGGGTGTGCCACGCCCGCAAACCGGCATGCGGCGTGTGCGTATTGGCCAAGGACTGTCCCTCGTTCGGCACCGGACCCACCGAGCCGCTGATCGCCGCCGCCCTGGTGCAGGGGCCCGAAACCGCGCATCTCCTGGCGTTGGCCGGGTTGTAGCGGCGGCTGCAAACAGGACGCGCTTGACCACCTTCACCTCCCGAACCACCCGCTGGACTGTCGCGGTCCTGGCGGTCGTCGCGGCGTTGCTGGTGGCGCTGCTGGTCGAGCTGCGGCACACCTCCCACTCGTCCACCGCCCCGTCGATCGGCGTTGCGCGCGAGCACCGCGACGCCGATACGGCGGCAGCGTTGGCCGGACCCCGCAAGCGCGCCGCCCTCGCGCCGTGTCCGCGCCCAGGTGCGCAACCCGGTCCGTCGGCCTTGCGTGGTGTGACAGCGGAATGTGCAGCCGACGGCTCGGTCGTTGACGTCGGTCCGGCATTGGCCGGGCACCGGGTGGTTCTCAACTTGTGGGCGTACTGGTGTGCTCCCTGCGCGGCCGAACTCCCCGCGATGGCCGAGTATCAACGACGGGTCGGGCCCAGCGTGATGGTCCTGACTGTGCATCAGGACGAGAACGAGACGGCGGCCTTGTTGCGATTGGCGGAGCTGGGTGTCCGGTTGCCGACTCTGCAGGACGGTAGCCGTCGGGTCGCTGCGGCATTGGGGGTGCCAAATGTGATGCCCGCGACAGTGGTGCTGGACTCGAACGGTAGCGTTGCGCAGATCCTGCCACGCGCTTTCGCGAATGCCGACGAGATCGCAACTGCGCTCGGAGATCAGACCCGATGACGCGCGGCGATGACCGGGGCGATCAATCGAAGGAGGCGCGGGTGAGCGCAGGGGGAACTCCGCGATCGCTCGGTGCCGACCTCACCCATTCGGCGGTGTCGGTTCCATTGACACCGGAGCGCAGTCCGTCCTGGCTGCGTCCGCTGGTCGACAACGTTGGTCAGGTGCCCGAGGCCTTCCGTCGTCGGCTGCCCGCCGACGTGCTGGCCATGGTGACCGCCGCCAAGGCGACGGCTTCGTTGCGCAAGGACGGACGCGACGCCGCGGTGCTGGTGTTGTTCTCCGGGCCACCGTCGACCCAGCCCAACAGCAGGGCTCCCGAATCCGTCCCGGAAAGCGCAGACCTGCTACTGACTGTGCGAGCATCCACGTTGCGACATCACGCCGGCCAAGCGGCGTTCCCCGGCGGCGCATCGGATCCGGGGGACCACGGGCCGGTGGACACGGCACTGCGAGAAGCCCGCGAAGAGACCGGCATCGATATCGACCGGCTGCATCCGCTGGCCACGATGGAGCGAACGTTCATCGCGCCGTCGGGTTTTCACGTCGTCCCGGTACTGGCGTATTCACCAGATCCGGGGCCGGTGTCCGTCGTCGATCCCGCCGAGACCGCGATCGTGGCTCGGGTTCCGCTGCGGGCTTTCATCAACCCGGAAAACCGGCTGATGGTCTACCGCGACTCCCTCACCCGGCGCTTCGCCGGGCCGGCCTTCCTGTTAAATGAAATGCTGGTTTGGGGATTCACTGGCCAAGTGATTTCGGCAATGTTGGACGTAGCTGGTTGGGCTAAGCCCTGGGACACCGGCGACATCCGCGAGCTGGATGACGCGATGGCCCTGGTCGGCGACGAGGATGATGTCTGATGAGCTCCTCACAATGGCTCGATATCGCTGTGCTGGCTGTGGCTTTCATTGCGGGGGTCTCAGGTTGGCGTTCCGGGGCGCTCGGTTCCCTGCTGTCGTTCGTCGGTGTGCTCCTCGGAGCGATCGCAGGTGTCCTGCTGGCTCCGCACCTCGTTGCGCACATCAGCGCGCCCCGGGCCAAACTTTTCGCCGCGCTGTTTCTGATCCTGGGGCTGGTCGTTGTCGGCGAGGTCGCCGGTGTGGTGCTGGGCCGCGCGGTACGCGGCGCGATCCACAGCAGCTCGGTCCGGTTCTTCGACTCGCTGATCGGGGTCGCCGTGCAACTGGTGGTGGTGCTGGTGGCGGCATGGCTACTGGCGACCCCGCTGACGTCGTCGGCGGGTCAGCCCAGCCTGGCCGCTGCGGTGCGAGGTTCGCGGGTGCTGGCCCAGGTCAACGACTTTGCGCCGGAGTGGCTGAAGTCGGTGCCCAAACGGTTGTCGGCGCTGCTGGACACCTCGGGTCTGCCGCAGGTCCTAGAGCCGTTCAGTCGCACGCCCGTCGTCGCGGTGGCCGCCCCGGACTCGACGTTGGCCAACAATCCGGTCGTGGCGGCCACTGAACCCAGCGTCGTCAAGATCCGCGCGATTGCGCCAGGTTGTCAGAAAGTATTGGAGGGCAGTGGATTTGTGCTCTCTCCAGACCGCGTGATGACCAACGCGCACGTGGTGGCCGGCGCGAACAGCGTCACCGTCGAGGCCAGCGGCAACCCGTATGACGCCACCGTGGTGTCTTACGATCCGACCGTCGACATCGCGATCCTCTCCGTGCCGCACTTGGCGCCCGGTCCGTTGGCCTTCGCTAGCAATCCGGCGAAGTCAGGCACCGAGGCGATAGTGATGGGGTATCCCGGTGGCGGGGGCTTTGTGGCGACTCCGGCCAGAATCCGGGAACTCATCGAACTCAGCGGGCCCGACATCTACCGGAGCGCGACGGTCAACCGCGAGGTCTATACCGTCAGAGCCACTGTGGAGCAAGGCAATTCGGGCGGACCACTCATCGATCTCAACGGACAGGTGCTCGGCGTGGTGTTCGGCGCCGCGGTCGACGACAACGACACCGGTTTCGTGCTGACGGCCAAGGAAGTGGCGGCGCAGCTGGCGCATATCGGCGACACCACTCCGGTGGCCACCGGGCAGTGTGTCAGCTAAGCGGGCGCCCGGTATACCCGGTCGAGGAAACGCATCAGGTGGCCGTTGACTTCGTCGGGCATCTCTTCGTGGCTGAAATGTCCTGCGCCGGAGACTGATACGTAGCGACCGTGTGGCGCATAGCGCTGCGTTCGCTGGACCGGATCGTCCAACACGTACGGATCGGCGTCACCGTGAATGTGCAGCATCGGGATCCCGAACGGCCGATTCATCGACCGCATGAAGCGGCGGCCCTCTTCGCGTAGCTGGCTGCGCACTGCCCAGCGCTGATACTCCAGCGCGGAGTGCGCCGCGGAGGGAATTTGGATCGCCTGTCGCAGATGACCGATCGTCTCGGAAAAGTCCTCGGAGGCAACCCATTTGGCGCTGGCTCGGCTACGTACCAGGTGCTCGATCTCCGCGCCGTTATGGCGGGTCAGCGCGCGCTCCGGCCAAATCGGCACCTGGTAGCGCAGCAGCGAGGGCAACAGCGCCCGGCCCTGGTCACGACGGGTCAACGCCGACCTGCGCAGTGCCGCGGGATGCGGTGAGCTGATCACCGCGATAGCGCGAACCAGCCGCGAATGCAGGACCGAGGTTGCCCAGCAGACCAGCCCGCCGTCGGCATGGCCGACCAGGGTTGCCGATGTGTGCCCGAGCGCGCGGATCAGTCCGGCGGTGTCCCCGGCGAGCGTCCAGCCGTCGTAGCCGCGGGGCGGTTTGTCACTGCCGCCGTAGCCGCGCAAATCCACCGCGACCACCCGGGCTCCGCTCAAACCGCGTAGCTGGTGCCGCCACGACCACCAGAACGAGCCGAAGCCGTGCAGCATGATCACCAGCGGCTGCGCCGACTGGAGTATTGCCGGGGATGCTGCACCACGTTCCGTGGGCGCCGCCTCGACGACATGGAATCGAATGCCGTTGGCGTGCACGTCCAGATGGCGCCAAGGCCCGTCGATACGGGTGATCGACGGATCTGGTGGGGCCATCTACCAACCCGACGGATCGGCGGGCGTGCCGCCTTGGGAACCGATCGCGCGCCCGGCGTCCCTGTCGTGGCTTGGCGTGAAAGCGGACCGGGTCTCTTTGACCGATTCGATGGTCTGCTGCGGTCCGCGGATGCGTCGCACCTTCAAATAGCCGAATAGCGCCAGCACCGCGGTAACCACCACCATGATCCCGAACACGATCAAGAAAGCGACCCAGCGCCACAGCCACATATCGAGCAGTTCGGCGAGGAAAAAGAAGAAAAAGAAAGTCGAGTAGAACAACACCACCATCGCCGCGATGAAGAAAATGCTGCCGGTGAGTCCCTTCTTGACGTCGCGGGTGATTTCAGAACGGGCCAATTCGACCTCGGCGCGCACCAATGTCGACATCTGTGCTGTGGCGTCTTTGACCAACTCGCCGATCGACGGTTCGGCGGACAGCGCGTGCGGGTCGGTCAACGGGATCGTGGTCAGCGTGCGAGGAACCCCGTCCTTGCGATCGGCGTTCTTACGATCTGGCTTGCTCACAGACGGCCCTCCCGGCTGAATCCGATTGTCCGGTTCATGTTGCCATGTGGTCCGATGCCAGACGAGGTCAACCGCAGCCAGGAACCAGCAGTTAGGGATCCGCGCTGGCGGGCACCGGTAACGCTAGACTGGCGCCGCTTCGGGTACACGCCCAAGTTTGTCGACGGGAGTATTGCTGTGCAGACCACGCACCGTCGGCTGCTTCGTGCCGTGGCGGCCTTGCTCACGGTGGCATCGGTGGGCTTGCCCGGCGCGCTCGCACGAGCGGACGACAGGCTTCCGCTTGGCGGCGGAGCGGGCATCGTGGTCAACGGCGACACGCTGTGCACACTGACCACGATCGGCACCGACGGCAAGGGTGAGCTGATCGGTTTCACCTCGGCGCACTGCGGGGGCCCGGGTGCGGTGGTGGCCGCCGAGTCGGCGAAAGACCGCGGCACCGTGGGCACCATGGTGGCTGGCAATGACAACCTCGACTACGCGGTCATCCAGTTCGATCCCGCCAAGGTGCTACCGGTCGCCAACTTCGGTGGCTTCCCGATCAACGGCATCGGACCGGATCCGGCGTTCGGCCAGATCGCCTGCAAGCAGGGCCGCACCACCGGGAACTCATGCGGCGTCACTTGGGGCCCGGGTCAAGACCCCGGCACGATCGTCATGCAGGTGTGCGGACAGCCGGGTGACTCAGGCGCCCCGGTGACCGTCGACAACCTCCTGGTCGGCATGATTCACGGCGCATTCAGCGAAAATCTGCCGGCCTGCATCATCAAGTACATTCCGCTGCACACGCCGGCCGTGGTGCAGTCCATCAACGTGATACTGGCCGACGTCAACGCCAAGAACCGTCCGGGCGCGGGCTTCGTCCCGGTCCCGGCCTAGATTGCTTGGCCGGCTCCTCAGCGGGCCGCTGCACGGCCCGCATTGTCGCCGCCCTGGATTGCTTGGCCGGCTCCTCAGCGGGCCGCTGCACGGCCCGCATTGTCGCCGCCCTGGATTGATTGGCGGCTTACTCGGCGGCGCGGATCGCGTCGAAAACACCCGCATCAAGCAGCGTCGACGTGTCGCCGAGTTCACGATCATCGGCGATGTCGCGCAGCAGCCGCCGCATGATTTTGCCGCTACGGGTCTTCGGCAACTCGGGCACCACATGCAGTTCGCGGGGTCGCGCAATCGGTGAGATGACCCTGGCCACTTCCGCGCGCAACTCGTCGATGATCTCCGCGCCCTTGGTCTCCGCGTGGTCGGCCTGCACGACGACGAACGCAACGATCGCCTGGCCGGTGGTGTCGTCGGTCGCGCCCACTACGGCGGCCTCGACGACGGCACCGTGGCCGACCAGTGCCGACTCCACCTCGGCGGTCGAGATGCGATGACCGGATACATTCATCACGTCGTCGATGCGACCCAGAATCCAGATCGCCCCGTCGGGGTCGTAACGAGCGCCGTCGCCGGCGAAGTACCAACCCTGCTCGGCGAACTTCGACCAGTACGTCTCTCGGAAGCGGTCCGGATCGCCCCAGATCCCGCGGAGCATCGACGGCCAGGGCTGATCAAGCACCAGGTACCCGGTGACGTGCTCGCCCTCGTCGGTGGACGGCGGCGCCAACTCGTTGCCGTGGTCGTCGACGACCTTTGCCGAAATACCGGGCAGCGGCGCCATCGCCGAACCAGGCTTGGTCGATGTGACCCCGGGCAACGGTGAGATCATCGCCGCGCCGGTTTCGGTCTGCCACCAGGTGTCGACGATCGGCGCGCTGTCCGCGCCAATGACTTTGCGATACCAGCGCCAGGCCTCGGGGTTGATCGGCTCGCCGACCGTTCCCAGCAGCCGCAGACTGGACAGATCTTGGGCGTCCGGGATTTCGCGGCCCCACTTCATGAAAGTGCGGATCATCGTCGGCGCGGTGTAATAGATTGTCACGCCGTACTTTTCGATGATCTGGAAATGCCGGTGCTGGGTGGGCGTGCTCGGGGTGCCCTCATAGATAACCTCGGTGACGCCGTTGGACAGCGGGCCGTAGACAGCGTAGGTATGGCCGGTAACCCAGCCGATGTCGGCTGTGCACCAGAACACGTCGGTTTCCGGCTTGATGTCGAAGACGTTGTAGTGCGTGTAGGAGGCCTGGGTGAGGTAGCCACCGCTGGTGTGCACGATGCCTTTGGGCTTGCCGGTGGTACCCGAGGTGTACAGCAGGAAAAGCGGGTGCTCGGCGTCGAACGCCTTGGCGCTGTGCTCCGGCGAAGCCGAGTCGACGACGTCGTGCCACCACACGTCGCGGCCCTGTGTCCAGGGGACATCGACCCCGGTGCGGCGCACCACCAAGACGTGTTCGATCGTGCGGGCGTCGGCGACCGCCTGGTCGGCCGCTTCCTTCAACGGCTCCGGCTTGCCGTGGCGGAACTGCCCGTCGGAGGTGATCAGCAGTTTGGCCTCGGCGTCGGCGATCCGGGCACCCAGCGCCGTGGCCGTGAACCCCGCGAACACCACGCTGTGCAGCACGCCCAAGCGCGCGCAGGCCAGCATCGCGACAACCGCTTCGGGAATCATCGGCATATAGATCGCGACGCGATCGCCGGCGACCAGGCCCAGATCGGTCAGCGCGTTCGCGGCCTTGCACACCTCGGCTTGCAGGTCGCTATAGGTCAGGGTGCGGCCTTCACCGACCCGCTCGCCCTCCCAGTGGATCGCGATTCGATCGCCGTTGCCGGCTTCGACGTGACGGTCCACGCAGTTGTAGGTTACGTTGAGCTTTCCGTCAGTGAACCATTTGGCAAACGGGGCATTCGACCAGTCCAGCACCTGGGAAAACGTTGTCTCCCATGACAATCGGTTGGCCTGCTTGGCCCAGAATGCCAGCCGGTCTTGCTCGGCCTCGCGGTACAACACGTCGCCGGCGTTGGCATGCGCTACGAAATCCTCTGACGGTGGATATGACGGCAGTGCATCGGTGTGCGTCTCGGTCACGCGCACGAGCCTAGCCCGACGACGATGCAGCCGGAACGGCTGAGGAGGAGTCGGGCAATCGAGCCTAGCCCGACGACGATGCAGCCGGAACGGCTGAGGAGGGGTCGGGCAATCGAGCCTAGCCCGACGCCGATGCAGCCGGAACGGCTTGTGCGATCAGTTTTCTAGTCGCTCCAGGCAGTACAGCCGGGCCGGGGTTGGGTAGGAGATCGGTTTGGTTCCGGCCGGGCACAACCCCACATCACCGCTACCGTCGACGCGTTTGGCGACCCGGATCATCGTGGCCGAACCATTGCAGTCGGCAGCGTCGAATTGTGGATTCTCAGCCGTGCCGCTCGCCGTGTAGCAGTGACCCTGCTTGAGGTTGAGCATCAGGCACAGGGTCGTGGTCCCGTCGAAGAGGTACGCGTACAGGGAATCCTCACGCTTGCCGTCGGGGCAGACCGTCGAAGAGCCATCGCCTTTGGCTGCGACCTCGAATATCGAGTCCGGCTTGTCGCAGTCCTGCGCCGGCGCCGGCGCCGAGTTGTTTTCCCGCATAGTGGATTCAGCGATGCACTGGCCGACATTTGCGGAACGAGCCGAGCGGCCGGCTTGGAAGGCCGCCCGGCCCAATTGACCGAAAATGCCGAGCAGGCCGAACGTCAGCAGGATCGATCCCACCACAATCAGCGCTGTGCCCGACGATCCACGCGGACGCGGCGCCGGATAGCCTGCCGGGTAATACGGTGGGTACGTTGGCGGCTGAGGAGGTCCCGGCTGGCTCGGGTAGCCGGTGTTCGGTGGAACACCCGGTGGCGGAGGCGGGGGATAGCCATACGGATACGGACCCGGTGGTGGGTAACCAGGAGGAACCATTGGGTTGGCGGGTGGCAGCAGTCGGCGCCGCCGGGAACGTTGCCGAAGACCGGCGATCAACAGGATCGCCCCCACCGCGGGAAAGCCGATCAGGCCGATCAAATACCCGGCGTGCTCGGCGACGCTACCCTCGGCTAGTTCGGTGACGGTCACGCCGGGATTGTAGTGGCGACTGCGGATCGGAGGAGGGAGCTTGAGTCGGGTGCGCGGCGTGGCAGCGGTCGCGATGCTGCTCGCCGCGGCGACGCTGGCCGGCTGCGGGGTCGGCAATGTGCGCACCGACGTGGTGATGGTCAACGCTGGCGAGCCGCAGAACCCGCTGATTCCGACCAATACCAATGACAGCAACGGCGGCCGCATCATCGATCGGCTGTTCGCCGGCCTGATGTCGTATGACGCGAACGGCAGACCCGAACTCGAGGTTGCCCAGTCAATCGACACCAGCGACGACATCAACTACCGGATCACCCTGAAGCCGGGGTGGATGTTCAGTGACGGCACACCGGTGACCGCACACTCCTTCGTCGATGCCTGGAACTACGGCGCGCTGGCCGCCAACGCCCAACTACAGCAGAGCTTCTTCAGCCCGATCGCCGGATTCGACGACGTCGCCGGGACAAAATCGACTGCGTCCACAATGTCCGGGTTGCACGTTGTCGACGATCACCAGTTCACCGTGCGGCTCAAGGCCCCGACCATCGACTTTAAACTGCGGCTTGGGTTTTCGCCGTTTTACCCGTTGCCGGCTGCCGCGTTGAAGGATATGACGGCGTTCGGCCAGCACCCGATCGGCAACGGCCCGTACAAATTCGCCGACGCACCCGGCGGCGCGGCCTGGCAGCACAACGTCAAGCTCGATTTGGTGCCCAATCCCGGCTACCACGGCAACCGGGTGCCGCAGAACAGGGGCCTGCGTTTCGTCTTCTATGCCAACCTGGAGACCGCGTACGCCGACTTGTTGTCGAGCAATCTCGATGTGCTGGACACGATTCCGTCCAGCCTGCTGTCGGTCTACCGCAGAGATCTGGGCGATCATTATGTCAGTGCGCCGGCGGCGGTGAACCAGACCCTCGATACTCCGCTGCGGCTCCCGCATTTCGGCGGCGAGGAGGGCAGATTGCGTCGATTGGCGCTCTCGTCGGCCATCGATCGGGTACTGGTGTGCCGCCAGATCTACGCCGGAGCACGTGCACCCGCGCGTGATTTCACCGCGAGTTCGCTGCCCGGTTTCGACCCACACATCGATGGCAACGACGCACTCAACTTCGATCCGGACCGTGCGCGGCGGCTGTGGTCGCAGGCGGATGCCATCTCGAAATGGTCGGGCCGGTACGCGATCGCCTATAACGCCGATGGCGGACACCAGGAGTGGGTGGACGCGGTGGCCAACAGCGTCAAGAACGTCTTGGGTATCGACGCGGTCGGTGCGCCCCAACCGACCTTCGCCACGTTTCGTACCCAGGTCACTACCCGCAGCATCGCCACCGCCTTCCGGGCCGGTTGGCAGGGTGACTTCCCGTCGATGCTCGAGTTCTTGGAGCCGCTGTTCGTCACCGGAGCCGGTGCCAATGACGTCGGCTATTCCAATGCGCAATTCGATGCCGCGATCGACGCGGCCGAATCAGCGCCGGACTTGCAGCAATCGTTTGACCTGGCCAACGCCGCGCAGCGAATCCTGTTGCGGGACATGCCCGTCGTGCCGTTGTGGTACACGATCAGCGTGGCCGGAACATCAGCGTCGGTCAGTCACGTCGCGTTGACCTGGAATGGCCTGCCCGATTACGAGCGAATCGTCAAGGCCTGAGATGGGCTGGTATATCGCTCGCCGAATCGCGATCATGGTTCCGGTTTTTCTCGGCGCCACCCTGCTGATCTACGCCATGGTCTTCTTGCTGCCCGGCGATCCGATCGCCGCGTTGGGTGGCGACCGCCCGCTGAGTCCCGCGGTGGTCGCGCAACTGCGTGCCCAATACCACCTGAACGACCCGTTTCTGTTGCAGTACCTGCATTATCTGGGCGGCATCATCCACGGCGATCTGGGCCGGGCGTACTCCGGGCTACCGGTCAGTGTCGTTCTGGCCCAAGCATTTCCGGTAACCATCAGGCTGGCGTTGATCGCCTTGGCGGTGGAGGCGGTGCTCGGGATCGGTTTCGGGGTGATCGCCGGGCTACGGCTGGGCGGGATCTTCGATGGCGCGGTGTTGATCACCAGTCTGATCGTGATCGCGGTCCCGATCTTCGTGCTGGGCTTCTTGGCGCAGTTCGTCTTCGGGGTCAGGCTCGGTGTCGCCTCGGTAACCGTCGGCGATCAACCGACATTCGCGCGACTGCTGCTGCCGGGTGTGGTGTTGGGATCGGTGTCGCTGGCCTATGTGGTCAGGTTGACGCGCTCCGCGGTGGCCGCCAATGCGCACGCCGACTATGTGCGCACCGCCACGGCCGCAGGCTTGTCGCGGCCCAGGGTGGTCACGGTGCACATCCTGCGCAACTCACTGATCCCGGTGGTGACGTTCCTCGGGACCGACCTCGGGGCACTGATGGGCGGCGCGATCGTCACCGAGGGGATCTTCAACATCCACGGGGTCGGCGGCGTGCTTTATCAAGCGGTTACCCGCCACGAGGCACCGACGGTGGTGTCCATCGTGACGGTGCTGGTGGTGATCTACCTGGTGACCAATCTGGCGGTGGACCTGCTGTACGCGGCGCTGGATCCGAGGATCCGATATGGCTGAACGGAGCACTGAAGCCCTTGCCGGAGTAGGCTTTTGGCGTGACACCTGGCGGACCCTGCGGCGACGCCCGAAATTCGTCTTCGCCGCGGCGCTGATCCTGTTCTTCGTGGCTGTGGCGTTGTTTCCGGCGCTGTTCACGTCGGCCGATCCGGGTTACGCCGACCCGTATCAGAGCCTGCTCACACCGTCGGTAGCGCACTGGTTCGGTACCGACCTGCAAGGCCACGACATCTACGCCCGCACGATCTACGGTGCCCGCGCCTCGATCACCGTCGGTCTGGGCGCAACCCTGGTGGTTTTCCTGGTCGGCGGGGCGTTGGGAGCGCTGGCCGGCTTTTACGGCGGCTGGATCGACGTGGTGGTCTCCCGCGTCGCCGATGTCTTCTTCGGAATTCCGTTGCTGTTAGCGGCCATTGTGCTGATGCAGGTCATGCATCACCGCACGGTGTGGACCGTGGTCGCGATCCTGGCGTTGTTCGGCTGGCCGCAGGTCGCCAGGATCGCGCGCGGGGCAGTGCTCGCGGTGCGCGGCAGCGACTACGTCATCGCCTCGGAAGCGTTGGGGTTGAGCAGGTTCGGGATTCTGATCCGCCACGTCGTGCCGAATGCTCTTGGCCCGGTGATCGCTGTCGCGGCGATCTCGCTGGCGATGTTCATCGTGGCCGAGGCGACATTGTCCTACCTCGGAGTCGGCCTGCCGCCGTCAGTCGTGTCCTGGGGCGGCGACATCAACGTGGCACAGACGCGACTGCGAGCGGGCTCGCCGATCTTGTTCTATCCGGCTGGGGCCCTTGCGCTTACCGTGCTGGCCTTTCTGATGATGGGCGACGTGCTGCGCGACGTCCTGGATTCCACGTCACGGACGTGGCGATCATGACGACCACAGAGCAGCCGTTGCTGAGTGTGGCGGGCCTGGAGGTCAGGTTCGGCGACGACCCTCCCGCCATCAGCATCGTCGAGCTGACCGTGCGCAGCGGGCAGACTGTGGCCGTTGTCGGTGAATCAGGCTCCGGAAAGTCGACGACGGCCGCCGCGATCCTCGGACTGCTGGCGCCGGGTGGGCGGATCACCGCCGGCCGCATCGTGTTCGACGGTGTCGACATCGTGTCGGCGGATCCGCGGCGGCTTCGTTCGATCCGGGGGACCGGCATCGGCTACGTGCCGCAGGACCCGACGACCAACCTCAACCCGGTATGGAAGGTCGGCTTCCAGATACGGGAAGCATTGCGCGCCAACAATATCAGCGATGCAAAGCAACGATCGCTGCGACTGCTCCACGAAGCCGGCATGCCGGACCCATCGACTCAGGCCAGACGGTATCCGCATCAGCTATCCGGTGGGATGTGCCAGCGTGCATTGATTGCGATCGGGCTCGCGGGTCGCCCGCGCTTGTTGATCGCCGACGAGCCGACGTCTGCACTAGACGTCACGGTTCAACGACAGGTGCTCGACCATCTGCAGCATCTGGCCGCGGAGCTGGGCACGGCGGTGCTGTTGATCACTCACGATCTCGCACTGGCCGGCGAGCGCGCCGAGCAGTTGGTCGTCGTGCACCGCGGCCACGTCGTGGAAACCGGGGCGGCGCAATCGATCTTGAGCGACCCACAACATCCCTACACTCGGCAGCTGGTCGCCGCCGCACCATCGGTGCACCCGATTGGCGGGGCGGCGGCTCAACCCCGGCCTGCTGTCGATGCTTACCCGCGCGACCTGCTGGTCGCCGCGGACCTCACCAAGACCTACCGCGCAACGCACGGAAAACCCTGGCGGAAAGCGGAATTCCGTGCCGTCGACGGCGTGTCATTCCGCCTGCGTAAAGCGAGCACCCTGGCAATCGTGGGCGAATCCGGGTCGGGGAAATCCACCCTGGCGCGCATGGTGCTCGGCCTGCTCGCGCCGACTTCCGGGACGGTGACGTTCGACGGCCGCGACGTTGCCGCGATGCCCCGGCGAGAGGTCCTGGCGTTTCGCCGCCGAGTGCAGCCAGTTTTCCAAAACCCCTACAGCAGCTTGGATCCGATGTACACGGTGTTTCGAGCCATCGAGGAACCGCTGCGCATCCATCGCATCGGTGATCGTCGCGAACGTCACGCGGCGGTGCGTGAGCTGGCCGAGCGGGTCGCGCTGCCGTTGTCGGTGCTGGACAGGCGTCCCCGTGAGTTGTCCGGCGGTCAGCGCCAGCGGGTGGCGATCGCGCGAGCGCTGGCGCTGCGGCCCGACGTGGTGGTCTGCGACGAGGCTGTCTCGGCGCTCGACGTCCTGGTGCAGGCGCAGATACTCGACCTGCTCGCCGAGCTCAAGGATGCGCTGGGCCTGAGCTATCTGTTCATCAGTCACGACTTGGCCGTCATCCGCCAGATCGCCGATGAGGTGCTGGTGATGCGGGCGGGCCGGGTGGTCGAGCACGCGCCCACCGACGAGGTGTTCAACCAGCCTCGCCAGGACTACACCCGCCAACTGCTGGCAGCGATTCCCGGCGGCGACCGCAAGCGTGGCGAAGCCGGGCGCAACGGGTCGACGCGATGATCAAGGCGGCGACCGCAAGCGCGGCGAAGCCGGGCGCAACGGGTCGACGTGATGATCAAGGCCCTATCGTGACAGCTCGTGACGCGCGCCGGCGACGATGCAGTGGGGGCACCTCCCAGCCGCGCAGCGGCGAGGGGGACGAAGCGATGAGGAGCAGCGGCGCTGATGACTTCTGACCCGTTGGCGCCGCTGGTGGCGCTGCCTGGCGTCGCCGACGCCGCCGAGCAGGCCCGCGAGGCGCTCGGCAGGGCGCATCGCCACCGCGCCAACCTGCGGCGCTGGCCGGTCACGGCGGCCGAGGCCGCGTTGCGGGCGGCGCGGGCGTCGGCGGTGCTCGAAGGCGGACTGAAACTGGACGAGCAGCTGGACGTCTCGGCGGCCAGCGACCCGGTGTTCGTCGGTGCGCTTCGCGTCGCGCAGGCGCTGGAAGGCGGCGAGACGACGCTGGTCGGTGTGTGGCAGCGGGCGCCGCTCCAGGCGCTGGCACGGCTGCACATGCTCGCCGCCGCCGACCGAGTCGACGAGAGCCAGTTGGGCCGGCCACGCGCCGACGCCGACGTCGGGCCCCGTCTGGAGCTGCTGGCGAAGATCGTCACCGGCGGTACTCACGCGCCGGCTCCGGTGATCGCCGGGGTCGCCCACGGCGAACTGCTGACCTTGGCGCCGTTCGGCAGCGCGGACGGTGTGGTCGCGCGGGCGGTGTCGCGGCTGGTCACCATCGCCACCGGCCTTGACCCGCACGGGCTCGGTGTGCCGGAGGTCAGCTGGATGCGTCGCTCCGCCGAGTACCGCGACGCCGCACGCGGTTTCGCGGCCGGGACGCCCGACGGCATAGCCGCGTGGTTGATGCTGTGTTGCCGGGCCATGCGAAGCGGAGCGCAAGAAGCCTTGTCGATCGCCGATTCGCTTACCGAATAAAGGTTGCCGGAACGACGTCGCGGTGCATGGTTCGGCGGCCAGCAGGATTTGGTGCAAACGTGTAAAGCGGGCGACGGTCCGAAGGATTTCGGCTCGCCGCCCGCTAGCACGGAACTCGGTTACCAAGCGTGCAACTGTGGGCTGCGTGGGTGGCCTCGGCGATCTTGCGACGCTTACCGGCTGCGACCCCACCCAAAGGGCCGTCGAGGCCGTCCGCTCTCCGCAATTTCGCAGGCCCGCAACACTTCTGCCATCTTCGCGGCTGTGGCTCCGCGTGGGTGCCGGGTACCGTGCTGGGTTACCCGATTTCGGGAGATCGAGCCTTCTCTTCCGGCTCGCTCTTGGCCTTACCGGGCTTCCGTCACTCCTTTGTACTCCGTGACCCCGGTCACATCAAGAGCCAAACGGCCTCGAATGCCCTGAAAACGCCGAACTGATATCGGCCGGTGACCCGGATAAGTTTGCTGACGCGTCGGCGTTGCTCACATCGCGAAGCGGCGCAGCAACGAGTAGGTCAACGCCCCGGCTGCCAGCGCGCTGGCACCGACCGCCGCAGTCGTGGCTACTGCGGCTCCCGACGGAGCCGGGATTCGGTCGCGCAGCGACACCGGCCGGGAGAACGCCAGCACCGGCCACCCGCGGGCGAGCGCTTCTTTGCGCAATGCGCGGTCGGGGTTGACCACACTCGGATGGCCGACGACTTCGAGCATCGGCATGTCAGTGATTGAGTCGGAGTAGGCGTAGCAGTGTTCGAGCGGGTAGCCCTCGCGCGCGGCCAACTCGCGGATCGCCTGCACCTTGCCTTCGCCGTAGCAGTAGAACCCGATATCGCCGGTGTACTTGCCGTCCTCGACGACCATGCGCGTGGCCATCGCGTGGGTGGCGCCGAGCGCCCGCGCGATCGGTCCCACCAGCTCCTCGCCGGATGCCGACACCACCACGACATCGCGGCCGCACAGCTTGTGACTGGCAATCAGGTCCGCGGCCTCGGCGAATACCAGCGGTGTGACGATGTCGTGCAGCGTTTCACCGACGATCGACCTGATCTGTTCCACGTCCCAGCCGGTGCACATGTTGGTCAGATGGATCCGCATCCGGTCCATCTGATCGTGGTCGGCGCCCGACAGCAGGAACAAAAACTGGGCGTAGCTGGACTTGAGCACGGCGCGCCGGTTGATCAGTCCCTGGTCGAAAAAGGGTTTGCTGAAAGCCAGGGTGCTGGACTTGGCGATGATGGTCTTGTCCAGATCGAAAAAGGCAGCGGTGCGCGGGTTGGAGCCGGTGCTTGCCGATGATGTTTGCTGGTCAGCGGCGAAGTCCGAGGCGGTCACCGCCCCAGCATAGGGCGACCGTGTGGCAAACCGCGAGACGGCCCACAAAACGCCCGGTCAGCCCGGTTGCGGTTGCTCGCAGCGGCTGCAGGTGCAGGCATAACAGCGCTAAATCCCATGCCCGCAACTTCAAACGGCTCTTGCGCCGCGCAATGCTGTCATGTGTATAGTAAGCAGTACTCGGCTTAGCCGAGGGTGTATCAGCCCGACCCCCCGGGGCTGATACACGACGACCCTCGCCTCCTCCCCCCCTGGCGGGGGTCGTCCCTTTTCTCGG
>DATJOR010000235.1:0-4769 GCA_035506875.1 Mycobacterium sp.
CCGGCTTCTCGAGGTGTGTGATGGGCTCATCGGCATGACTCGGGCGCAGCGCGCTGCGCTCGGGCCGATGCACGAAGGACGTGCCGATGTGATCGGTGGCGGCGCAATCGTCATCGAGGAACTGGCCTTCGCGCTGCGCGAACGCGCCGGCATCGACGCGCTGACGGTCAGTGAGCACGACATCCTGGACGGCATCGCGCTGTCGATCGCCGACTGATTAACCCAACGGGCGGTGCCTGATTGAGACCTCGAGCAGGCGCTTCTTCTGCTCCTTGTACTCTTCCTCGGTCAGATATCCCTGAGCCCGCTGCTTGGTGATTTCCCGTATCGCAGCCGCGACTCCGGTGACGACGGTCCGAGGCGCGGGTACGACGTCGGCATCGTCGTCGGCCGCCGGACCATTACCACGGCCGGTCAGTCGTGCGTGGGTCACCGGCTTGCTATCTTGGCTGTCGTCGGCAACCGGAGGGCCGGCCATGGCTTGGCCGGCCATGCCCGCGATTCCCATCTGGTTGAACGCACTTGCCGAGCCGGCCTCCACCTCCGGCGCGGCTGCCGCGCCGGCGCCGCTGAGCGGCGAAGTCATTGCCACGGAGCGTATCTCGGGCGCAGGGACGGTCCACCCCGGCGGCACCGACAATCCGCCAATCACTCTTACTCCCGCGCCCGCGCCGGGCACTACCGTGCCCTCAGGCAGGTTCGACAGTGTCGCCGGGAACTCTGGGACCGGCGCCGGCGCGTGGCTTGGCCACTCCTCTTCACCATTCCAGGCGCTGATGTATTTGTCGGTATTGGAACCGGTCAGATAACCGCCGATGCCGAAAGGAAGATCCACCGGCGCCAGGAGCCCTATTCCGATGTCCGGAACGTTACTGAGCGCGCCCGGCACACCGGGAAAGATTGATATCAATTCGCCGATGACGTTCAGAATGTCCAACAGACTTGATTGGGCGGGCACGCCTGTCGATGCTGTGGATAACGCTTGCGGGACAGTAGATATGATGCTTTGCACATTGCCCGCGGCGGTGCTGGTGGCTTGGCCGACCGCGGCAGCTTGGCTGGCCGTCCCGCCCGGATCGGTGTTCTGCTGCGGTGAGGTGAACGGGGTGAGTGCGGTCGCGGCCGCTGAGGAACCGGCGTAGCCGTACATCGCGACGGCGTCCTGCACCCACATCTCGGCGTACTGTGCCTCGGTGGCCGCGATCGCCGGTGCGTTGATCCCCAGGAAGTTCGTCGCCACGAGCACCGCCAACAGGCTGCGGTTGGCGGCGATTTCTGGCGGCGGCACCGTCATCGCAAACGCCGCTTCGTAACCGGCGGCCGCGGCGCGGGCTTGGGTTGCGGTCTCTTCGGCCTGTGCGGCGGTGGCGCTCAGCCATTCCACGTACGTCGCGCTAGCGGATGCCATCGCCGTCGACGACGGACCCGACCACGCCCCGGAAGTCAGCTCCGAAACCACTGACTGATAAGCGCTGGCCGCCGTATACAACTCGTCAGCGAGGCTGCCCCAGGCTTGCGCAGCGGCCATCATCGGCCCCGATCCCGGACCGGTATACATCCGGCCGGAGTTGATCTCCGGCGGATAGATCCCGAAATCCATTGCTGCGCATTCCTCTTCCAGGCAACCGGCGCTTGCGCCGCACGACGGCGAGCGGCTTAACGGCCGAGCAGGCGATTCTTCTGCTCGGTGTATTCCTCGTCGGTCAGAATTCCTTCATCGCGGAGCTTGGTGAACTCGCGTAGCTCGGCCGCGACTCCGGTGACGACGGCCCGAGGTTTGCCCGGCGGCGCTGCATCTTTATCAGCAGCTGCCGCAGTGCTATTGGTGGTCGCCGGCTCTCCCGGGCGTGCCTGCGCACGCGCGCCTTTACCCGCCTTGCCGGCAGCCTTGCTGACACCGGTGCCGACAGTCCCGGCCATAGCCCGTCCGGCCATGCCTGCAAGCGCCATCTGGCTGAGGGTGCTTCCGGAACCGGCTTCCGCCGCCGGCGCAGCGGTGGCGCCGGCCGCGGTTCCCGGCAGCGCTGGCAGCGTGTAGGAGATGGGCTTTACCGCCGGTGTCGCGACGGCCCAAGTCGGCGGTACGGACAAAGTTCCGATCGTGTTGGCCTCGCCCAGCTCGGCCGCGAGGCTCGGCGCCGGCACTGTCCCCGGCGGCAAGTTCAACAGCGTTGCCGGGAATGGTTTGACGGGCGCGGGCCCGATGTCCGGCCAGCCCGTTACCCCGGCCCAGCCGCTGACGATGTCGTCGGTGTGGACACCGGTGCCATAACCGCCAATGTCGAACGGAAGCGACACGATTCCCAGGGTGCCTAGCGGTACGGAGACAAAGATGCCGGCCAAGTCGGCGGGCAGGTCGAGGAAAATCGAGACCAGGTCGGCTATCAGGTCCAACGTGTCCAGGGGACTCGACTGGGCGGGCGCCGCGGCGCTGCTCAGCGCATTGGGTACCGCGGAGAGCGCTTGCTGAATCGACGACACCGTGCTCTGCGCGTTGCCGGCGGAGGTCCCCGTCGCCTGGCTCACCGCGGCTGTCTGGGCACCTGAAGCGCCGGGGTTGGTGTTCTGCTGGGGCGGGGTGAACGGCGTCAGCGACGTCGCGGACGCTGATGAAGCCGCATAGCCGTACATCGCCGCGGCGTCTTGGGCCCACATCTCGCCGTACTGCGCCTCGTTGGCGGCAATCGCCTGCGTGTTCCGGCCGAACAGGTTCGTCGCCACCAGCGTCATCAACTGACTGCGGTTGGCGGCGACCATCGGCGGCGGCACCGTGGACGTAAACGCCGTCTGATAGGCCGCGGCTGCGGCTCTGGCCTGGGCGGCGGTCTGTTCGGCCTGCGCGGCGGTGGCGTTCAGCCAGCTGACATACGACGCGGCCGCCGCAGCCATCGTCGACGACGAGGGTCCCACCCACGTTCCCGCGGTGAGTCCAGAGACCACAGATTGATACGAGCTGGCCGCCGAATGCAGTTCGGCGGCCAATCCTTGCCAGGCTTCCGCAGCGGTGAGCATTGGCGCCGCCCCGGGGCCGGCATACATTCGACCGGAGTTGATCTCTGGCGGATAAGCCCCGAAATCCATTGCTAAGCCACCCCCTAATTCACCGCGATCGAGTGGGCTAGCTCACGCTCGATCGAGATTGCGCCATTGACCGGTCGCTGAATGGTGGCATGCGCCAAGGCTTTTGTCGCTTGCCGACCCGGCGCGCCGTCAGCCGACGTCCGTACGGCCACCGGCTCCCGAGTAGTCGCATCTACACCGGCCTTTTGGCCGATGTGGCGTGCCGGAATTAACGGCTGCCGCCGTCGACATTCGGGCTCATCGGTCCCAGAAAGCATTACCCTCCCTTTCCGGATAATGGTCGGGCAGACCGCATAATTCGTTACATCAGGTTCTGGTTTGGGGCGCCCACCAGCAGAGGGTGTCGGCCGCGGGACAATCCCATTATTGGTTTTTAACGGAAGGTGGCGAAAATCATAACGCTATCTTAACGGCCTTTGTGGCGACCATCACTTGCCTTGATCACTAACGCTTCTCAGGTTCGGCCATTTGTAGGGCACCGATGGAAGCCTGGCTCCCCGCGACATCTGCTCTCGCCCCTGGTCTGGAGCCGGCCAACCGCCGCAACGATTTAAGCAGGGCTTCCTGGCAGTTGGCTGTCAACGCGAGCCGGGCCAGGCCACGTCGCTCAGCCGGCCCGCGCCTCGCGGGCGACGTCGACGTCTGGCCCCTTGTTGTCTGGCCGAGCTCCGTGACCGTCCCGGGACGGTTCCTCGCCGTTCGTGGGTTGGCGGGGCGGCAGCCCCCGGCGCAACGCGCCCAGCAGTTCCCGGTACGGGCCGACCAGGTAGACGGTGTCGCCTGCGACAAGCCGGTGTTCCCGGCGCGGGCGTAGCTCGACGGGTTCGTCGCACCGGGTGAACGCGATAACGCGGATTTGCGTGGACAGGTCGGACATCGTCAGGCCGTCCAGTTCGCTGCCGGGCGCGACCCGCATCGCGCCGACCATGAATGAACTCTGCCCGACCGAGAACGTGCCCAGCACCTCCAGGCCGCTCGCAGCGCCGATGAACCAGGGCGCGGCCAGTTCGACGGTGGAGCGGACGTTGTCGAATCCGAACCGCTGGGCAACCGCGAAGCCGAGTGCGCGGTCATATACCCGCAGTACCAGCGGAACCTCGGCACGCCGATTGATCTCGGGCAACACCCGCGGCCCCAGCATCTCGGACAGCACGATCCCGGTCTCGATGTTGATCATGTCGTCGCGGGTCACCACCGCCACCGCGCGGGCACGATCCACCCGCGCCGATTCCAGCGTCTGCAGCAGCGTCGCGTCCCCGAAGATCACCGGTACGTCGAGCTCGTGTGCCATCGACAGGAAGCGGTTCTCCTCGTCGCGCTCGATCACCGCGACGTCGTGTCCGGCATTGACCAGATCGGTGACAACCCGGATCCCGAGCTCACTCAGCCCGACGACGATGATGTGGTTGCGCAGATGGCGCACCCGTGGCCGCGCGGCCGCCACGACGAAGCGCTGCGACAGCAGCACGTCGGCGATGAACGCGACGAGCAAAGCAATAGTCATCGCTCCGCTGAACATCAACATCGCGGCGAACAGCCGTAGCCACATCACCTGATGACCGAAGCTGAAGTCGCCATAGCCCGTGGTCGTGATCGTCTCGACGGTGAAGTACAGCGCGTCGATCCACGACATCCGCGGGCGCCGGTAGTTGAAATGCAACACAGTCATCGAGGTGACCAGCAGAATG
>DATJOR010000236.1:0-2084 GCA_035506875.1 Mycobacterium sp.
CGAAATTGACTTGCGCGATCGCCCGCAGATGCGCGTCGTCCAGGCCGTAGCGGCGATCGTATTCGTCTGCGACCTGGGCGAACATCGACGGCCAGAGAAACTTCGCGTCGGCGCCCTCGTGCCCTGTCCACGCCGCCGCACCGAGATGACGCGCCGCGGTGTCGCCGTGCACAGTCTTCTCCAGTTCGACGCCGACAACCAACGCCGTGTCGTAGTTGCTCGACCGCAGGTCGGCCATCGCTGCCAGGGTGGCCACACTGCCGGACGCGCAGGCGGCTTCGTGCCGCGACGCCGGGGTGTCCCACAGCCCGTCACACACGGTCGCCGGCATCGCGCCGAGGTGGCCCTGTTCGGCGAACATCTCGCCGAACGCGTTCGCGACGTGAACAACGCCGATATCGGCGGCGTCGACCTTGGCCGCAGCTAGTGCGGCGTCGACGACCTCGCGGGTCAGATCCGCGAAATCGAGGCCTTCTTTGGTGAGGTTGCGGGCGAAATCGCTTTGGTAGCCGCCAAGAATCCAGACGTCGGTGTCCATAGCCGCACGCTACTACAACTAAAAGAGTGACACCATGTCCGGTTATCCGGAATTGATTGCCGGATTAGTGGACGTCCGTACCAGAAGTTAGAGTCGGTCTCGTCGGCTCTCGGCTGAACCGACGAGACCTGAGCGGACACGTAGGTCGACCAACGAGCCCGCCTTCTTAGCCTCATTGCCGTCGACGGCGATTGACAAACCTTGTAGTCGCGGACGGCTACTCGGATCCACGCGCCGCGGGGCGCGACGGGTCCGAACTCCATTCCGACCACGACCCCGGGAACAGCGCCGCGTGATGTCCGAGCGTGGCGAGTGCGGCCAGCGTGATGGCGGCGGTGACGCCTGAGCCGCAGTACGCGCCGAGTCGGCTCTCGACTGAGACGCTGTGGTCGGAGATCAACTGGCCGAGCGCGTCCTCGGCGAGGAATGTGCCGTCGCCGGCGAGCACCTTTGCGCTGGGCAGGTTCTTCGCGCCGGGGATATGCCCGGCAACCGGATCGATCGGCTCAACGTCGCCGCGGAAGCGCTCCGGTGCGCGCGCGTCGAGCAGCGTCAGGTCGGCGGCGAGCGTCTGCTCCGCCGTCAACGTCGGTAGCGCTCCGGCATACAGATCATCGTGCAGCACAGCCGCATTGCCCGCCGGCGGCGTCACCGGACCGGTGGCCAGGCTGCCTCCCGCCGACCGCCACGCGGACAGGCCGCCGTCCAGGATGCGCACCTCGGACAACCCGGCCGCCGTCAACACCCACCAGGCTCGCGCCGAACCCGCCCGATTCCAGTCGTCGTAGACGACGGTGGGCACGCCCGCGCGGATGCCCCAGCGGCGCGCGGACGCCTCGATGCTGCGCCCTGACGGCAGCGGGTGTCGCCCGCGGCCGGTGATGGCGTGGTCGCTCAACTCGTCTTCCAGCGACACGTAGACCGCGCCCGGGATGTGGCCTTGCAAGTACGTCGCGTGCCCATCGGGCTGATCGAGTCGCCAGCGCACATCGAGGATCGTGACGGGGCGCTCGGCGCGGATCAGATCGCTCAACTCTGCGGCGGTGATCAGGATTTGAGCGCGTGTGGCCACCGCGTCACTCTATGGCGCGAATCCCAGATCGTGCAGGGCGTCCATGCAGCCGCGGATCCAGTCGGCCGCATTGGGAGGTGGCGCTCCGCCGCTCATCTCGAGCTGGCAGACCGTGGCGGTGGTATAGCCGTTCTTCATCTCGCCCTTGAGGAACGTGTGGTTCTGCGGCGTCGAGTAGTACTGATGCTCGGTGTCGTAGCCGTTCTGGTACGACGGGCTGTGATTACCCGGCCCTGGCGTCGCGGCGGCCGGGGTCGCCCAGCCGATGACGGCCATGGCGATGGCGGCCACGATGAGTGTTGAACGCGCGTACACATCGCGCATCATTTCACGAGAGTGCCCCTCTTCAGAGTCGGTTGATGGTTGACGTTTTGGGTTCGGTTGATCCTTGACACTCTGGGTTAGTGGTTAGGCCTGTTCGCGGCTGCGGAAGGCCCGTTTGTTTCTTACCTCGCCACGGTTGGTGCGCGCGGC
>DATJOR010000237.1:0-4339 GCA_035506875.1 Mycobacterium sp.
ACCGTGGTAGAAGTCGCCATGCTTCATGGTCGCGACGTGCGTGCGCGACGCCTGCGACCACGCGCCCATGCTGTGCGGGTGCTTGCGCGCGTACTCTTTGACGGCGTGCGGCGCGCGGCGGTCCGAATTACCCTGCCGCAGGACAGGATTCACGGCGCTGCCAAGGCATCTGGCATACCGGTCGCGGATTTCCTTATCCTCGTCGGTTTTCGGACTTTGCGGAAAGTCCGGAATCTTGAACCCCTTGCCTTGCAGTTCCTTGACCGCGGCGACCAGTTGCGGTACCGAGGCACTGATGTTCGGCAGCTTGATGATGTTGGTGTCGGCCAGGTTCGTCAGCCGGCCCAGCTCGCCAAGGTTGTCCGGCACCTTCTGATCGTCGCTCAGATAGTCGGAGAACTCGGCCAGGATCCGCGCGGCCACCGAGATGTCACTGGTCTGGATCTCGATGCCCGCCGGCTCGGCGAAGGCACGCACGATCGGCAGAAAGGAGTAGGTCGCCAGCAGCGGCGCCTCGTCGGTCAGCGTGTAGATGATGGTCGGCTGTTCGGCGCACACAGGCTCTCTCCCGGCGTCATTATCGGTCGGATTTCTTCGGGTGCTTCGTGGTGTCTTCGTGGTGTCTTCGTGGTCTCGTAGTAACCGCCAGTATCCCGTACGAACGACTCGGCGGCCATCAAGGGGTGCGCCGGCAAATCCCAGCTCAGCTGGGCGCAGCGGCTCGCAGCGGATCGCCACCAAACTACCTAGTGGCACGAAGTAACCAACATGCGATAGGCTTCCGGCAGGTCATGAGCGCCAGCGTCAAGCCCCGGCTTGCTGGCCGGCAACCCTCCAACCGCGGTGGGGTGCCCCGGGTGATGACCAGGTTTCGTGGCCACATCGGCTACGCGGCAAGCGCGGGTCCGCCGTTACGGGCCCCCCGAGTAGACAGGGAAACCTGATGCGCACTCATTTGGGCTGGCCCATCGTGCGTCGCAGTTGCTGAACGCTTCGGTGCCGGTCGACCTCTAGGCCTAACGAGGGCGTCCCGCACCTGAGCGAGCACTCGACCTACCCGACTTTTCCAGAAGGCAACCACCGTGACTTCCGAAACCAATACTGAGAGCGACACCGATCCAACCGCGCACTGGTCGTTCGAGACCAAGCAGGTCCACGCCGGCCAGCAGCCGGATCCGACCACCAACGCCCGCGCGCTGCCGATCTACCAGACCACCTCCTACGTGTTCGACGACACCTCACACGCCGCGGCGCTGTTCGGGCTGGAAGTGCCGGGCAACATCTATACCCGCATCGGCAACCCGACGACCGACGTCGTCGAACAGCGCATCGCCGCGCTGGAAGGCGGCGTGGCGGCACTGTTCCTCTCGTCCGGGCAAGCCGCCGAGACGTTCGCGATTCTGAACCTGGCCGCCACCGGCGATCACATCGTCTCCAGCCCGCGGCTCTACGGCGGCACCTACAACCTGTTTCACTACTCGTTGCCGAAGCTGGGCGTCGAGGTCAGCTTCGTCGACGACCCCGACGACCTGGACTCGTGGCGGTCCGCCGTGCGGCCGAACACCAAGGCGTTCTTCGCCGAGACCATCTCCAACCCGCAGATCGACGTGCTGGACACCCCCGGCGTCTCCGCGGTGGCACACGAGCATGGCGTGCCGCTGATCGTCGACAACACCGTCGCCACCCCCTATCTGATTCAGCCGGTCAGCCAGGGCGCCGACATCGTGGTGCACTCGGCCACGAAGTACCTGGGCGGGCACGGCGCCGCGATCGCCGGTGTGATCGTCGACGGCGGCACCTTCGACTGGACACAGGACCGCTTTCCCGGCTTCACCACACCCGACCCCAGCTACC
Source organism: Mycobacterium sp. (assembly GCA_035506875.1). GTDB lineage: Bacteria > Actinomycetota > Actinomycetes > Mycobacteriales > Mycobacteriaceae > Mycobacterium. Next base: position 1,855 of record DATJOR010000237.1, read on the forward strand.
ACGGAGTGGTGTACGCGGAGTTGGGGCCGCCCGCGTTCGCGCTCAAAGCGCGGGTGCAGTTGCTGCGCGACTACGGGTCGGCGGCGTCGCCGTTCAACGCGTTTTTGGTGGCGCAGGGGCTGGAAACCCTGAGCCTGCGTGTCGAGCGCCATGTCGCCAACGCCCAGCGCGTCGCCGAATTCCTGAACGGCCGCCGAGATGAAAACCAAGACGTAGTGTCCGTGAACTACGCCGGGCTGCCCTGCTCGCCGTGGTATGAGCGGGCAAAGAAGTTGGCGCCCAAGGGCACCGGCGCCGTGTTGTCCTTCGAGTTGGCCGGCGGTGTCGACGCGGGCAAAGCGTTCGTCAACGCGCTGAAGCTGCACAGCCATGTTGCCAATATCGGTGATGTGCGATCGCTGGTGATTCACCCGGCGTCGACAACGCATTCCCAGCTCAGCCCCGCCGAGCAACTGTCCACCGGGGTGAGCCCCGGGTTGGTGCGGCTGGCCGTGGGCATCGAAGGCATCGACGACATCCTGGCCGACCTCGAGCTGGGCTTCGCCGCCGCCCGGAAATACACCGGCAGCGACGACCCGCACTCCGTGGCGGCGTTCTGAGGAGGCCGAGATGACGATCTCTGACATGCCGACCCAGACGCTCCCCGTCGAAGGCGAGGTCGGCGTAGTCCACATCGGTTCGCTCACGCTGGAAAGCGGTGCGGTCATCGACGACGTCGACATCGCCGTGCAGCGGTGGGGCGAACTGTCGCCAACCCGCGACAACGTCGTCGTGGTACTGCACGCGCTGACCGGGGATTCGCACATCACCGGACCCGCCGGGCCCGGACATCCGACGCCGGGCTGGTGGGACGGCATCGCGGGCCCCGGCGCGCCGATCGACACCGACCGCTGGTGCGCGGTGGCCACCAACGTGCTGGGCGGCTGCCGCGGATCGACCGGGCCGAGCTCACCTGGCCCCGATGGAAAGCCTTGGGGCTCAAGGTTTCCGCTAATATCGGTGCGAGATCAGGTCGAGGCCGATGTCGCCGCACTGGAGGCGCTGGGCATCACCGAGGTCGCCGCCGTGGTCGGCGGTTCGATGGGGGGAGCCCGGGCGCTGGAAAGGATCGTCAGCCATCCCGACCGTGTCGGCGCGGGTCTGCTGCTGGCGGTGGGCGCACGCGCGACGGCCGACCAGATCGGCACCCAGTGCACCCAGATCGCGGCCATCAAAGCCGACCCCGACTGGCAGGGCGGTGACTATTACCGCTCCGGCCGAACCCCCGATGCCGGCCTGCACATCGCCCGCCGCTTCGCGCATCTGACCTACCGCGGCGAGGTCGAGCTGGACAGCCGCTTCGCCAACGACGCTCAGGCCACAGAGAATCCGGTGGCCGGCGGTCGTTACGCGGTACAGAGCTATCTGGAACATCAGGGCAGCAAGCTGGTTTCCCGGTTCGACGCAGGCAGTTATGTAGTGCTCACCGAGGCACTGTCCCGTCACGACGTCGGCCGGGGGCGCGGCGGTGTCGCCGCGGCGCTGCGCGGCTGCCCGGTGCCGGTGGTGGTCGGCGGAATCACCTCCGACCGGCTTTACCCGCTGCGGTTGCAGGAGGAACTCGCCAAACTGTTGCCCGGGTGTCGCGAGTTGCAGGTGGTCGACTCGATCTTCGGCCACGACGGCTTTCTGGTGGAATCCGAAGCCGTCGGTGAACTGGTGCGGCAGACCCTCGACTTGGCCTCGGGTGAAGGCGCGTGTTCACGGTGACCCAGTCCTCACAGGCCCGCTCGTTGTCCTTTGGCTCTGAAGCGGCCGCATACGAGCGCGGCCGCCCGTCCTATCCGCCGGACGCGATCGACTGGCTGTTGCCGGCCGGGGCGCGAGACGTGCTGGACCTCGGCGCGGGAACCGGGAAGCTGACCACCCGGCTGGTGGAACGCGGGCTGGATGTCATCGCCGTCGATCCGATCGCCGAGATGCTGGAGATGCTGCGCACGTCGCTGCCCGACACACCGGCGCTTCTAGGTACGGCGGAAGAAATTCCGTTGGCGGACAACAGCGTTGATGCGGTGCTCGTCGCGCAGGCGTGGCACTGGTTCAACCCGCAGCGAGCGATCCCGGAAGTGGCCCGGGTGCTGCGGCCGGGCGGACGACTGGGTTTGGTGTGGAACACCCGCGACGAGCGGCTTGGCTGGGTACGCGAACTGAGTAATATCATCGGCCGCGACGGGGATCCGGTGCGGAACAGGGTGACACTGCCGGACCCGTTCACCGCAGTCGAGCGCCATCAGGTCGAGTGGACGAATTACCTTACGCCACAAGCGTTGATCGACTTAGTCGCTTCTCGCAGCTACTGCATCACCTCACCGACCGAAGTGCGGACCAAGACACTGGACCGGGTACGCGAGTTGCTGGCAACCCATCCGGCCTTGGCGAACGCCGGAGGCCTCGCGCTGCCGTACGTCACGGTCTGCGTGCGGGCGACGTTGTCGACATAGCGATT
>DATJOR010000238.1:0-8681 GCA_035506875.1 Mycobacterium sp.
TGGACCGCGGCAGTTCCATCGCCGTCCAGATTTCTTCTCTGCTGAGGGAACGCCCGGCCAGGTAAGAGAGCACCGTGGCGAGTTCTTTACCGCTATCGTCGGGATACACAGAGAACAAGATAATCCAGATTTTCGGCTTTCAGATCCAAAACGCCTCAAACGCCTGTGTATTAACCCCGCTGAAACCAACGCAATCCGAGTTCGCGGATCATAAATCCAACAAATTGGACGTTTATTTGTCACGTTTCTAATTCCGCGGTCCACGCTGCCTCGCGGGACCGGCTCTGCCCTGGTTGCGTGGCGGCTCCGTCGCAGTGACAGGATGGTTTCGGTAATCCGCTTGGGTGCAGCTTCCGTACATCGTGCTGTGGTAAGTCAGAGGTCGACCCGCGCCCGCCGACCGATCGATCGAGGAGTCGACAGAGATGGCCTTCTCAGTTCAGATGCCGGCACTCGGCGAGAGCGTGACTGAGGGAACCGTTACTCGCTGGCTCAAGCAAGAAGGCGACACTGTCGAACTCGACGAGCCGCTGCTGGAAGTGTCCACTGACAAGGTCGACACCGAGATTCCGTCTCCGGCCGCCGGCGTGCTCACCAAGATCGTCGCCCACGAGGACGACACCGTCGAGATCGGCGGCGAACTGGCCGTCATCGGCGATGCGGCGGAAAGCACGGACGGCGACGGCGGCGCACAACCGGCCGCCGCGCCGCCACCTGAACCACAACCCGAACCACAGCCTGAGCCGGAAGCCCAGCCCGCGCCCGCTGAACCGCAACCACACGCCGAGCCGGAGCCGGCAGCCGCGCCGGCGGCCAGCGGTCAGGACGCGAGCGGCACGTCCCACCCGGTGCTGATGCCCGAACTTGGTGAGTCGGTCACCGAGGGCACGGTGACCCGCTGGCTGAAGAAGGTCGGCGACTCGGTCGACGTGGACGAGCCGCTGGTGGAAGTGTCCACCGACAAGGTCGACACCGAGATTCCGTCTCCGGTCGCCGGCACGCTGATCAGCATCACCGCCGAGGAGGACGTCACCGTATCGGTCGGCGGCGAGCTGGCCAGGATCGGTACCGGTGCCAGCGCACCTGCTGCCGCGCCGGCACCCCAGCCCCAAGCCCCACCGGCACCCCAACCAGAGCCCGAAGCGACACCCGCGCCGCAGGCGCAGCCAGAGCCGGAACCGGCGCCGCAAGCCGCACCGGCGGCCGGCGCGGCAAGCGCTCCTTACGTCACACCGCTGGTCCGAAAGCTGGCTGCCGAGAACAACGTTGATCTCAGCCAGGTGAATGGAACAGGGGTGGGCGGGCGCATCCGCAAACAGGATGTGTTGTCAGCCGCGGAGAAGAAGGCCGCGGAGAAGGAAGAGGCCAAGAAACCTCCGGAAACGGCGCCGGCCGTTGCGGCCCCGTCCGCGCCGAAGCCCAGCGCACCCACACCAGCGCCCGCGCTGGCGCATCTGCGCGGAACCACCCAGAAGGCCAGCCGGATTCGCCAGATCACTGCGAAGAAGACCCGCGAATCGCTGCAAGCCACCGCACAGCTCACTCAGACCCATGAGGTCGACATGACGAGGATCGTGGCGCTGCGAGACAAGGCCAAGGCCGGCTTTGCCGAACGTGAGGGTGTGAACCTGACTTACCTGCCGTTCATCGCACGGGCCGTGATCGATGCGCTCAAGGCTCACCCGAACGTCAATGCCAGCTACAACGAAGACACCAAGGAGATCACCTACTACGACGCCGAGCATCTCGGCTTCGCCGTCGACACCGACCAGGGCCTGCTCTCCCCCGTCATCCACAACGCCGGTGACCTGTCGCTGGCCGGGCTGGCGCGCGCGATCGCCGACATTGCCGCCCGCGCGCGGTCGGGCGACCTCAAGCCCGACGAGCTGTCCGGGGGGACCTTCACCATCACCAACATCGGCAGCCAGGGCGCGCTTTTCGACACCCCAATCCTGGTGCCACCGCAGGCCGCGATGCTGGGCACCGGGGCCATCGTCAAGCGGCCGCGGGTGGTCGTCGACGACACCGGCAACGAATCCATCGGGGTGCGCTCGGTCTGCTACCTACCGCTGACCTACGACCACCGGCTGATCGACGGCGCCGACGCCGGACGGTTCCTGACCACCATCAAGCACCGGCTCGAAGAAGGCGCGTTCGAAGCCGACCTTGGACTGTGACGGGGCTTGAAGCGTGGCCAACACCGTTATCGCGATCGCAGGCTCATCCGGGCTGATCGGCTCGGCGCTGGTGACGGCGCTGCGCACGGCGGATTATCGGGTCTTGCGGATCGTGCGCCGGATGCCAGCGAATGCCGGTGAGCTGCATTGGGATCCGGACAGCGGCGAGTTCGACGCCGCCGCACTGAGCAACGTCGACGCCGTGGTGAACCTGTGCGGCATCAACATTGGGCAGCGGCGCTGGTCCGGGTCGTTCAAGCAGAACCTGCGCGATAGCCGTATCACGCCAACTGAAGTGCTGTCGACGGCGGTCGCCGAAACCGGCGTCGGCGTCCTGATCAATGCCAGCGCCGTCGGATACTACGGCGACGCCCGAGATCGTGTGGTGGTCGAAACCGATTCGGCGGGAACGGGTTTCCTTGCTCAACTCTGCAAGGACTGGGAAGCGGCCACGGCGCCCGCCCGGCACGCGGGCACTCGCGTTGTCCTGGCCCGCACCGGAGTGGTGCTCGCGGCTTCGGGTGGTGCGCTGCGCCGGTTGCGACCACTGTTCTCGGTGGGCCTTGGTGCGCGGCTGGGCAACGGCCGTCAGTACATGTCGTGGATCAGTCTTGAGGATGCGGTGCGCGCTCTGCAGTTCGCGATCTCCGACCGTCGGCTTTCCGGCCCGGTGAACCTCACCGGGCCGGCGCCGGTCACCAATGCCGAGTTCACCACGGCATTGGGCCGAGCGGTGAACCGGCCGACCCCGCTGATGATGCCGGGGTTCGCGGTGCGTGCCGCGCTCGGCGAGTTCGCTGACGAAAGCCTGCTAACTGGGCAACGCGCAATCCCGGCTGTGTTGGAACGCAACGGATTCGAGTTCCACCACAAAACGGTGGGTGAGGCGCTGCGGTACGCGACTGCCACCCGCGACGTCGCCTAGCGGCTGCCGGGCCATCGCCAGGTTGTCGCTGTAGCCTGGTCTCAGTGAGCACCATTCGACTCAGCACCGACCCGATCGATGTCCGCCAGTTGGGCGCCGTCGACTACCGGGTCGCATGGCAGCTGCAACGGGAACTGGCCGACGCCCGGGTAGCGGGCGGCACCGACACGCTGCTGTTGCTCGAGCACCCCGCTGTCTACACCGCCGGACGCCGCACGCTGGCAGAGGAACGACCGACGGACGGCACGCCGGTGATCGACACCGACCGCGGCGGCAAGATCACCTGGCACGGCCCGGGTCAGCTCGTCGGTTATCCGATCATCACGTTGGCCGAACCGCTCGATGTGGTCAATTACGTTCGGCGCATTGAGGAATCGCTGATCAAAGTTTGTACCGGGCTGGGTTTGGAAGTGGGCCGCGTCGACGGCCGGTCCGGCGTGTGGATGCCGGCCGGGGACGGACGGCCGGCACGCAAGGTCGCCGCGATAGGCGTTCGAGTCTCGCGGGCGACGACGCTGCACGGGTTTGCGCTCAATTGCGACTGCGATCTGGACGCGTTCGAAAGGATCGTCCCGTGCGGGATCACCGACGCCGGGGTGACGTCGATCACGGCCGAACTGGGCCGACCGGTCGGCGTCAACGACGTCCGCTCGGCGGTCGCCGATGCGGTGTGCGACGCCCTGGACGGCCGGCTCGCGCTTAGCTGGCAACCCACCGCGGCCACTTGCCCGGCTCCTCAGCCCGCCGTTCCGGCGCGCATCGTCGCCGGGCGGGCCCGCGTAGCATCGACACCGTGACCGTCACTCCCGAGGGTCGGAAGTTGCTGCGGCTGGAAGTACGCAATGCGCAAACACCGATCGAGCGCAAACCGCCGTGGATCAGGACCCGGTTGCGCATGGGGCCGGAATACACCGAGCTGAAAAGCCTGGTCCGGCGCGAGGGTCTGCACACCGTCTGCGAAGAGGCCGGCTGCCCCAACATCTACGAATGCTGGGAAGACCGCGAAGCCACCTTCCTGATCGGTGGCGAGGTGTGCACCCGGCGCTGCGACTTCTGCCAGATCGACACCGGCAAGCCCGCTCTACTCGACCGCGACGAACCACGACGAGTGGCCGAAAGCGTACAAGCGATGAGCCTGCGGTATTCGACCGTCACCGGGGTGGCCCGCGACGACCTTCCCGACGGCGGCGCATGGCTCTACGCCGAGACCGTGCGCGCCATCAAGAAACTCAACCCATCCACCGGCGTCGAGCTGTTGATCCCGGACTTCAACGGCGATGCCGACCGGCTGCAGCAGGTCTTCGAGTCGCAACCGGAAGTGTTGGCGCACAACGTCGAAACCGTGCCGCGCATCTTCAAGCGAATCCGGCCGGCTTTCTCCTACGGGCGAAGCCTCGGCGTGCTCACTGCGGCGCGGACTTTCGGGCTGGTCACCAAAAGCAACCTCATACTCGGAATGGGCGAGTCGCCGGACGAAGTGCGCATCGCGTTGGCCGATCTGCACAGCGCCGGGTGCGACATCGTGACCATCACCCAGTACCTGCGCCCATCGGCACGGCATCACCCGGTCGAGCGCTGGGTGACGCCCGATGAGTTCGTCGAGTTCTCCGACTACGCGCAGCAGCTGGGATACGCGGGGGTGCTGGCCGGGCCGCTGGTGCGCTCGTCATATCGGGCCGGGCGCCTCTACCAGCAGGCCGTTCAGGCGCGAACCGTATCCTGAGCTAATGGCGAAACCCCGTGATGCCAAGGCGACCAAAGCTGCAAGGGCCGAGGCGAAAGCGGCCCGCAAGGCGGCCGGCAAAGAGCGTCGCAGCCAGCTCTGGCAGGCGTTCAACATCCAGCGTCAAGAGGACAAACGGCTACTGCCCTACATGATCGGGGCGTTCGTGCTGATCGTGGGCATCTCGGTGGCGGCCGGGGTGTCGGCCGGCGGGTTCACCATGGTCACGATGATTCCGCTGGGCGTGGTGCTCGGCGTTTTGGTGGCGTTCATCATCTTCGGTCGGCGTGCGCAGCGGTCGGTGTACAGCAAGGCCGAGGGCCAAACCGGCGCCGCTGCCTGGGCGCTGGAGAACCTGCGTGGCAAATGGCGGGTCACTCCCGGTGTCGCAGCGACCGGCCACTTCGACGCGGTGCACCGGGTGATCGGCCGGCCGGGGGTCATCCTGGTGGCCGAAGGCTCGCCGGTGCGGCTCAAACCGCTGCTCGCCCAAGAGAAGAAGCGGACCGCGCGCCTGGTCGGCGATATCCCGATCTACGACATCGTCGTCGGCAACGGCGATGGCGAGATTCCGCTGGCCAAACTCGAGCGGCACCTGACCCGGCTGCCGGCCAACATCACCGTCAAGCAGATGGATTCGCTGGAGTCGCGGCTGAGCGCGCTGGGTTCCCGGGCCGGCACGGCCGCCATGCCAAAGGGCCCGTTGCCCGGCACCGCGAAGATGCGTGGCGTTCAGCGCACCGTCCGCCGCCGGTAGGCGCCTCAGCGCCGCACGACGGCGGTGGCGGTCAGGCGGTCCTGCAGCCCGCGACCGTCGACGTCGACGAATAATGCGGGTATGACCAGGGCAATCATCACTCCGCGTACCGCGGCACGGCCGATACCGACGTGCTGCCGTTCATCGACGGACGCCACCCGGAGTCCCAGCGCGAACTGGCCCGGGGTGAACTCAAACAACCGGACGGCGAGCAAACCGAGCACCAACCAGATGGCCAAAATCGCCGACGACAGCACTCGCGGAGAGACGAGCCCAAACGTCATACCGAGTGCGGCCAGGCCGTAGGCCAGCAGCCAGTCGACGAGCAGCGCCGCCAATCGGCGACCCATCCGGGCCAGCGATCCCGGCCCATGCTCTGGCAAGCCGAGCGCCTCGCCCGGATATGCCTGCGGCTGTCCCGATTCGATTGGCCCCGGACCGGATAGCCAGGATTGGTTGCTGCGGATCATCACCCCACAATAGGGTGAAGGGCGGCCACAGCCGGGACAGGCTGCGAGGCGAACGGTGCAGTCGCGTAACGTCGGCGCAACGTGGGGTTGACTCCCAGGCAACACCGCGTCCCTAGCGTCTGGTCGGGCCATCAGTTACGGCCACGTAAAGGAGAGCCTTCAATGACCGCAGTTGATTCGAAGCTCGCAGCAAAGGAGAGCGCTTCGGTGTCCGAGAAAACGGCCGATGACATCATCAAACTCGCCAAGGACGAACACGTCGAATTCGTCGACGTCCGGTTCTGTGACCTGCCCGGCATCATGCAGCACTTCACAATCCCGGTGTCGTTCTTCGACGAAAGCGTGTTCGAGGACGGGATCGCGTTCGATGGCTCCTCGATTCGCGGGTTCCAGGCGATCCACGAGTCCGACATGCTGCTGCTGCCCGACCCCGACACCGCGCAGATCGATTTGTTCCGCGAAGCCAAGACGCTGAATCTGAACTTCTTTGTGCACGACCCGTTCACCCTCGAGCCGTACTCGCGCGACCCGCGCAACGTCGCTCGCAAGGCCGAGAACTACCTGAAGAGCACGGGGATCGCCGACACCGCTTACTTCGGTGCGGAGGCCGAGTTCTACATCTTCGACTCGGTGAGCTTCGACTCGCGCACCAACGGGTCGTTCTACGAGGTGGATGCGATCTCCGGGTGGTGGAACACCGGAGAGCCGAACGAGAGCGACGGCAGCCCCAACCTTGGTTACAAGGTCCGCCCCAAGGGCGGCTACTTCCCGGTGCCCCCCACCGACCACTACGCCGACCTGCGCAACGAGATGCTGCAGAACCTGATCACGTCCGGCTTCAGCCTGGAGAAGGGCCACCACGAGGTGGGCTCCGGTGGCCAGGCCGAGATCAACTACAAGTTCAACACGCTGTTGCACGCGGCTGACGACATGCAGCTGTACAAGTACATCGTCAAGAACACCGCGTGGCAGCACGGCAAGACAGTCACATTCATGCCCAAGCCGCTGTTCGGTGACAACGGTTCGGGAATGCACACCCACCAGTCATTGTGGAAAGACGGCAGCCCGCTGATGTACGACGAGACGGGCTACGCCGGTCTGTCCGACACCGCGCGCCACTACATCGGTGGTCTGCTGCACCACGCGCCTTCGCTGCTCGCGTTCACCAACCCGACGGTGAACTCCTACAAGCGGTTGGTGCCCGGCTTCGAGGCCCCGATTAACCTGGTCTACAGCCAGCGCAACCGATCGGCGTGCGTGCGCATCCCGATCACCGGCTCCAACCCGAAGGCCAAGCGGTTGGAGTTCCGCTGCCCCGACTCGTCGGGCAACCCGTATCTGGCCTTCTCGGCCATGATGATGGCGGGACTGGACGGCATCAGGAACAAGATCGAGCCACAGACGCCGGTGGACAAGGACCTCTACGAGCTGCCACCGGAGGAGGCCGCGAACATCCCGCAGGCTCCGACGCAGCTGTCCGCGGTGATCGACCGCCTCGAGGCAGACCACGAATACCTCACCGAGGGAGGCGTTTTCACGCCCGACTTGATCGAGACGTGGATCACCTTCAAACGCGAGAACGAGATCCTGCCGGTCCAGATCCGGCCGCACCCGTACGAATTCGCGCTGTACTACGACGTCTGAGCTGGCCGCACGCTGTTCTGCTCCGGTTCCCAGGTCACCAGCCGTCGTCGTCCCCTTAGGTTGTGAGAACCCGATAAGGGTGTCACGAGCCGACTTTTTTGGCCTGGAACGGGCGCCCCATGCTTCACAGTAGAGCCGTCGATTCTATTCCTTTGCCAGGTCAAAGAGGCAAGCAGCACTGTTCCAAAGCCCGCGCAAGCGGCCTCGCGTGTTGTGTGACCGCCCACTCTGTCGAAGGAGCAATGCTGTGCCCGAGAACAACGACAAAGCATCGTCGAAACGACAAAGTTGCCTCCGTGTACCAAAAAAAGCACGCAACGGCCCAGCAGGCCGAGGCGGTGGTCGACGCGCTAATGAAGGAACGGTCCCGGCTAGAGCCGCAACAGCGACGCGAACAGTTGCTCGACACCGGGGCCGCGTTGTTCGCGGAAAAGCCATATGAAGATGTCTTGGTGGAGGACATCGCTGCGCGCGCGGGTGTGCACAGAGCGACGCTGTATCACTATTTTCCGAGCAAGCGAGACTTGTACGTAGCGATCTTCGAGCGCGCCAGTAACCGGTTTTTGGCACGCGTCGGCCCTGATCCGCAGCTACCGCTGGCAGAACAGCTTGCCGCCGGACTCGAAGCCCACATCCAATCTTTCGTCGATCATCCCTATGAAGCAGTCACGATCAACCGCGGCGCATTGTCGGACGACCCGGCAATCCAGGCGATCATCGCTGAAGAGCTAAACGTCGTGGGCCAACGCCTGATCGATAAACTCGTCGCGGAGGGCCGGCTGCGCGAGGTCACCGAGATCGCGGTAGAGGGCTGGTTGGCGTTCGTTCGCGCAGCCTGCGTGAAATGGATTCAGTCACCGAATATCTCGCGGGTCGATCTCACCGAACTGTGTCTACGCGCATTCGACTGCGCTCTCGGGCACCCCAACAAGTTGCTTGTGTCGCCGAATGTACGGAATATGCGATCCCGGTTGATCGCTCTCCC
>DATJOR010000239.1:0-20524 GCA_035506875.1 Mycobacterium sp.
GTGCTGCGCTGGTCGCTGCCGGCGACGCCGAGGTACTCGATCACCTCGAGAACCCGATCGCCGTCGTCGTCGAACCCGACGATCGCCGCTTTCATCGTGGGATCGGACACCAACTCGCCCATGTCGTCGCGGATCGCGTCGCCGGCCATCACGTACGGCGGCGACAACACGCGCAGGCCCAGCACGTCTCGGTAGAACGCCACCGCCGCTTCGCAGTCGGGTACGCAAACTCCGCTATGTGCCAGTCCGGTAATCACGGTCTGACGATAGACCCGCCGGGGTTCCTGGGAATATGCGCGCGCCGATGTCCTTGCCCTAGACTGCATCTCGATCAGATAGGAGTTTCCGGGTGCGGGCAGGTGAAGCGCCCAGCACCCGGGCTTTGCGGGGCTGGCAACGGCGAGCCTTGGTGCGGTACTTAACCGCCAAGCCACGTGATTTCTTGCTGGTCGCTACGCCCGGCGCGGGCAAAACGGCGTTTGCCCTGCGGATCGCCGCTGAGTTGCTGGCCGATCGCAGCGTCGACACCATCACCGTGGTGGTGCCCACCGAACACCTCAAGACGCAGTGGGCGCTGGCGGCGGCCGCCGACTGCATCGCGCTGGATCCCAAGTTCCGCAACTCGGCGGCGCACACCTCGGCGGAGTATCACGGCATTGTCGTCACCTACGCGCAAGTCGCCAGCCATCCCGCCCGGCACCGGGTGCGCACCGAGGGCAGGCGCACGCTGGTGATTTTCGACGAGATCCACCACGGCGGGGACGCGAAGAGCTGGGGTGACAGCATCCAGGAGGCCTTCGGCGATGCCACGCGGCGACTGTCGTTGACCGGCACACCATTTCGCAGTGACGACGCCGCGATCCCGTTCGTGCGCTACGAGCCCGACGGCAACGGCGTGCTGCGCTCCGCCGCCGATCACACCTACGGCTACTCCGACGCGCTGGCCGACGGCGTCGTGCGGCCGGTGGTGTTCCTGGCCTACTCCGGTGAAACCCGCTGGCGGGACAGCGCCGGTGAGGAGTACGCCACGCGGCTCGGTGAGCCGGCCAGCGCCGAGCACACCACTCGCGCATGGCGCACCGCGCTGGATCCTGCCGGCGAGTGGATGCCCGCGGTGATCTCCGCCGCCGACACTCGGCTGCGGCAACTACGTGACGGCGGAGTGCCTGATGCCGGCGGCATGATCATCGCGTCAGATCAGAAGGCCGCCCGCGCCTATGCCGTTCTGTTGGAAAGGATTACCGGCGAGGCCGCAACCGTCGTCGTTTCCGACGACCGCGGCGCCTCGGAACGCATCGCGAAGTTCTCCGCGGGCACCAGCCGTTGGCTGGTCGCGGTCCGCATGGTCTCCGAGGGTGTCGACGTGCCGCGGCTGGCCGTTGGCGTGTATGCCACCAGCGCGTCGACCCCGCTGTACTTCGCCCAGGCGATCGGCCGCTTCGTGCGGTCCCGACGCCCGGGCGAGACGGCGAGCGTCTTTCTGCCGTCGGTGCCGTCGTTGCTGCAACTGGCGAGTGAGATTGAGACACAACGCAATCACGTTCTCGGCGAGCCGCACCGACAGACCGACGAGTTGGAGGCCGCGCAGCGTCGCCAGACCGAGCCGTCCGAGGCTGACAACGGATTCACGTCGTTGGGCGCCGACGCGGAACTTGACCAGGTGATTTTCGACGGCTCGTCGTTCGGCACCGCAACCCCCGCGGGCAGCGACGAAGAAGCCGACTATCTGGGTCTACCCGGCCTGTTGGATGCCAGCCAGATGCGAGAGTTGTTGCTGCGCCGCCAGATTGAGCAGCTCGACCGTCGTAGCCGCGACGGCGCCGACGCACCCGAGCCGATCACCAGGCACGGCCAACTGCGGGACCTGCGCCGCGAACTCAACGCGTTGGTGTCGGCCGCCCACCATCGAACAGGCAAGCCGCACGGGTGGATTCACAACGAGCTGCGCCGCATGTGCGGCGGGCCTCCGGTGGCCGCGGCCAGCTCCGACCAGCTCCGGGCGCGCATCGAAGCGGTCCGCGGACTGACCGCTTAACGGAGCGCCCAGATGCTCTCGGCAACCCACGGCGATGCCTTCGCCGCCACCGCCCACGCCTGATCTTCGGGCACGTCGATCAGCGGGTAGCGTTTGGTGCCTGCGGCGGTGGCCGCCACCAGGGTGGCCACCCCGGCCCGGCGCTGGAACGGCGACTGCCGCACGGTCCAGCCGATGATGCCCGCCGTGGCCAGGCAGTCGCGGCGTCGCTCCCAGCTGCCGGCCCGCATCACCAGCCAGTCGCTATCGACCCGATGTCCGAGCGCGCCGATTCGGTCGGCGGCCAGCAACGCGCACCAGGCCGTGACCGCCACCCACGCCGTCCACAACCACAGGGGCACAACGGAAGTCAGTGCAAACGCCACCAGCACCGCGCCGATCAGTAGCGGCACCCCCAAGGCGCGGGTCCACCGTCGGGCCGCGGCCCGACGACCGTGCCCGCGCAGCGGCCCGGAGACGACCTTCGGGTCGCCGACCAGCCCGGTCAACACCGATTCGGCGGTGGAACGCGGACACGGCGGCAACAACACCGACGACTCCCCCGCACCATGCACACCGGTCATCACCGCATCCAGCCCGGCGCCGCCGAAGACACGCACCAACAGCGGTTGGCGCAGCGTTCCGCCGCGCAGCCTGCTCATGTCATACGTGTGCTCGCGCAGCCGCAACATCCCGTGCCGCAGGTGCAGCACGTCGGCCTGGCGCGACAGCACCAGGTTGCCGTAAGTGAGCAGCGACCGCAGCACGGCCAACAGCACCGATGCGACCAGCAATACCGCTGCGATCACCGCGACGGTAGCCGCGATACCCACCCGCTGGGAGGCTTGCAACGCCGATTCGGCCAGCCGGGAATGCTGAAGCGGCCCAACGGCTCCGGTCTGATAGATCAGGCCCGCGGCGGCGGCTATGGTCAATAGCCCGGAGAGGCTCAACGGGGCATAGCGCAACCACGAGGGCTGCCAGCGCGCCAGCACCGCGCTCGAGGCGGCGGGCGCGGAGGTCTCAGTGGTCGTCGTTTCGGCCGGCTGCCGCGATTCGGTCAGCAGGATGGCCCGCAGTCGTGGCACCTCATCGACCCGGACCGCGTTGAGCTCGAAACCGTGCTCGGCTCTGGCCTCTTGACCGGTGCTCACCCGCAGGATCGCCAGCCCCAACAGCCGATGCAGCAGCCGGGCATCGGTTTGCACGGAGCGAATTCGGTTGCGCGGCACCGACAACACCTTGCGGTGCAGCAGCCCGGCCCGTAGCTGCACTTGGCCCGATTCGGGGTCGGCGTCGATGCGATAGCTGGTGGTGAACCAGCGACCCACGCCCACCACCGCGGTCAGCGCGAGAACCGCCACCGTCCAGGACTGGTTGCCTGTGGCCTGGCCCAGCACCAGTCCCCCGATCAGCAGCGGCAGCTCGCGTATCAATTCGTGTACCGGATGAACCAGCAGCATCCTGGGACTTAGTCGCTGCCAACCGGTTTGGGCGCTGACTTGGCGCCGCTCCTCCTCATCGCTGCGCTCTGCATCGTCGCCGGCGCTCACGTGGCGTCCTCGCCGCCGATCGCGGCGATGTCGGTCAATTGCGCGACCAGATGGTCAGCGACGGCGACGTCGAGCGCGGCAATGTGCACCGCTCCCGCCGATGAGGCGGTGGTGACGGTGACGTTGGTCAGCCCGAACAACCGGTCCAACGGGCCGCGGTAAGTGTCGACGGTCTGCACCCGCGAGATGGGCGCGATGCGCCGTTCCTGGACCAGCCAACCGGTGCGGGTGTACACCGCCTGCGGGCCGAGCTCCCAACGGTGTACCCGATACCGCCACAACGGCACGACGGCCAGCGAGATCGCGGCACCGAGCACGGTGACGACGGCGATCACTAGGTGCAGCCATAGCAGCCGCCGATCGAAGGCAATCCACACCGCCTGGCCCGCGGCCAGTACCAGCCACGGGACTAAGCCGCCGATCGCCCACCGCAGCGGCGCGCGCTTACTGGGCGGATGCGCCGGATCGACCATGCCCACCACCGTCGGGCTCGGATCGCGGTCGTTCACGCCATCGAGAATGCCACCGACCCGCGACGGATTGAACCAACACGGCGACACCGATCATGAATGGGTATCGTTTCCGGCGATGACTTCCAACGGCAAATGGACTACGGCCAACGTGCCGGACCAGAGCGGCCGCGTCGCCGTCGTCACCGGAGCCAACACCGGTCTCGGCTATCACACCGCCGAAGTGCTCGCGCAATGCGGCGCGCACGTCGTGTTGGCGGTGCGCAATTTAGAGAAGGGCAACCTCGCGCTGGCGCGTATCGTCGCCGCCAACCCGCAAGCCAATGTCACCCTGCAGGAACTCGACCTGGGTTCGCTGGACTCGGTGCACTCTGCGGCGACCGCCTTGCGCAAGGCCTACCCACGCATCGATCTGCTGATCAACAACGCCGGCGTGATGTGGACGCCGAAGCAGCTCACCGCCGACGGATTCGAAATGCAGTTCGGAACCAACCATCTCGGCCATTTCGCCTTGACCGGGCTGCTGCTGGGCAACCTGCTGCCGGTCCGGGGTTCGCGGGTGGTGACCGTCAGCAGTACGGGCCACCGATTGCGTGCCGCCATCCACTTCGACGATCTGCAGTGGGAACACGGCTACGACCGGGTCGCCGCCTATGGGCAATCCAAACTGGCTAATCTGCTGTTCACCTACGAGCTGCAACACCGACTCGCCGCTCGCGCGCAGCCCACGACGATCGCGGTGGCCGCCCACCCGGGCGGCTCGAACACCGAGCTGACGCGCCACCTGCCGGCGATATTCAAACCCGCGGTCATCGCATTCAGCCCGCTGTTGTTCCAGAACGCAGCGATGGGTGCCCTCCCGACGCTGCGGGCCGCCACCGACCCACACGTCGAGGGCGGGCAGTATTACGGCCCCGACGGTCTGGGTGAGCTGCGCGGCCACCCGCAGCTGGTGTCTTCCAGCAAGCAGTCCCACGACGAGGACTTGCAGCGCCGGCTGTGGAAGGTCTCCGAAGAGTTGACCGGCGTCACGTATCCGGTCTGACGGCCGCCTGCGGCTCCGTAAGATATCCGCGTGGCACGACGTCCCCGCTTGACCGACGAAAACCCGACGGTCAGCCCGCAGCATCTGCTGTCGCTGGTGCGTTCGACCGTGCCGCCGGTGCATCCAGCCGGGCTGCCGTTCATTTCCGCGGGCTTGGGTCTGGCCCTGGTCGGCCGCCGCTCCCGCTGGCTGCGCCGGACCGGCCTGCTGACCGCCGGAGCCTGCGCCGGCTTCTTCCGGCATCCGCCGCGAGTGCCGCCCACCCGGCCCGGCGTCGTCGTCGCACCGGCCGACGGCCGGGTGTGCCTCATCGAATCGGCTGCCCCGCCACCGGAGCTGGAGATGGGCGATGCGAAGCTGAACCGGGTCAGCATCTTCCTGTCGATCTTCGACGCGCACGTGCAGCGGGCTCCGGTAAGCGGTGAGGTGATCGCCGTGCAGTATCGGCCGGGCCTGTTCGGCTCGGCCGACCTGCCCGCCGCGAGCGACAGCAACGAACGAAACAGCGTGCGGATCCGCACCGCGGACGGTGCGGAAATCGTCGCCGTGCAGATCGCCGGTCTGGTGGCGCGCAGGATCGTCTGCGACGTTCGACCGGGCGAGAAGCTCTCGATCGGTGACACCTACGGCTTGATCCGATTCGGGTCACGGCTGGACACCTATCTGCCCGCCGGCGCCGAGGTGTCGGTCAGCATCGGTCAGCGAGCGGTGGCCGGCGAGACGGTGCTGGCGCAACTGCGGTGATAACCAAACCGCGCGGCAGACGAGTCGTCCCCCTGCGCATCCTGCCCAGCTCGATGAGCGTGCTGGCGATCTGCGCGGGCCTGACCTCGATCCGGTTCGCGCTGGAGGGACAGTCGTACGTGGCGATCGCGTTGATCGCGGCCGCCGCGATCCTCGACGGACTCGACGGCCGGGTGGCCCGCATTTTGGACGCCGAGTCGCGGATGGGTGAGGAGATCGATTCGCTTGCCGACGCGGTGAACTTCGGGGTGGCCCCCGCGGTGGTGGTCTACGTGTCGTTGCTGCCCTCAGTGCCTGCCGGCTGGGTGGTGGTGTTGCTCTACGCGGTGTCAATTGTGTTGCGGTTGGCCAGGTTTAACGCATTGCTCGACGACGCCACTCAACCGGCTTTCGCGCGGGAGTATTTCGTCGGGGTGCCTGCGCCGGCCGGCGCGATCTCGGCGCTCGGCCCGCTCGCGGCCAAGCTGCAATTCG
Organism: Mycobacterium sp.; assembly: GCA_035506875.1. Classification (GTDB taxonomy): domain Bacteria; phylum Actinomycetota; class Actinomycetes; order Mycobacteriales; family Mycobacteriaceae; genus Mycobacterium. Next base: position 6,301 of record DATJOR010000239.1, read on the forward strand.
GCGCGGGCTGGTGGACGTCGCCGTGGTTCGTCTGCGCATGGGTGGCGGCCTGCTCGCTGCTTGTGGTCAGCCGGATACCGATGCGCAAGATGCATGCCGTGTCGGTGCCGCCAAATCTGGCCGCCCTGCTGCTAGCGGCGTTGACGATCGTCGCGGCGGCGGCGTTCCTGTTCCCCTACATCCTGATCATGGTGCTGATCGCCGCCTACTTGCTCTATATTCCGTTCTCCGTCCATAGCTACCGCTGGCTGGCGGCGCATCCCGAGGCGTGGGGCGAGAAACCTAAACAGCGCCGCGCCACCCGGCGCGCGATCCGGCGCGCGCAGCCCAACCGCCGGTCGATGGCGCGGTTGGGCCTGCGTAGACCCACCGGTCGGACGTGACGTCCCCGAAGCTCACGCTGACGGCTCGGCTCAACACCTCAGCCGTCGACTCTCGCCGCGGTGTTGTCCGACTTCATCCCAACGCCATTGCTGCCCTTGGCATTCGAGAGTGGGATGCGGTATCGCTGACCGGATCGCGAACCACAACCGCGGTGGCGGGCGTGGCCGGCGCGCTAACTCCGGTCGGCACCGTGCTGCTCGACGACGTGACGCTGTCCAACGCCGGCCTGAGCGAGGACACCGCCGTCATCGTCACGGCGGCGACGGTCTACGGCGCCCGGTCGGTGACCTTGAGCGGCTCGGCGATGACCAGCCAGTCGGTCTCCCCGCCCACCCTGCGGCAGGCTCTGCTCGGCAAGGTGTTGACCGTGGGTGACGCGGTGTCCCTGCTGCCACGTGACCTGGGACCGGGCACCTCGACGTCGGCGGCTGCCAGCGCTCTGGCGTCGGCGGTCGGCATCAGCTGGACGTCCGAGCTGCTGACCGTCACCGGCGTCGATCCCAGTGGCCCGGTGAGCGTGCAGCCGAACTCGTTGGTGACGTGGGGAACCGGCGTCCCGGCTGACGGCTCGAACCCGCACGTCGAGGCGCCGACGCCGGCGCACGCCAGCGAGATGACATCACCTGTCACGGTCAACGACTTGAAAGGCGTCAGCGCCCAAGCGGCCAAGCTGACCGAATGGCTCAAGCTCGCACTCGACGAGCCGCATCTGCTGCAAACCCTGGGCGCCACAACCAATTTGGGAGTACTGGTGTCGGGCCCGGCCGGTGTCGGCAAGACCACGCTGGTGCGCGCCGTCTGCGCGGGCCGCAGGCTGATGGAGCTCGACGGACCGGAGGTCGGCGCGCTGGCCGCCGACGACCGGCTCAAGCGGGTCACCTCCGCTGCGGCGGCGGTTCGCGAGGGCGGCGGAGTGCTGCTGATCGCCGATATCGACGCGCTGCTGCCCGCCACCGCCGAACCGGTCGCGACGCTGATCCTGACCGAACTGCGTAACGCGGTCGCCGCTGCGCGAGTCGCGCTGATCGTCACATCGGCGGTACCGGAGAACCTCGACACGCGGCTGCGCGCCCCGGACCTGTGCGACCGCGAGCTGGTACTCGGCCTGCCCGACGCGGCCACCCGCACGGCCCTGTTGGAAGGATTGCTGAAGCCGGTACCCACCGGAGATCTCGACTTGCACGAGATCGCAGATCGCACACCCGGTTTCGTGGTCGCCGATCTCGCCGCTCTAATCCGTGAGGCGGCGTTGCGCGCGGCCGCCCGGTCCAGCGCCGACGGCACGCCGCCCCAGCTGACCCAGGAGGACCTGCTCGGTGCGCTAACGGTGATCAGGCCGCTGTCGCGCTCGGCGGCGGTCGAGGTGACGCTTGGGTCGATCACGCTCGACGACGTCGGCGACATGGCCGCCACCAAGCAGGCCCTGACCGAAGCGGTGCTGTGGCCGCTGCAGCATCCCGACACCTTTGCCCGGCTCGGGGTCGAGCCGCCGCGCGGAGTACTGCTGTACGGACCGCCGGGCTGCGGTAAAACCTTTGTGGTGCGTGCGTTGGCCAGCACCGGCCGGCTGTCGGTGCACGCCGTCAAAGGCTCTGAGCTGATGGACAAATGGGTCGGCTCCTCGGAAAAGGCGGTGCGCGAGCTGTTCGGCCGGGCCCGGGATTCCGCGCCGTCGCTGGTGTTTCTCGACGAGATCGATGCGCTGACGCCGCGGCGCGGCCAGAGCTTCGACTCCGGTGTCACCGACCGGGTGGTGGCCGCGCTGCTCACCGAGCTCGACGGCATCGAGCCGATGCGCGACGTGGTGGTGGTCGGCGCCACGAACCGGCCGGACCTCATCGACCCGGGGCTGTTGCGGCCCGGTCGGCTGGAGAAGCTGGTGTTCGTCGAACCGCCCGACGCCGATGCGCGTCTGGACATCTTGCGTACCGCGGGCAAGTCGGTTCCGCTGCGCGACGTCGACCTGGCCGCGCTGGCGGCCGACCTGGACGGATACAGCGCCGCCGATTGCGTGGCACTGCTACGCGAGGCCGCGCTCACCGCGATGCGGCGCTCGGTCGACGCCGCCGAAATCACCGCCGCGGACGTGGCCGCCGCCCGCGAAACCGTCCGTCCGTCACTGGATCCCGCGCAGCTGGCGTCGCTGCGCGCGTTCGCCGCGGAACGCTGACGCCTACGCATTTGAGCACTACATCCACATCAGGTTCGACTTGTTCGGGCCAGATGGACCGCTGACCGGCGAACCGCCGGCCTCCGACGAGCTACGGCTTGCACCGACCCTTGACTGGATCGAGGCAGCATTGCCTCAACAGAACAGCGCGCTGCTCGACGGGCTGGATAAGGCGGTCGAGATACGCCTCACCGGACCCGGTGCGTGGACTCTGCGGATCGGCAGCGGCGGCGTGGCGGCCCACATCGCCAGCGATTCAACAGCATTTGCGCGTTGGGCCACCTCGCGGGGCAACTGGGAATCTCTTGGCGTCGACGCGCAGGGTGATCCGGCCGCGCTCGAGGTCGTTCGCCGCCTAACGGTGTTTTGACGATGACCTCGGCTTGCTGCCGCGGGCGGGGCTGAAGGACGTCAGCAACGCGCGCGACGCCGCGGCGACATCGTCCTCCAGCCAGGCAGGGATGGGGTCATCGTTGGCGTGACGCCGGACGACGGCGTAGGGCAGGTCGACAACCGCTCTGGCGATAGCGTCGACGCATCTGGCGTCGGTGCTGCCGTACAGCTCGCGCGCGAACGTCCTGGCTCGTTGGATGAGCGGCGCGTTCTGGGCCTCGAGGGTCTGATCGAAGTCGTCGTCGGGTTCGCCATCGAGCAGGTCGCTCGGCCGCACGGCGACCAGCAGCCGGGCATCGTCGGGAACCTCGCGCATGAAATCGATTGCCGCAACAGCAGTCGCGACCGCGGACTCCAGAATGGTGTCAGCCGTTGCGGCCAGCGCCCTCACCTGAAAGCGCTCGAGCGCGCGGAGCCACGCGGCGGTGAGGATCCCGTTGCGGTTGCCGAACCTGTGATACAGCGTGCCCGCGGGCGCTCCGCTCGCCTTTGCGATCGCGCCGACGCTCGCGGCACGGGGTCCTTCGGCGAGCACGAGCGCGCGCGTTGCGTCCAGGATCACATCGGTTTGGTGCTTCCGCGGAGGTGCCACGATCTAGTATGCTCCTTCTATATGGAACGTTTATCCTATATCGACGAGCATGCCATATCCGTCGCGGCCGATCGGGCCGAAACGTGGTCCGCGCTGCTGCGGGTGTTGTGCCGCGACCCGGAAGACCCATCGACGGTCCCGAGCGGCTTCGCGTTGGAGGAGTCACGACCACCCGAACGGTTCGTGCTCAAAGGCCGTCACCCGTTCGCGGTGTATCGCTGGGTGTTCGAGTTGGATGCCGAAGCACCACAGCGCACCCGCATTCGCTCGGCAACCTGGGCGGACTTCCCCGGTCTGCACGGCACGTTCTATCGCGCGCTCGTCATCGGCTCCGGCGGACACCGGGTGGCGGTGCGCTGGACGCTGAGACGGATCGCGGCGCGGGTGTTCGCCGAACGGGCGGCCGCCGACGACGCCGCTGCCGATTACGTTGACGTCTTCGAAGTCCCTGTCCATCAGGATGATTCACGCACTGTCGAACAAGCGTTACGTGACGCGCTTGGTCACCGGGCGGGCGCGGGCGGAGGCCTTGTGTTGTGGATCCACCGCCACATCTTGAGATTTCAGCTGGGCCCGTACGCATCGCCCGAGCACGTCATCGGCTGGTCGATCACGCATTCGGACCCCGACGAGATCGTGCTGGTGGCGGGCGGGCCGCTGATGCGCGGCCAGCTGAGGCTGCGACGCGAGGACGGCCGGCGCGCCGTCCTGACCACGCGTCTGCACTATCGGCACAAGGTCGCCGCCCGCGCAGTCTGGGCCGTCGTCGGCCCACTGCATCGGGTCATCGCGCCAGAGCTGATGAAGCGCACTGCCCGTCGTGGTGGCATTCCCGCGATCCGGTGATCCCAGGCTTGACGTGGGGGGTGCGACCATCGGAGCAGACGGTGGCAGTTCCGCGTCACGCCCTACCGCTACGACATCCTGGACATCTTTGTGCTGCAGTCATTTATCGACGGCGAGCAGATTACGGTTGCGACCCAAGGGCGTTTCAGTCAGGTATACGGCCCGCGCCGAGGGCACCAGCTCGCGGCTGCACGTGTGAGTCTTGTTCGGCGGGCCAACGCTTCTCGCTCGTCTTCTCGTGTTGGGCGACCTGGTGATGATGCGAAAACAGCTGATCACCTTGATCTCTTGAACCGTGCGGCCCGTTCGCCCGTGACGATCTGTAACCAGGTCCGCTATTAACACCAGTGGTCCGAATGGATCCCACCTTCGAGGAGAAGATCCCATGAACAATGAGCCGGCGGGATGATCACGGTACAGCAGCCTCCGGGGATCGGTTTCTTGAAATTCCGCGATGTCGCGCAGACGACACGGGTCATGCTGCTGGCCATCATGGCGTCGATGGTCGTCTTCCTCGATGGCACCGTCGTAAACCTTGCCCTGCCGGCCACGGAGCGTGACCTCGGCGGGGGCATGTGCTCACAGCAATGGGTCGTCGACGGCTACCTGCTGGTGGTCGCGGCTATGGTTCTGCCCGGTGGTGCCATCTCCGATCTGTTCGGGCGAGTACCGGTGATGCGCTGCGGTCTGGCGGCTTTCGGGGTGGGCTCGGTGCTGGCAGCCACGGCGGGCACCCCGGCGATGCTGATCGCCGGGCGCCTCGTCCAGGGGTTGGGCGGGGCATTTCTCGTGCCCGGCTCGCTCGCGCTGATCAACTCGTCGTTCGAGCGCGCGGACCGTCCTGCCGCAATCGGATCCTGGACGGCCTGGACCGGCACCGCCTTTGCGCTCGGACCACTGCTGGGGGGACTGACCGTGGACTTCCTGGGCTGGCGCTGGATCTACGTTTTGTCGTCGATCCCGGTGGCCATAGGTTTTGCGCTGACGTTTTGGCTTCACCGGATGCCCGGGCCCTCCGAACGCCCACGCGTCGATGTCGCCGGCGCCGCACTATCGGCGGTCGGACTGGCCGCCACGGTGTACGCACTGATCGAACAAGGTCGCCGGGGGTGGGACGACCCCCGGGTCAGGGTTGCGTTGGTGGTGGGGGTCGCAGCATTGCTGGCGTTCGTGACATGGCAACGCCGCGCGCCCCACCCGATGGTGCCGCCAGGCCTGTTCACGATCCGCAATTTCACCGGAGCCAACCTGGTCACCGCGTTCGTCTACGGTGGCATCACGATGGGCTCGTTGGCCATCGCTCTGTACCTCATGGAGATCGCCGGATATTCGGCCACGGCCGCGGGTCTGATTACCCTGCCCAGCCCCATCATGTCGTTGCTGTTCGCCCGCGGCGTCGGCGGACTGGCGGCACGGATCGGACCGCGGATTTTCCTGATCACGGGTCCGGCGCTGGCCGGGTTGGGGCTGCTGCTCATCCGTCCCTCCGCGCACGGATTACACATCGTCACCGACGTGCTGCCAGGCAGGATTTTGCTGGCCATCGGAATGGTCCTTGCCGTCACGCCCCTGACCGCGGTCAATCTGTCAGCCGTCAAGTCCGCGCAGAGCGGAATCGCCGCCGCGATCCAGAACGCGACGGGGCGGACTTCTGCGCTGATCGCGGTGGCCTGTGTGGGATTGATTTCCGCCAACAAGCTGACCGATGCCAGCTTCACCCGGCTGCTCGGAGTCAGCGCGCTGCTGTTTTTCATCGGCGCCGTCATCGGCGGCCTCGCTATCAGAAACTCGATCGTTCACGCTGAACCGGTTCCCGATGAAATCGCCGTCGCCGTGCCGCAGTTGGTGTCGAGTGCGCCATCTTCGAGTTGATAATTTGCAGTTAACTGCAATATTGCGTATTACTGCACGTTGGCCTACCATGACCCGCATGACAGTCACGGAAAAGACGGCGCGGTCGGTGACCGACTTCATGGACGATCCGATCAGCTTCTTCGGCCAGTCCTATACCCAGATGCACAGCATCGACCGCGGCGAGCTCGAGGCCCTGCAACGCCAGGCGATGAGCATCCGCTTTCAGCAGCACCGGGCCAGCATCGAGATGCTGCGCAAGCTGGCTGAACGGCTCGGGATCGCAGAGCTTCACGAATTCAATGACGTTGTGCCGCTGTTCTTCTCGCATACCGCCTTCAAGTCCTATCCTGCGGCACTGGTCGACAAGAAGCGCTTCGACCTGATGACCAAGTGGCTGGACAAGCTGACCAGCTATGACTTATCCACCGTCGACACCGCCGGCTGCACCGGCATCGACGAATGGATCGACCGCCTCGACGCGCAGACTCCGCTGGAGGTGATCACCTCCAGCGGTACCACCGGCACCATCTCGATCCTGCCCAAAGACAAACGCGGCGCAAGCGAGGGCATGACGCTGTGGAAGATCTGCCTGTTCCAAACATTCGGTCAGGAACCGACCGAGAAGGAATTGAACCCGGCGGTGGATGTGGTGTGGCCGAACTTCGCCAACGGCAAGCTGGGTCATCTCCGCATTGCCAACATGATCAAGCGTGGCTTCACCGGCGGCGACGAAACCAGGTTTCACGCCCTCTACCCGTTCGCGGTGGACACCGACCTGATGTTTCTGGCATCCAAGATGCGGGCGGCGGCATCCCGCGGCGAGTTAGACCGGCTGGAGATCGATCCCGCACTGGCCGCGCGCAAGGACGAGTTCATCGAAATGCAGGCACGACAGCCTCAGGACATGGATGCGTTCTTCACCCGCATCACCGAGCAATTGCGCGGCAAGAGAGTATTCATGCTCGGCACCTACCACCTGATGTATGACATCGCCAAGGCCGGTTTGGAGCGCGGCGTGCGCAATGTCTTCGCGCCGGACTCGGCGATCCTCACCGGCGGCGGGATGAAAGGCGTTGCGCTGCCGGACGATTTCATGACGGTCATCAAGAACTTCCTGGGCGTCGACCGCATCCAGGTCGGTTATGGCTTCTCCGAGTCCAGCACCTTCCACTGGGGCTGCAGCGAGGGCCGCTACCACGTGGCGCCGTGGGTCATTCCGTTCGTTCTCGATCCCGAGACCAGCGAGCCACTCCCCCGCACCGGTGTGCAGACCGGCCGGGCCGCGGTCTACGACATCCTGCTGCGCGCCCACTGGGGCGGTGTCATCTCCGGCGACGAGATCACCATCGACTGGGACCTGAAGTGTCCCTGTGGACAGACCAGCGTCGCGTTCGAGCCCGGCATCATGCGCTACAGCGAGAAGCAGGGGGTCGAAGACGACCGGATCACCTGTGCCGCAACACATGAGGTGCACAACGAGGCGGTCAACTTCATGAAAGGGCTGGATCTGTGATCGCCTACACCGTCCCGCTGTTCTTGCGGGGCGAGGTGATCACCGAGGACATGGTTCCCTTCGCTACCCGCGTCGGTGCCGCACAGTTCCAGGCGCCGGACATGACCAAATATGTCGAGCAACTGCCGCTCAAGAGCCCGGCTGAGATGAGCGACCTCTACGAGTCGAGCTTCGACGAGATCCTCGATGTGCTCGAAGCGCTCGGCAACGCGTTGGACTTCGACACCAACACGCACCTGCAGGAGGCCTATGAGGCCTCGCTGGTGGCCAATGTGCTGCCGCCGGCAATGATGCAGAACAGCTATCGCATTTTGCGGCCGCTGTTTTCCCGGGACAACGTCACCGAAATCGCCGACAGCCAGGTAGGCCTGGACTACCTCAACGGATGGGTCCCGCGGACATTGCACGACGGCCGCGAACTGCGGGTGCGCGCCTTCGGCTCCCGGGTGCTGCATATCCCGGCGGGCAACGGCGGATTGGTCTCGGCGGTGACCATCCTGCGCTCGGTGATCACCCGGTCGGACGTGATCATCAAGGCGCCGTCCAATGATCCACTGACCGCCGTCGCGATCGCCCGCACATTGGCTGACGTCGCGCCCCGGCACCCGATCACCAAACATCTCGCGGTCGGCTATTGGAAAGGCGGCGACCTCGCCGTCGAGGAAACCCTCTACCAGCCCCAGCACATCGAAAAGATCGTGGCGTGGGGCGGGCTGGCCTCGGTCAAGCACGTAACCCGTTACATCCAACCCGGTTTGGAACTCATCGCGCTGGACCCCAAACGCAGCGCCACCATCATCGGTCACGAGGCGTTCGATGACGACGGCACGCTGCGCGAGGTCGCCCGCCGCGCAGCGACCGACATCGGCGTCGCGAACCAGGAGGGTTGCGCCAACGCTCGAGTCATCTATGTGCTGAGCGGAACCGACGCCGACGGCCTGGCCAAGGCGAACCGGCTCGGCGAATTGATCTATCGGGAGCTGGTGTCGTTGCCCGCCGTCATCAGCACCTCGCCGCGCTACCCCAACCGTGACCTGCTCGACCACGTGGAGTCTTCACGAATGACCGAAGACTTCTATCGCGTGATCGGCGGTGAGCAGCGGGAAGGGGCGATCGTCGTCTCCCAGTTCGACGAGCCGGTCGACTATTCATCGATGCTGTCCGGGCGTGTCGCCAATATCGTGCCGGTGGACAACATCGACAAAGTCACCGCAGCGGTAAACGCCTACACTCAGACCATAGGCATCTACCCCGAATCGCTCAAACGACAGCTGCGAGACACGTTGCCGCTGTTCGGTGCTCAACGGTTGACCAGCCTGGGTTATGCGTGCAATGTCGCGGTGGCCGCCCCGCAGGACGCCATCGAGCCGATCAGGCGCATGTGCAAGTGGGTCGTCGACGAAGAATGCGACGCCGACGTTGTCATCCCGCTGTGGAGGCTCACGCCGGCATGACAGAATCGCGCAGCGCCCTGCAAGTGGTTGAGGGTATTGACCTATCCGGCAAGGTATGTGTGATCACCGGCGCCTCGTCGGGGCTGGGCCGCGAGTCGGCGCGGGCGCTCGCCGCAGCGGGCGCGCAGGTGATACTGGCCGCACGCAACGCCGATGCGCTGGCCGAGACGGCCCGGTGGGTCCAGGCCGAGGTGCCCGGCGCCCGAACCTCGACGGTGCATCTCGACCTCACCTCGCTGGGCAGTGTGCGCGCCGCGGCCGCTGAGATCCGCGAGGCTACGCCGGTAATCCATGTCTTGATGAACAACGCCGGCGTCATGTTCACGCCCTTTCGCCGCACCCAGGATGGCTTCGAAATCCAAATCGGCACCAATCATTTCGGGCATTTCGAACTCACCCGACTGCTCACTCCGCAGCTCGTCGCCGCTCAGGGCGCCCGGCTGGTCATCCTGTCCTCCGGGGGTCACGCCCTTGGCAACGTCGACTTCGGCGATCCCAACTGGGAGCGGCGGGAGTACGACAAATTCGTCGCCTACGGCGCATCCAAGACAGCGAACATCCTGCACGCGAAAGAAGCCGACCGCCGCCTGCACGAGCTGGGAATCCACGCCTATGCCGTTCATCCTGGCACGGTGGCCACATCGCTGGCGCGATACATGTCGAAATCGGACTTCTCGCAGCTGCGCAAATTTGCGGTCGCCAATAGCGCCGAGCGTGGCGAATCATCCGATGGGCACCTGGATTTCACCACGCCCGAATACGGCGCGGCCACTCAGGTGTGGGCCGCAGTGAGCCCGGAACTGGCCGACCGGGGCGGGCTTTACCTCGAAGACTGCGGCATCAGTGAACCCGTCAAATCCTACGCACGCGATGCCGAGCGCGCTGTGGAGCTGTGGGCGCTCTCCGAGAAACTCTGTGCCGCAACATGAACAGACACGAGCGTCGAAAACTCGAGGTGCGCGAGAAGATTCTCGCCGCCGCCTTCGATCTGTTCCTGGCCCAAGGCGCTGGCGCCACCACCATCGAGGAGATCTGCGACCGGGCCGACGTGGCCAACCGAACGTTCTTCAACCACTTCGCCACCCGTCAGGACATGATCCGCGCGTTGGCGGAGCGGCGACTGGTCAACCTGCACGACGTGTTCTTCGATCGCGGCGACGAAGCGATCCCGGCCCGTCTCATCGCTGTGTTCGACGACATCGCCACGGCGTTAAGCCAATCCGGCGACACCTATCGCGAGCTGATCGGAGAAATGCTGGCCACCACCGGCTACGGCATCCAGCGCGGATTCAACCTGCACGAGACTTTCGTCGAACTCGTCAAGGAAGGCGTCGCCCGCGGCGAGGTGAGCACCCGACACAACGTGGAAACCCTGGCCGACATCATCGTTGGTGCGCTGTCCGGCGGGATCGTCAACTGGACGGTCGACCGGACCTATTCCCTGGACACCAATCTGCACAATCTCGGTGTCGCGCTGGCGGAGCTGCTCAAGGCTTGAGGCGTGCCCCCTCGGCATCGTCGCCGTCGAACCGAACCCGAAGCAGCGCCTGGCTTTGCGACGCGGTGATGAACAGTTCATCGGAGCCGTCGCCGCCGATGCAGACGTTGGTAGGCAGTGATCCACTTGGCAATTCGACCACCCCGACGCGCCGGCCCGCGGGGTCGATGACGTCCAGGCGATCAGCGCCGGTAAGCGCGACCCAATAGTCGCCGCGGGCGCTGACCGCCATGCCGTCGGGCCAGCCGTTGACGAACGTGTGCACAAGTTCGGATGAACCGACTGCGTGGGCGTCATACGACAGTAACTGCGACGACAATGTTGCTGTCACAAGTAATTTCGATCCATCGTTATCGAAGCCCAGCCCGTTGATGAACACCGGCCCGTCGTCGATAACCTGTTGGGTATCACCCGAGACGACATCGGTGGCATACACGTGCCCCGGAAGCCCGGCGTCGGGAATGCTGATGTCGAACTCGCCGCGGGTGTCGGTGATCCACAGCCGACCATCCGGGCCGAACATCAGATCGTTCGGGGCGCCGAGCCCCTCGACCAGATAGTCAACGTGCGCGCCTGTGATCACTTGAACACCGGGCTCGACGGATCCGCTTGCGCCCCAAGCACCGCCGTTCTGCGCCACGTACAGCGTGCCGTCGTCACCGCGTGCGAGGCCGTTCGGTCCGCCGCCGGTGTCGATGCGTTCGGCCGGACCACCGGACGGATCGACGATGTAGACGCAGCCATGGCTGATCGACGTCAATGCCACGCGTCCATCGGGCAGCCACACCGGGCCCTCGGTGAAGCCGAGCCCGTCTGCGATGACATCGACATGCATGCTCACGACTCCGGTTCCGGTAGTGGTGTCCAATCGGCCGAGAGCCGTGCGGTGAACCGCGGCGGCCGCCGATCGAGGAATGCGGCGACCCCTTCACCGGCATCGTCGGTGCCCATCACCCGATGGTGCAGTTGCGTTTCCAGCGACGCGACCTGTCGCGGCGTGTAGCTGTTGATCGCGCTGTCCCACAGCAGTCGCTTGCACAACGCTGCCGACATCGGCGCCACGTTGGTCGCGATGTCGCGGGCCATCTCCAGCGCATGCTCGAGTACCTGCCCGGCGGGCAGCGCCTTGTTCGCGATACCGAGCGCCACGGCCTCCGCCCCGTCGAAGGTGTGTCCGGTGAGCAACACCTCGGCGGCCACTCCCAGGTTCGTCAGCTGTGCCAGTGTCCAGTGCGACATGCAGTCCGGTATCACGCCCCGACGGACCTGCACCACACCGTATTTCGCATCTTCGGCGACGATCCGGATATCCGTCTGCAGGGCGATGGTCAGGCCGATGCCGATCGCGTGGCCGTTGAGTGCGGCGATCACCGGCTTGCGCAATTCGAACGCGGCCGGGTCGATCGGCGATGCGGAGAACGCAGCGTCGTCCATCGGGGCGTCGAACGGCGAGGTGCTAGCCGAGAAATCCGCGCCGGCGCAGAACGCTCGGCCCGCACCGGTGACCACGATGGCCCGGACGTCGTCGTCCTCGTCGCAGTCCCGGTATGCCCGGCTCAGCTGCGCGCCCATGTCAGCGGTGTAGGCGTTGAGATGCTCGGCGCGGTTGAGCCTGAGCACCGCGACACCCGCGTCGACGTCAACCAGCACAGCGGTGCCCACCCGTCGAAGTACACCACGCAACCTCGGGCTAAGCGCACGGTTTGCAACTTCATTAGCCTGGTTTTATGACACGGACTCACGATGACAGCTGGAGCATCACCGAGAGTGTCGGAGCGACTGCGCTCGGTGTGGCGATGGCGCGCACCGCCGAATCCGATTGCGAGTGTCCCCTGTTCATCGACCGCTACGCGCAGTTGTTCATCGATGCGGCAGGCTCTAGCGGATCACTCGGAAAGCTGGAATTCGATCACCGCGGCCACGGAATCCACCGCTTCGCTCAGCGCGGCAAGCCGCTCGGCGGCCGACGGCGCGGACAGTACGCAGTAGCGGTCCGCCGCGCCGATCGGGACGCGCGCCGCCAACGCGTACAGCCGCCCGCCGGCATCGACCGTGTCAGCGGCGTTACCCAACAGCACATCCCGGTCAGGCAACGAGAAATCGCGGGCCGCCGCGATCCGCGCGAACAACGCCATCACCCGGTCTTCCAATTCCCCCAGTTGGCCGGCGGTGACCGGTTCGCCCGGCTCGTCCGGCCAGGCCTGCACCATCGCGCGCGGATACGGATCGTCAGGCAACCAATCGCGCACCCGGATCCGTTCGCCCGTCCGGCAACGCAGCACGAATCGCCCCGAGCCGGCAAGGTCCACGCAGTCGGTGATCCGGGCAACCGTCCCGACGTCGCAGCGCACATCGCCGCCGCCGACCTCGCGGCCGTGCGAGATCAGCACGACGCCGAAACGAGGATCGTCGTCACGCATGCAGTCCCGAATCAGCGCGGTATAGCGAGGTTCGAAAATTTGCATCGGCAGATCCTCGTCGGGCAGCAGCGCCGACTGCAGAGGGAACATCGCCATCGGAACGGCTGTCGCCATTAGATATCCAGCTCACCGATCAGCGCGTCGACGACGGCGCGCAGATCTCCGTCGTGTTCTTCAGCAACCCGCCGCTGTCGCTGGTACGACGCGCCCAGCCTTGGGACTTCCGCCACCGAGGCCAACTCGTCGGCGCAGTGCAGCGACTTCGCCACCGGCTCCAACCGGTTCAGCAGGTCGGGCAGCTCATCGGTCACCAACCGTTCATTGCTTTCGGCGTCGAGGATGATCACCGCATCCAGCCCGTAACGGGCTGCACGCCATTTGTTTTCCTGAACATGCCAGGGCGGCATCGTCGGCAGCGGCTCACCCGCGTCGAGGCGTCGGTCTAAGTCGACGATCAGGCAATGCGTCAACGCCACCAGGGCGCCGAGCTCGCGCAGGTTGGACACACCGTCGCAGATTCGCACTTCGAGAGTGCCGAGATGCGGTGAAGGCCGGATATCCCAACGGATCTCGTCCATGTGGTCGATGATTCCGGTCTTCTTCTGGTCGTAGACAAAACCTTCGAACTGCGCCCAGGACTGAAAGTGGAAAGGCAATCCGGCGGTCGGCAATTGCTGAAACATCATCGCCCGATTGCTGGCGTAGCCGGTGTCCTCCCCGCCCCACCACGGCGACGATGCCGACAGCGCCAGCAGGTGCGGGTAGTAGTTGAGCAATGCCGTCATGATCGGCATCACCTTGTGTGCCGAGGAGATCCCGACGTGGACGTGCACACCCCAGATCAGCATCTGCCTGCCCCACCACTGGGTGCGCTTGATCAGCTCAGCGTAACGCGGTGCGTCGGTGAGCTTTTGGGTGGACCACCGCGCGAACGGGTGCGTGCCCGCGCAAAACAGCTCCATGCCCCGGTCTCGGACGATCTGACGGGCGGGCGTCAGCGTCTGACGCAGATCCTCCATCGCTTGCCCGGTGCATTCACAGACACCGCTGACCACCTCGACGGTGTTGCGCAGCAATTCCTTGTGCACGCGCGGGTTTTC